>NZ_DATEJS010000280.1:0-7675 GCF_035277845.1 Microbacterium sp.
CGCACTGGTCGGCGAGGACGGCCGGGAGGGGCTGCTGCTCGCGGCATCCGTCTCGTCGGAGCCCGACGCCCGCCGGCAGGCGGGCATCGTCCACCGCGGGCTGCTGGACGACCTGGGCGACGTGGCGGCGGGGATCATCCCGGTGATCGGCGTCGGACTCGTCCTGGCCGGTCCGGACCACGACGGGGACGCGGAGGGGGCGCCCGGTCCCGCGCAGCTCATCGCCGGCGCGCGGGAGGCCGCACGCCGGGCCGCGTCCGATTCGGGCGAGTCGGTGCGCGTCGGCGCGGCCGATCTCAGCGCGCCGTGATGCGGTAGCCGACGCCGCGCACCGTCTCGATCCAGCGCGGCTCGGACGGTGACTCGCCGAGCTTGCGACGCAGGTTCGCCACGTGCACTTCGATCGCCCGGGCGTCGCTCTCGCTCAGGAACTCGGCTCCGGTCCACTGCTCTCCGCGCAGCATGAGGGCCAGCTCGCCCTTGCCGACGACGCGGCGTCCCGCGGACAGGATCGCGGCCAGGATGTCGAATTCGCTGCGCGTCAGGTCGAGCGGTGCGTCGCCCAGCATCGCGATCCGCATGCCGGGGTGCAGCCGCAGCCCGCCGTGGCGGATCCATCCGGCGTCGTCATCGGCGCCGGTCGCGGCCGCGACCGGCGGAGCCAGCGCGTGTGCGGACGGACGTCGCAGCATCGCCTCGATCCTCGCCCGCACCTCGCGGGGACGGAAGGGCTTGGTGACGTAGTCGTCGGCACCGGCATCCAGCCCCTGCAGCGCGTCGATCTCCTCGGTGCGCGCGCTCAGCATCACGATGTAGGTCGAACTTGCGGCGCGGATGCGCCGGGCCGTCTCGAATCCGTCCATGCCGGGCATGTTGACGTCGAGCGTCGTGACCAGCGGGTCGACCTCGGACACCAGCCGCACGCCGTCGAGTCCGGTGCCCGCGGTGTGCACCGCGAAGCCCGCCTGCTCGAGGACGTCGGCGAGCAGAGAGCGGATGTCCGGATCGTCCTCGATCACCACCGCCACGCGTGCGCGGTCCACTCGCCCTCCCTCCGGAGCCGGATCGGCCAGCCCGGGAACCTCCGAGACCTCGGACAGGATATCCGTGAACGCCTGCCGGAACGCGGCGCCGATCATGAAGGTCGCCTCATCACGAGCAGCTCGGCGGACCCTGGAACGCGGACCGGGCGTCGGCGAGCTGGAACGTCACGGTGGGCTGCAGCGTCCAGTTCGCGGACGTGGCGCTGCCGGTGAGCGACGGCAGCGACGCGCACGGGGAGGTCGGTGTCATCTGGGCCGCCGGCAGGGTCATGGCGGTGGACCAGTTCCACGCACCGGCACTGGTGTCCAGTCGCACCGTCGCCGCGCCCAGGTTCGCCTGGAACACGACCGACGTCGCCGAGGTGCTCGAGACCGAGAACGTCGCGTAGTAGGTGCGGATGTGCTTGCCGGAACCGCCCGCGGCGTCGTAGATCATCGTGGAGATCGCGCAGGTCCCGACCGCGGCGCCGGCGCTGTTCAGGGCGGTGCACGATCCGAGCGCCGACCAGGTGCCGGAGGTGACCGTCGCGGACGCGGACGTCCGGTCCGTCCACGCGGCGCTCGTGACGGCGTGCGAGGCCGTGACGCCCGCGCCGACCACGAGGACGGATGCCGCGAGTGCGACCGCCGCGCAGAGCATACCGCGCCGGCGGCGCGCCGAGGACATGCCCGCTGGCGTCACGGTGCCCCCACCGTCGCGAGTCCGGTCTCGCGGCGGTGGTCGGCGTGGACGGTGTCTGCGGCGGACTCGCGGTCGTCCCGGGTCCGACCGGGAGCGGGGATCAGCCAGACCAGCCCGAGCAGACCCGCCAGCCCCGCGAGGAAGGCGATGACGACGCCCGGCGCGGCGAGTCGCTGCAGGGCGGCGCCGACGCCCGGGAGCTGCATCTGCGGCATCCAGACCTGGGCCCCGACGCGATAGGGGAGCGCGTCCGCGAACGTGTTGTTGTCGCCCTTGAGGGTGATCGTGTACGTGCCGTCCCCCTCGGCGGAGACCGTCTGGATGCGGTGCGTCACCAGATCGTGGGTGAGGGTGCTCGGCAGGCTCACGACGTCCCCCGGCCGGAGGGTGCCGGTGCTGACCGGCCGGTCCACGAGCAGGTCGCCCGTCATGATGTGCGGCTCCATCGAACCCGAGATCACGATGAGCGGCTTGATCAGGCCGGCGGCGGTGGCTCCCCAGACGAGGCCGCAGGCGATGCCCACGGCGGCGAGCAGCCAGAGGACGCCCAGGGCGAGGCGGCGGAGCGCGATCATGTCGTTTCTCGTTTCAGGTCGGGAGGGGCCGGGGGCGGTCGGGTCAGGAGGTGGCGGTGCCGGCGACGGTCACGACGACGCTGCCGGTCTTGCCCTGGTTGGTGGCGGCCCAATCGGCGGGCGCGGCCACGGTGAGGGTCACGGTGGTCGTGGTCGGAGTGGTGCCGTTCGCCGCCGCGAGCGTCGACGAGGCCGGCGAGACCGAGATCGTGGGGTTCGTGGTGAACGTGCTGCCCGACGTCCAGGCGGCGCTCGCGACGAGGGCCGAGTTGGCGGTGCCGGTGTTCTCGACGTAGAGGGAGACCGTGCGGGTCTGGCCGGGCAGCAGGTTCGCGAACGTGGAGGCCGGGACGACGAGCTGGATGCTGCCGGGGTTGTCGGACTGCACCCAGGTGTTCCCGTCGAGCGAGCCCTGGAGGTCGAAGGTGGCGGCCTGGGCCGGAGCGGTGAAGAAGACGTTGTCGGTCCAGGCGGCGCTCGTGGCGGCCGCGCCGATGCCGCCGACGGCCGTCAGGGCGAGGACGGTGGCGATGATCGGACGCTTGCGGGAGCGGCGCTCGGTGCGCGGGGCGGGGGTGTTCATGGGGATGCCTTTCGGAGCTGCGAGTGCGTCGGCGGGGATCCTGGTGGTCGGTGCCGATCGCGATGACCCGACGCTATGAGGACACGCTCAAGGCCTCCCCAAGCGCACCTCAGGACGGCCCAAGGTTTGCGATCTTGACGGAACCTTGAGCGGCCGGCCGGACGTGGCATCCTCGAATGCATGCCACTCATCGCGCTCACCGGGGGGATCGCCTCCGGCAAATCGACCATCGCGTCGCGGCTGGCCGAGCACGGAGCCGTCGTGGTGGACGCGGACGCCATCGTGCGTGAGGTGCAGTCGCCGGGGTCGCCCGTGCTGGATGCCATCGCGGCCGAGTTCGGCGCCGCGATGATCCGCGCCGACGGGAGTCTTGACCGCGCGGCGCTCGGAGCCCGCGTGTTCGGGCATCCGGAGCGGATCGCCGCGCTGAACGCCATCGTGCATCCCGCCGTGCAGGAGGAGTCGGTGCGCCGCTTCGCCGAGGCGTTCGCGGCGGATCCGGATGCCGTCGTCGTCTACGACGTGCCGCTGCTCGCGGAGGCGCGTGCCGGCGACCATTGGGACCTCGTGGTGGTGGCGGAGGCGCCGGAGGACGTGCGCGTGGCGCGGCTCATCGAATTGCGCGGCATGACCGCGCAGGATGCCCGCGCCCGGATCCGCTCCCAGGCCGGAGACGCCGAGCGCCGCGCGCTCGCCGACGTCGTCGTGCACACCGGCGGGGACATCGCGGAGACCATCGCTCAGGCCGATGCGGTGTGGCGGCGTGTCGGCCACCCGGAGCCGATGTCGGAGGCCGGTCCTACGCTGGAGTGATGCAGACCACCCGCTCTGTCCGGCCGTTCGAAGTCGTCAGCGAATACGCCCCCAGCGGCGACCAGCCGCAGGCGATCGCCGAGCTCGCCGCACGCATCAACGCCGGCGAGACCGACGTCGTGCTGCTCGGCGCGACCGGAACCGGCAAGTCCGCCACGACGGCGTGGCTCATCGAGCAGGTGCAGCGCCCGACGCTCGTGCTGGCGCACAACAAGACCCTCGCCGCGCAGCTGGCCAACGAGTTCCGCGACCTCATGCCGCACAACGCGGTCGAGTACTTCGTCAGCTACTACGACTACTACCAGCCCGAGGCGTACGTCCCGCAGACCGATACGTTCATCGAGAAGGACTCCTCGATCAACGCCGAGGTCGAGCGACTGCGGCACTCCACCACGAACTCGCTCCTCAGCCGCCGCGACGTGGTCGTGGTCAGCACGGTCTCGTGCATCTACGGTCTCGGCGCCCCCGAGGAATACCTGCGCAACATGGTCGCCCTGCAGGTGGGCGAACGCTACGACCGCGACGCCCTCATCCGCCAGTTCATCGCCATGCAGTACAACCGCAACGACGTGGACTTCTCGCGCGGCAACTTCCGGGTGCGCGGCGACACCATCGAGATCATCCCCGTGTACGAGGAGTTCGCGATCCGCATCGAGCTCTTCGGCGATGAGATCGAGGCGCTGTACATGCTGCATCCGCTCACCGGCGACGTGGTCAAGAAGCTCGATTCGGTGCCGATCTTCCCGGCATCCCACTACGTCGCTGGCCTCGACGTGGTGCACCGGGCCATCGGCACCATCGAGGCGGAGCTCGCCGAGCGGCTCGCGGAGTTCGAACGGCAGGGCAAGCTGCTCGAGGCCCAGCGGCTGCGCATGCGCACCACCTTCGACCTCGAGATGCTGCAGCAGCTCGGGTTCTGCTCCGGCATCGAGAACTACTCGCGGCACCTCGACGGGCGCGTCGCCGGCGAGCCGCCGCACACCCTGCTCGACTTCTTCCCCGACGACTTCCTTCTGGTGATCGACGAGTCGCACGTGACGGTGCCCCAGATCGGGGCGATGTACGAGGGGGACGCCTCCCGCAAGCGCACGCTCGTCGAGCACGGCTTCCGGCTGCCGAGTGCCCTCGACAACCGGCCCCTGCGATGGGACGAGTTCAAGAACCGCATCGGGCAGACCGTGTACCTGTCCGCGACGCCCGGACGATACGAGATGGGGATCGCCGACGGGGTCGTGGAGCAGATCATCCGCCCGACGGGACTCGTCGACCCGCAGATCGTGGTGAAGCCCTCGAAGGGGCAGATCGACGATCTGCTCGAGGAGATCCGGGTGCGCTCGGAGCGCGACGAGCGCGTGCTGGTGACGACGCTCACCAAGAAGATGGCGGAGGAGCTCACCGACTTCCTCGGCGAGCACGGGGTGCGGGTGCGCTACCTGCACTCCGACGTGGACACCCTCCGCCGGGTCGAGCTGCTCACCGAGCTGCGGGCCGGCGTGTACGACGTGCTCGTCGGCATCAACCTGCTGCGCGAGGGACTCGACCTCCCCGAGGTGTCGCTCGTGTCGATCCTCGACGCCGACAAGGAGGGGTTCCTGCGATCGGGCACGTCGCTCATCCAGACCATCGGCCGCGCCGCGCGGAACGTGTCCGGGCAGGTGCACATGTACGCCGACACGATGACCGATTCGATGCGCAACGCGATCGAGGAGACCGAGCGTCGCCGCGAGAAGCAGATCGCCTACAACGAGGCGAACGGCATCGACCCGCAGCCGCTGCGCAAGCGCATCGCCGACATCACCGAGGTGCTCACGCGCGAGGCGGACGACACCGACCGGATGATGCGCGGCAAGACGTCCGCGAAGCTCAAGTCCGGCAAGGGCAAGAGCCCGACGCCGCAACTGCGGCGGGAGGGGATCGCGGCGGAGGGTGCGGAGCAGCTCGAGGCGACGATCGCCGACCTCACCGGTCAGATGCTCGCGGCGGCCGAGGAGCTGAAGTTCGAGCTGGCCGGGCGCCTGCGCGACGAGGTGCAGGACCTCAAGAAGGAGCTGCGCGCGATGGAGCGGGCCGGGCACGCCTGACCAGCCGTGAACGCCCGGCATCCGGGCGCGATGCCTCCGGGGGCGGGGGCTACGGGCAGAACATCAGCGGCTTCGGACCGGTGCGGTCGAACGTGTGCTGCGACATGGGTGCGCCGCAGAGCGGGCAGGGGCGTTCGGCGCGGGGAGGTTCGGGCGTGGTGTCGTACGGCCCCACCGCAGCCGGCCCCGCCATGCGCACCAGGTTGCGGTTGAACCAGGAGTACCACCCGCCTTCGGCACGCACTCGCTGGCGGAGGGGAGGACGATCGGCTGAATTGCTTCGTGTCACGATGATTAGTGTACTAAGTAATGGTTAGAATGTCATCGTGGACCCGCGCGACGACCTGCTCAAGCTCGACAACCAACTGTGCTTCGCCATCGTCACGGCCGCGCGCAACGTGGTCTCCATCTACCGTCCGGTGCTCGAGCCCCTCGGGCTGACGCATCCGCAGTACCTCGTGATGCTCGCCCTCTGGGACAAGGCGCCGCGATCGCTCGGCGAGCTCGCCGCCGAACTGGCGATGGAGCCCGCGACCCTGTCGCCCATCGTCAAGCGGCTGGGGGTGCAGAAGCTCGTGGAACGCACGCGCCGCCCCGACGACGAGCGCGTGCTCGACATCACCCTCACCGCCGACGGACGCGCGCTGCGCGAACGCGCTCTCGACGTGCCGGGGCAGATCATGGCGCGCGTCGGCATGACGCCGGGGGAGGTCGCCGCGGTGCGCGACGGTCTCGCGCCGTTCGCGGGACCGCGACCCCCGCTCTGACCCCGCCGACGCACACGTCCGCCTGCCGCGAGGGCGTCCGAGGTCGCGAGTATCGTGAGCCTCTGTGAGGCACGAGCGCAGGCGGGTCGTCGCCGGAGGAGCCGTGGCGGTGCTCCTCGTCCTGGCGGTGGCATCCGTGTGGGCCGCCGGCCCGACGCACTGGAGCCCGCCCCGCTGGCGCATCGTTCCCCAGCTTCCCGCGCTCACCCCGCAGCCGCAGCCGTCGTCGTCACGCATCCCCCTTCCCAGCCCCGGCGTTCCGGCCGAGGCGCAGAAGATCCTGACGCTGCTGGCTGCCGTGGCGGTGTGCCTCGCGCTGCTCGCCATCGCGTACCGGCTGCTGCGACGCATCCGGCTGACGCAGCGCGTGCGCCGCGAGGCCCTCGCCGCTCCGGTCGAGGTGCTCGGCACGGGGGAGCTCGATGCGGAACCCGAACCCGTCACGGCGCCGATCGTGCGCGGTCTCGCCCGGGCGCTGCGGATCCTCGACGAGCACCGCAGCGCGGACGATGCGATCGTACAGGCGTGGCTCGGGCTCGAGGAAGCGTCCGTCGCCTCCGGAGCCGGACGCCGGCCGGCCGAGACGCCGGGGGAGTACGCCGCCCGCGTGATCAGCCGGTTCGACGCCGACCGCGACGCCGTCACCGTGCTGCTCGGGCTGTACCAGGGCGTGCGCTTCGGCACGCGGCACGCGGACGCGGCGGCGATCGCAACCGCCCGCGACTGCGTGCGGCGCCTCGCCGCATCGTGGCATGAGGATGCGACGGCGGCGCGGCGATGAGGCAGCATCCCGTGCGGCGCCGGGTCATGTCGATCGTCGGATCGGTGGTGCTCGGCGGCGTGACCGCGACCGTGCTCTGGCTCGTGGGGCTCTCGGTGCCGTTCGCGGCGGCATTCGGCGTCGTCGCGGCTGCCCTGAGCGTCGCGTGGTCGGGTCTCACGGATGCCGACGCCCAGCTTGCCTCCCAGGCGGACCCGCCGCCGCGGCACGGCAAGCGCTCGGACATCGTCCAGATCTCGTGGTCCCTGCGCCCGGTGCGGGCCGGGGTGGGCCGTGTCGCCCCGCGGCTGCGGCCCGTCCACGAGGCCGGGGTGCGCCGCCTGCGGCGCTTCGCCGCGCGGCGACTGAGC
>NZ_DATEJS010000281.1:0-4079 GCF_035277845.1 Microbacterium sp.
GCCCCATCGCGTGGGTGCTGATCGGCACCGCGGCGGTGCTTTGGGGGCTGGCGCTGGTGTACGGCTGGGTGGAGCTGTTCACCGCCGCCGTGGTGCTCACCGCGGCGCTCGCCGTCTCGCTGTTCTTCCTCATCGGACGCACCGCGTACGACGTCGGCCTCGACCTGAACCGCACCCGGGTGGTCGTGGGAGAGCGGGCGGTGGGCGCGCTCACCCTGGCCAATCCGTCGCCGCGGGCCATCCTGCCGTCCCGGGTCGTGCTGCCGGTGGGGCACGGCCGCGGGTCGTTCCCGGTCAAGCGCCTGGCGCCGGGCGAGAACGTCGAGGAATTGTTCGCGATCCCGACCCAGCGTCGCGGCATCCTGAAGGTCGGCCCGGTCAGCGTCGTGCGCGGCGACCCTCTCGGCCTCTTCGAGCGCGTGCACAGCACCGACGAGCCGGTCGACCTGTACGTGCATCCCCGCACCACCCGGTTCGAGGGGCAGTCGCTCGGGTTCCTGCGCGACCTCGAAGGCCTGCCCACCGCCGACCTGGCCCCGGACGACGTCTCGTTCCACGCCCTGCGCGAGTACCAGCCGGGCGACGACCTGCGGCACGTGCACTGGCGTTCGTCCGCGCGTACGGGCACCATCATGGTGCGCCAGTACGAGCAGACCCGCCGGTCGCACTTCGTGATCGGCCTGTCCCGCAGCCCGCACGACTACCACGATGCCGACGAGTTCGAGCTGGGCGTGTCGGTCGCGGGCTCGATCGGACTGCGCGGCGTGCAGGACTCCATGCAGGTGGAGCTGTTCACCCAGGGCCGCAGCGTCCAGGCGTCCACCGGCAAGCGCCTGCTCGACACGCTGTCCGGCGTCCGGTTCAGCCGTGGCCGGCGCAGCCTGGTCGACCTCGCCGGCACGATCGCCGCCGACGTGGCCGACGCGACCGTCGTCGTGCTCGTCGTCGGCCGGGGGACGGATGCCGCCTCCCTCCGCGCCGCCGTGAGCCGGCTGCCGTACGGCGCGCGCTCGCTGGTGGTGCGCGCTGCCATCGGCAAGACCCCCGAGCTGCAGCGCATCGCCGACACCGACGTCGTCACCGTGGGCGCCCTGGAGGACCTGCCCCGGACGCTCCGGAGGGTGCTCGCATGATCCCCACGGCCGCCGCGGGCCTCGAGGCCACGCACGCCCGGGCTCCGCACGTCTCTGCGCCGCCGCTGCGCCGCTGGATCCTCGACCTCGGCGCCACCGCCGCGTTCCTGGTCGTCTCGATCGCGGGCTGGTGGCCCACCTTCGCCGGTCCCGGCTACCTCGTCGCAGCCGTCGGGGCTCTGGTGCTCGGCCTGGCCGTCGCCGCCGTGTGCGCCTGGCGGCGCTGGGGCATCCTGATCACGGCCGGCCTCGCCGTCGCGGCGTACTTCCTGTTCGGCCCCGCACTCGCCGTGCCGCAGTCGGCCGCGTTCGGGTTCGTGCCGACCGGCGAAGCGCTCGGCGCACTGGCCGTCGGCGTCGTCACCTCGTGGAAGCAGCTGCTGACCACCATCCCGCCGGTAGCGGCAGCCGACGGGTTCCTGATCGTCCCCTTCCTGCTGACGTTCGTGTCCGCGGTGCTGACGGCGTCGCTCGCCCTGCGGCTGCGCCGTGCCGCGTGGGCGCTGATCCCGGCATCCGTCTCGCTCGTCGTGCAGATCGTCATGAGCATGCCGGAGCCGGCGGTGCCGATCGTGCAGGGCATCCTGTTCGCCGCCACCGCGCTCGGCTGGCTGGCGGTGCGCCAGGCGTGGGCGCCGTCCGACGAGCGCGTCATCGTCTCCGGAGCCTCCCCGGTGTCCGGCGGGGGCGGCACGCGGCTCGTCTCCGGAGCGCTGGTGGTCGTCATCGCGGCCGGCGCGGGCGTGGCTGCGACGCTTCTCGCGCCGCCCACCCAGTCTCGGCAGGTGCTGCGCCAGATCATCGTCCCGCCGTTCGACGTGCGGCAGTACCCGAGCCCGCTGCAGTCGTTCCGCAAACAGGTGCGCGACGACGAGAAGACCGCCCTGTTCACCGTGACCGGGCTGCCGAAGGACGCCCGCATCCGGCTCGCGACGATGGATGCCTACACCGGCGTCGTCTACAACGTGGCCTCCGCGGCCACCAGCGCATCCGGCGCATTCACCCCGCTGCGCACGAACATGTCGCAGGGCGAGACCGGCACGCCGGCGACGCTGCGGTTCACGGTGGGCGCGCTCACCGGCGTGTGGCTGCCCGATGCGGGCTGGGTGCAGAACATCACGTTCGACGGGAAGGATGCCGACGCCCTCCGTCGCTCCGGCAACTACAACGAGGACAGCGGCACCGCCGTGGTGACCGCGGGGCTCACCCCGGGAGACAGGTACACGGTGCAGGCGCTCATCGACAGCCGCCCCGCCGCGGCGACCCTGAAGAAGGACGTCTTCGCCCCGATCACCCTGCCGAAGCCCGATGATGTGCCGCAGTCGGTCGTCGACAAGGCGGCCACCGTCGTCTCGAAGGCGCGCACGCCCTACGACCAGGCGCAGGCGCTGGCCGACTACCTGCACAAGAACGGGTTCTTCAGCCACGGCCTGCGCGGCGAGGTCGTCTCGCGGGCGGGACACGGCGCCGAGCGCATCTCCGAGCTGACCGACGCAGACCAGATGGTGGGCGACGACGAGCAGTACGCGGTCACGATGGCGCTCATGGCGCGCAGCCTCGGGATGCCGGCCCGCGTCGTCATGGGCTACTACCCGGGCTCGGCCGCTGCGGGCAGGTTCACCGCGACGGGCGACGACCTGCACGCGTGGGTGGAGGTCGACTTCCAGAGGTCCGGCTGGGTGTCGTTCGACCCGACGCCGTCGAGGGACCGCATCGCGACCGCGCAGAAGCCGAAGCCGAAGCCCAAGCCCAAGCCGCAGGTTCCCCAGCCGCCGCCTCCGGTGCAGCAGCCGGCGGACGATTCGCCGTCGGTGCAGAACGACCGGGGCGTGGACCACAAGACCAACGGGTTCCTGGCGCTGCTCGGCCCCATCCTCGCGATCGGCGGCGGAACACTCGGCGTCGTCGCGATCCTGCTTGCGCCGTTCCTCGTGATCGGCGCGCTGAAGGCCTCCCGGCGCCGCAAGCGCAGGGATGCCGAGAACCCGGCGGACCGCATCTCCGGCGGCTGGGACGAGCTGGTCGACCGGGCATCCGACTACGGCACGCGGGTGCCGCCGGGTGCCACGCGCGCCGAGGACGCCGCACTGCTCGGGGCGTCGCTCGCCGACCCCGCCGTCGCCGGTCTTGCGGTGCGCGCCGACGGCCAGGTGTTCGGTCCGGCCGAGCCCTCGGCGACCGAGATCGAGGAGTTCTGGCGCCAGGTCGATGAGATCGTGGCGGGGCTCGGGGAGCGCGCATCCGTGTGGCGGCGCCTGCGGGCGCGGCTGAGCCTGCGCGCCTATCTGGCCGACACGCGCCTGTCCCAGGCGGTGCGTCAGGCCGCCCGCTCCGTGGTGGACTCGGCTCGGACAGCCGGCGCTCAGGCCGTACGCTCGGTGTCGGGCTCGGATCGCGACGACGTCGGACGCGGGCCCGCACACCGGGCCGACGGGCCTGGGACGAAGACAGCACGGGGTACGCACCCCGATCGTGGGGACGCCCGCGATGACCTGAAGGAGAACGGCGCATGAGCACTTCTGCACCGGGGCCGGTCGCTCCCACGGCGGGCGTCAAGGCATCCCTCGGCCGGCGCGTGGGCGCCTACGTCATCGACATGGTGCCGTTCGCGCTGATCGGCTCGGTCGTCGGCATCGTCACCATGGTGATCAGCCTCAGTGCGATCGCGTCCCAGCAGCAGCTGACGGCCGCGGTGCCGAAGGTCACGATCGTGCAGATCGTCGCGTACGTGCTGACGTTCGCGTGGTGGCTCGTCGTGACGATCATGCAGGGCGGCACCGGCTCGGTCGGTCAGCGGATGTGCGGGATCAGCCTGCAGCAGGAGGGCACGGGCCGCCCCATCGGATTCTGGCGGGCGGCGCTGCGCAACATCGTGTTCGCGGCATCCTGCGTCATCCTCGTCGGCTACTTCACGCCGCTCTTCGACGCCGAGCGGCACCGCGGCTG
>NZ_DATEJS010000282.1:0-19256 GCF_035277845.1 Microbacterium sp.
GGTGTGGAGCGATCGCGGCTCCGCGCCGCCTGTGGACGCGTCGCCGCCGCGCAACATCCGGGGACGGGGGCGCGCGGCGCTCAGCTGTCGAGCGACAGCTCCTCGGGCAGGTGCAGGTCGTGGCGGGACAGCTCCTCGACGTTGACGTCCTTGAACGTGAGGACGCGCACCGACTTGACGAAGCGGTCGGCGCGGTAGATGTCCCACACCCACACGTCGTTCATCGTGATCTCGAAGTAGAAGTCGTGCTCGGTGTCGCGGCGCACGACGTTGACCTCGTTGGCGAGGTAGAAGCGTCGCTCGGTCTCGATCACGTATCCGAACTGCGAGACCACATCCCGGTACTCGCGGAACAGCGCCAGCTCCAGGTCGCGGTCGTAGTCGTCGAAGGAGTCGTCGTCCATGGTCCTCCCATCCTACGGGCGCCGCTGTCAGAACAGCGTCGGAGCGTCCGCGATGGCCCAGGACGCGCGATGATGCCGACTGAGTCCGTGCTCGCGGATCGCGGCGCGGTGGTCGAGGCTGGCATAGCCCTTGTTCCGGGACCACCCGTAGACCGGGAAGTCTCCGTCGAGCTCCCGCATGACGTCGTCGCGGGCGACCTTGGCGATGACGGATGCCGCGCTGGCGCTCGCGCAGTCGCGGTCGCCCTTGATGATCGGACGCACCGGCCAGGGTGTCGCCTGGACGGGGGTGATGTAGTCGTGGTTGCCGTCGAGCAGCACGAGGGCGTCGCTCAAGTCGCAGCCGAACTCGCCGAGCTGGGCGATGGCCCGGTGCGCGGCGAGGCCGAGGGCGCGGATGATGCCGATGTCGTCGATCTCGGCCGAGGTCGCCCACCCGACGGCGGAGGCGCAGACCCACTCGGCGGCGCGGGCCGCGACCTCCGGGCGTCTGGCTTCGGGCACGAGCTTCGAGTCGCGCAGTCCGGACGGGACCCGCTTCCGGGCACGGGAGGCATCCACCGCGACCGCGCCGACGGCGACCGGGCCGGCCAGGGCCCCGCGTCCGACCTCGTCGCACGCGACGATGAGCGTGCGCTCGCGCAGCAGGCGTCGCTCGAGCGTGAGCCGCGGCTCGACGACGGTCATGGCCCGGGCGTTCCGGATGAGGCCGTCCCCGTCGGCCCCGGCACGCCGGCGAACGCGCTGGAGTGCGTGCCGATCAAGCCGAACCGGTCGAACGGCCAGGTGATGAGGAACGCGCGACCCACGACATCCGACATCGGCACGAACCCCTTGCCCGGGTCGTTCTGGTTGTAGCGCGAGTCGCGCGACTCGTCGCGGTTGTCCCCGAGCACCCACAGCGAGTCCTTCGGCACAGTGACGTTGAACGGCACGGGCTGCGGCGCGCTCTCGCCGGGCTGCAGCTTCACGTACGACGTCTCGTCGACGGGAGTGCCGTTCACGCTCAGCTGTCCGAGGGCGTTGCAGCACTGCACATGGTCGCCGGGCAGTCCGATGACGCGTTTGACCAGATGATCGTCGCTGTCGGCCGTCGACAGCCCGACGAAGGTCAGTGCGGAGTCGGCGACCTGCGCGATCCACGGCTTCGGCGGGGACGCGGGCTGCACGGGCAGCCACCCGCCCGGATCGCTGAACACGACGACGTCCCCGCGGTGGTAGCCCCCGAAGCGCGGCGTGATCTCGTCGACGAGGATGCGGTCGTTGATCTGCAGCGTGTTCTCCATCGACGCCGACGGGATGTAGAACGACCGCACGAAGAAGGTCTTGAGGAGGAAGGAGGCGACGATGGCGATGACGACGATCACCACGACGTCCCGCAGGAACAGCAGGCCGCCTCGGCTGCGGTGCGTCGCCGCGCCTGCGGCCGCCGGAGTGTCGGCGTGCTCGGTGCTCATCGATCTCCTCCCGGGCGCGCGTCGGCGCGCGTGCACGTTCCAGCCTCGCACACCTTGCTGAGGTGCAGATACAGCGACGCCCCGCGGCACAGGGCCGCGGGGCGTCGCACGCAGAAGTGCGTCAGTTGTCGCGCTTCTCCTTGATCTTTGCCTTCTTGCCGCGGAGGTTGCGCAGGTAGTAGAGCTTCGCACGTCGCACGTCACCGCGGGTGACGACCTCGATGTGGTCGATCACCGGGCTGTGCACCGGGAACGTACGCTCGACGCCCACCTGGAAGCTGACCTTGCGGACGGTGAAGGTCTCGCGCACCCCGTCGCCGGAGCGGCCGATGACGACGCCCTGGAAGACCTGGATGCGGGAGCGGTTGCCTTCGGTGATGTTGACGTGCACCTTGACGGTGTCGCCGGGACCGAAGTCGGGGATGTCGGAGCGCAGGGATGCTGCGTCGACGGCGTCGAGGATCTGCATGATCTTCTCTTCCTGCGGCCGCCACAGGTCGACCACGTCAAGGGATGTCAGGAAAGGAGTGCCCCGTTGCCACATTCCGGACCGAAGTCGATGGCAGCCCCCCTGAGGCAGAGCGCGTCAGGGCACGAACTCCCATTCTGCCACGGATGCGAGGCCGCGCCAAAACCGCGGTCAGGGCTTCGTGGGATCGGTCTCGGTGATGACGAACACGTCGCCCGGGCCGCCGCGGCGCGGTGACGATCCACCGGCAGCGGACGCCGCCGACGACAGCCGTCTCCGGGCCTCCCGCATGAGCTGCCAGATCTCCAGCCAGAAGAGCCCCAGCCCGACGCACACGGTGAGGAGCATGACCGGCAGCCACCAGACCTCGGCGAAGAAGGCGAGCGAGATCGTCAGGCAGTGCCACACCGTGAAGCCGAGCACGTCCCACCATGAGACCGCGCGCGCCTCGCGCGCCGACTGCCGGGCGCGCACGAGGAGGGCGAGCACCGCCTGCCCGACGAGCACGGACGGGATCGCGATGAGCACGACCCAGAGGAAGGCCCAGCCGCCGGCGCTGAACACGCCCCACCCGATGAAGAGCCAGAGCGGCAGGATCAGCGCGGCCGGGAACAGCCAGCCGTAGAAAGCGCGTCGCAGCCACATGTGACCGATCGTACGCGCGGTCCGGACCGCGGGATCCGCCACCGGAGCGTCCCGCGGCATCCTCACAGTCGACTGCGCCGCGATCCGGAAGAATGGACGCGACGAGAGGAATCCGATGATCGAGTTGCGCACCCCTGCAGAGGTCGAAGCCATGCGCCCGGCGGGCCGCTTCGTGGCGGAGACGCTCGCGACCCTGCGGGACGAGACGCGGGTCGGCACGAACCTCCTCGCGATCGACCGGCGCGCGCACGACCTCATCCGCCGCGCCGGCGCCGAGTCCTGCTACATCGACTACCACCCGTCGTTCGGGGCGAGCCCGTTCGGCAAGGTGATCTGCACCTCCGTGAACGACGCCGTGCTGCACGGGCTGCCGTTCGACTACGACCTGCGCGACGGCGACCTCGTCTCCCTGGACTTCGCCGTGTCGATCGACGGCTGGGTGGCCGACTCGGCGGTGTCGTTCGTCGTCGGCACGCCCCGCGACGAGGACCTGCGCCTCATCGACACGACCGAGCGCGCGCTGGATGCCGCCATCGCCGCCGCGACGGTCGGCAACCGGATCGGCGACATCTCCGCCGCGATCGCCGAGGTCTCGCACGGCGGTGGCTACTCGATCAACACCGACTTCGGCGGGCACGGCGTCGGCCGCATCATGCACGGCGATCCGCACGTGCCGAACGACGGCAAAGCCGGCCGCGGCTACCCGCTGCGCGCCGGACTCGTGATGGCACTGGAGCCGTGGCTGCTGGCGACGACCGACGAGCTCGTCACCGACCCCGACGGCTGGACGCTGCGCAGCGTCGACGGCTCGCGTGGCGCGCACTCGGAGCACACGATCGCCGTGACGTCCGACGGCCCGATCGTGCTGACCGACCGCTCGTTCCTCGGCGTCGACTGATGATCCGCTGACCCCGAGCCCGCCGGCGGCGACTCAGTCGGTCTCGCGCAGCAGGTCGGGCCGGCGCACCCGGGTGCGCTCCACCTGCTGCTCGTGGCGCCAGGCCGCGATCGCGCCGTGGTTGCCGCTGAGCAGCACCTCCGGCACATCCCGCCCGCGCCAGGTGGACGGCTTCGTGTACGACGGGTACTCGAGCAGTCCCTCCTCGTGGGACTCCTCGACGAGGCTCTCCGGGTTGCCGACGACGCCGGGGAGGAGCCGCCCGACGGCCTCGATCATCGCCATGACGGCGACCTCTCCGCCGTTGAGCACGTAGTCGCCGAGACTCACCAGGCGGACGGAGCCGAGAGTCTTGGCGTACTCGAAGACGCGTTCGTCGATGCCCTCGTAGCGTCCGCAGCCGAACACGAGGTGGGATGCCCCGGACAGTTCGCGGGCGGTCGCCTGGGTGAAGACCTCCCCCGCCGGGGACGGGAAGATGATGATGGGCGCGTCCGGGCCATCCGGGGCCGCGGCATCCGGAGCCGGCGGACCGGCGATCTCATCGAGGGCGAGCCCCCAGGGCTCGGGCTTCATGACCATGCCGGCTCCCCCGCCGTACGGCGTGTCGTCGACGGTGCGGTGGCGATCGTGGGTCCAGTCGCGCAGGTCGTGCACGCGGACATCGAGGATGCCGGCGCTGCGCGCCTTGCCGAGCAGCGAGACGTCGAGGACGTCGAAGAAGGCGGGGAAGATCGAGACGACGTCGATGCGCACGTCAGGACTCCGCGTCGTCGTCTCCGGCGGGATCCTCGTCCTCGGATCCGTCGGAGTCCGCCGGACCGTCGTCGTCCGACGGCAGGTCCTCGAACAGTCCGGGCGGCGGTGTGACGACCAGGCGACCGCCCGCGATGTCGACCTCGGGCACGATCGCCTTCACGAAGGGGACCAGGACGTCGCGGTCGCCGCTGCGCACGATCAGCAGGTCCTGGGCGGGCAGGTGGTCGACGCGGGTGACGGCGCCCACGACCGCACCGTCGCGCACGACGTCGAGTCCGGTGAGCTGGTGGTCGTACCAGGCGTCGTCCTCGGGCTCGGACGCCGCGGCATCCTCATCGACCCAGAGGATCGCCTTGACGAGGGACTCGGCCGCCGTGCGGTCGTCGACGCCCTCGAAGAAGACGACGGGGTGGGAGTTCATCCAGCGGAACTCGCGCACCGTGATGGTCTTGCTGTGCCACGGAGACGACTCCGGCACCTGCAGGGTGAAGGATGCCCCCGGCACGAAGCGGCCGTCGGGGTCATCCGTGTAGAGCTCGAGCTTCAGCGCGCCCTTGAGGCCGTGCGCCTTGACCAGGCGGCCGACGCGCAGCTGCGCCCTCGGCGGTTGAGCATCGCGCCGAGGGACCTTGACTTCGGCCATCAGTCGTCCGCGACGTCGACGCGGACCCGACGGCCTTCGGCCAGCGCACCGACGACGGTGCGCAGGGCCTTCGCGGTGCGGCCACCGCGCCCGATGACGCGTCCCCGGTCGTCGGGGTGGACGTGCACTTCCAGCACATCTCCACGGGACGACGTGGACGAGTCGATGCGGACGTCGTCCGGGTGATCCACGATCCCCTTGACGACGTGCTCGAGCGCGGCAGCCAGCACGGCGATTACTCGGCGTCTGCCGGAGCGTCGGCCTCGACGACCTCAGCGGCCTCGGCGGCGGGCTCTTCGGCCTTCTTCTCGACCTTGGACTTGACGACCGACTTCTTGGCGGTGTCGGCGGCGAAAGCGGCCTTGCCCTCGGCGACCTGCACGGTCGAGATGGCGTTGGCGTCGCCCTTGTACTTGCCCCAGTCGCCGGTCAGCTTGAGGATGGCGAGCACCTGCTCGGTCGGCTGCGCGCCGACGGAGAGCCAGTACTGGGCGCGGTCGGAGTCGACCTCGATGAACGAGGGCTGCTCGGTCGGGTGGTACTTGCCGATCTCCTCGATGACACGGCCGTCGCGCTTGGTGCGCGAGTCGGCCACGACGATGCGGTAGTACGGCGCACGGATCTTGCCGAGACGCTTGAGACGGATCTTGACAGCCACGATTCTCCTGAATTATGTGGAAGACGGGGAACATCGCCTGGAGCGTGGGGTGCACACCCGGCGGAAGCTCTGAGGTCGGACGACGCCGGATAGAGGGTCGGGCGCCGGTCCAACCATCAATTCTGCCAGATCGTCACGACTCCCGCGAACCGGGAGGCGGGTGCGTGTCAAACTGTGCGAATGACGGCGCCTTTCGCGACATCCGCCAGGTCCACCGTGGGACTCGAGTGGGAGCTCATGCTCGCCGACGGCGCCACCGGGGACCTCGTCCCCCGTGCGCCCGAGGTGCTCGAAGCGCTGCGGGAGGCGGGACCGGCGCGCTATACGATCACCGGCGAGCTGCTCACGAACACCGTCGAGGTGACGAGCGGGGTCGGGGCGACGGTCGCCGACGCGGTGCACGACATCGCCGACGCCATCGCGGCCGTGCGGCGGGTGACGGATCCGCGTGGCATCGAGCTGCTGTGCGCGGGGAGCCATCCGTTCGCCCAGTGGTACGACCAGCAGGTGACCGACAAGACCCGGTACCACACCCTCATCGAGCGCACCCAGTGGTGGGGACGCAACATGATGATCTGGGGCATCCACATCCACATCGGCGTCGAGGACGTCACCAAGGTGATGCCCATCATCGGCGCGCTGAGCGCGTACCTGCCGCACCTGCAGGCGCTGTCCGCGTCGAGCCCGTTCTGGGCGGGCGAACGCACCGGGTACGCCTCCAATCGCGCGCTCGTCTTCCAGCAGCTGCCGACGGCGGGCCTGCCCTGGCCGCTCGCCGATTGGGCGGAGTTCGAGGGCTACCTCCACGACATGGTCGGAACGGGCGTCATGGCGGATGCCACCGAGGTGCGCTGGGACATCCGGCCCGCGCCGCGCTGGGGCACCGTCGAGGTGCGCGCCTGCGACGGCATGTCGACGCTGCCCGAGCTCGCCGCGGTCGCGGCGTTCGTGCAGGTGCTGGTCGAGCACTTCTCCCGCGAACTGGATGCCGGCCGGTCACTGCCCACCCTGCAGCCGTGGTTCATCCGGGAGAACAAGTGGCGCGCGGCCCGATACGGGCTGGATGCCGTGGTCATCAGCGACCGGGACGGCCGTCAGCGCGCCGTGCGCGAGCACATCGCCGAGCTCGCCGGCGACCTCGCTCCCATCGCCGCCGACCTCGGCTGCGTGCGGGAACTGGCGGGCCTGCGCACGATCCTCACCGAGGGCTCCAGCTCCGAGCGGCAGGTGCGCGTGGCCGAGGACTGCGACGGCGATCTGCGCGAGGTCGTGCAGCATCTCATCCGCGAGTTCCGTGCCGGACCGTCCCTGCACGAGCATCTCGCGCGACTCGACGCGAACTGAGCGTCCGGTGTGCATGCGCCGGGTGGCCTCCGCCTGAGTCGCCGCTCCCGGGCCGCCCGTTCTACCGTGGGCGTCATGCGTGTCCGGCGTGGAATCCCCCCTGCCCTCGCTGTGGCCGCGCTCGTCGTCCTGGCCGGCTGCACCTCGGCCCCTTCGTCCCTCGCGCGGCCGGCCACCGAGGCATCGGCTCCCACCCCGACTCCGTCCGCGCCCGGCACCCCCGTGGTCGCGACGATCGGCGATTCGATCATGTCCGGGCACGGGCTGGAGGACGGCGCGGACTGGCCGACGCTCATGTCCGACGACCGCGACGACACCGTCGTCAACGTCGCGTGCAGCGGCGCGGGCTTCATCGCGGTCGGCTCGTGCGGCTCGGACTTCGCCGGCCTCATCCCGGCCGCCGTGAAGGACCGCCCCGCCATCGTCATCGTGCAGGGGTCCGACAACGATCACACCCGGTCCGCCGCGGCTCTGGATGCCGCCACCCGGGCGATGATCGACACGCTGCACCGGGCGCTGCCGGAGGCGCAGATCGTGGGCCTGAACACGCTGTGGGACCAGCCGACGCCGGCGCCCGCCGAGATCGCGTACAGCTCCGCGTCGGTCCGGGCCGCCGTCACCGCCGTGGGGGGCGTCTACGTCGACATCGGCCAGCCTCTGCAGGGCCGGCTGGGGCTGCTGCAGCCGGACGACGAGCATCCCACCGTCGCCGGACAGCAGGTGCTGCTGCAGGCGGTGGAGGCGGCGCTGGACGCCGCCGGCGTGAACATCTGACGCCGAGTCAGCACAGCCCGCGCGCCACGGTGCGCGCGATGCCGAGTGCGATCGCGTGCACCTCATCGACGGCTCCACGGCCGGCGAAGGCCGCGAGGAAGCCCTGGTGGAAGGCCGCTCCCACGAGGAGCCGCGCTCCGGCACCGCAGTCGGCATCCTCGGCGAGGCGGCCGGACGAGCGCTCCGCCTCGAGGTACGCCTCGACGGCGCGCACCGCTTCTTCCGGGCCGCGGTCTCGCGACGCGACGCCGGCTCGGTGCTCGCGCAGCAGATCCGGGGAGCTGAAGACCGAGGCGGCGATCGGGAACGCCGTGACGAAGAACCCCATCAGATCCTCCAGCAGCGCGGTCAGGTTCTCGACGAGGTCGCCGTCGCCTGCCGCTCGCGCGCTGACGCGCACGGGCGGCACCCGCTCCTGGAGCACCGCCAGGAAGAGCTCCTGCTTGTCGGCGAAGTGCTTGTAGAGCATCGCCTCCGAGTAGCCGGCGTGGAGTGCGATCTGCTTCGTGGTCGCGTTCGCCAAGCCCAGGGTGTGCATCACCTCGAACGCGGCGTCGAGGATGCGCTCACGGGGCGGCTTGACGGATGCGTGCGGTGTCATGTTCACTATCGTAGTGAGTAAGTGTTCACTCACCTTCCCTTTGGAAAGAGGTCGCTCATGCGCATCGCCGTCCTTGCTGCATCCGGTCGCACGGGAAGCGCCACCGTGCGTCACGCCCTGGCCGCGGGCCATGACGTGGTGTCCGTCGTTCGCACCCCGTCGAAGGCGCCCGCGGGCACGACGGTCGCCCAGGCGGATGCCCGGGACGCCGCCGCCCTCGCACACGCGTTCCGCGACGCGGACGCCGTCGTATCCTGCGTGGGCCACGTCGCCGGGCAGGAGGATCCGACGCTGCTGCGCGACAGCGCGTCAGCGCTCGTCGCAGCGATGGCAGCCGTCGGAACGCGCCGCGTGGTCGCGGTGTCCGCGGCCGCGGCGTACGTCGCCGGCGACGACCCGCTCTCCCGCTTCATCGCCAAGCCGATCCTCGAGCGGATGCTGAAGGCCAACAACGTGGACACCCGGGCGATGGAGGATGTCATCCGTTCGAGCACGGCGCACTGGACGCTTCTGCGCCCCTCGCGCCTGGTCGCCGGGAACGGCTCGGCGCGCTACCGCAGTCGGGTCGACCGTGCGGTGTGGTGGCACTACAACACCCGCTTCGACACGGTCGGGCGCGCGGCCGTCGACGCGCTGTCGCGCTCGGACTGGATCGGCCACTCCGCATTCATCACGGAATAGACCCCCGAGGCCGCTGCCGGGTCGGCTCAGCGACCGCCGAGCAGCTTCTGCACCGCCGCGAGGTCGGCCTCGCTCGGCTGCGCGCCCGGCTTTCCGCCGAGGCCGAAACCCGAACCCTGCGCGGCGGGCGCCTCGGCGCCGACACCCGCGTTCTCCGCGGCGCGCTTGGCGGGATTGCCCGACCGGGAGCCCTTCGCCTTCTGCTGCTTGCCGCGCTTGCTGGACGCCCCCGGCTTGCCGCCGACCGGACCCATGCCGGGGATGTTCGGCACTCCCCCGCGCGCGACGGTCTTCATCATCTTCGCGGCCTGGTCGAAGCGCTGCACGAGCTGGTTGACGTCCGTCACGGTCATGCCGCAGCCGCGCGCGATGCGCAGCCGCCGCGAGCCGTTGAGGATCTTCGGGTTGCGCCGCTCGTACGGGGTCATGGACCGGATGATCGCCTCGGTGCGGTCGATCTCGCGCTCGTCGAAGTTCTCGATCTGCTGCTTCATCTGCCCCGTTCCGGGCAGCATCGACAGCATCTTCTTCATCGACCCCATCTTCTTGAACTGCTGCATCTGGTCCAGGAAGTCCTCGAGCGTGAAGGTCTCGCTCGCGAGCTTCTCGGCGACCTTGAGCGCCTCCGCCTCGTCGAAGGCCTGCTGCGCCTGCTCGATGAGGGTGAGGATGTCGCCGAGGTCCAGGATGCGCGACGCCATGCGGTCGGGGTGGAACGGCTCGAGGTCGTCGAGGCCCTCACCGGTGGACGCGTAGATGATCGGGCGTCCGGTGATCGACGCGACCGACAGCGCGGCGCCGCCTCGGGCGTCGCCGTCGAGCTTGGACAGCACGACGCCGGTGAAATCGACGCCGTCCTGGAAGGCCTTCGCCGTGTTGACGGCATCCTGACCGATCATCGCGTCGATGACGAACAGCACCTCGTCCGGGTTCACCGCCCGGCGGATGTCGGCGGCCTGCTTCATGAGCTCGGCGTCGACGCCGAGGCGGCCGGCGGTGTCGATGATGACCGTGTCGTACTGCTGGCGGCGCGCAGCCTCCACGCCCTCGCGGGCGACCTTCACCGGGTCGCCGACGCCGTTGCCGGGCTCGGGGGCGTAGATCGCCGCCCCGGCGCGCTCGGCGACGACCTGCAGCTGGTTCACGGCGTTCGGGCGCTGCAGGTCCGCAGCGACCAGCATCGGCGTGTGGCCGTCGGATTCGAGGAGCTTCGCGAGCTTGCCCGCGAAGGTCGTCTTCCCCGAGCCCTGCAGACCCGCGAGCATGATCACCGTCGGCGCGGTCTTCGCGAACTGCAGTCGGCGCTGCCGGCCGCCGAGGATGTGGATGAGCTCCTCGTTGACGATCTGCACGACCTGCTGGGCGGGGTTCAGCGCCTTGTTGACCTCGTCGCTGAGGGCGCGCTCGCGCACCTTGGCGGTGAACTCCTTGACGACGACCAGCGCGACGTCCGCATCGAGCAATGCGCGCCGGATCTCGCGGACGGTGCCGTCGACGTCGGCGGGCGTGAGCTTGCCCTTGGTGCGCAGGTTGCGGAAGGTCTCGGTGAGCCGATCGGAGAGCGTGCCGAATGTAGCCATGATCCTCCAAGGATACGGGAGAGGATGCCGCGCCCCGGCCTCGGACAGGGTGCGCATCCGCGCCGTCAGCGATCGGCGGGCCCGAGCTCCTCGAACAGTGTCAGCTGCAGCCCGGCGGGGCCGGCGAGCCGCGCGTTCACCGAGCGCCACGGGGTCTCGCGGGCGGATGCCAGCACCTCCGCACCGGCGCCGGTCAGCAGGGCCGCCTCGGCCGCCGTGTCGTCCACTTCGAACGCCAGGCGGATGTGGGGACTGGTCACGCCGTCCGTCTCGACGCGGTCGATGAAGCGCACCTGGGCAGGGTTGGCCAGCTCGAGCGTCGCGCGCCCCGCTCCGAGGATCACGACCCGGGCGTCGCCCTCCCCGTCGTAGGACTCCTCCTCGACGAGCCCGAGTGCGTCGCGGTAGAACGCGACGGCCCCGTCGAGGTCGTCCGCCCGCACCACCACCCGCAGCTGCGACACCCGCGCTTCCCGCGCGACGTCGGGGACCATCGCGAGGGCGCGCGCCATCGTCGGTCGCAGCGGCGAGCGGCCGGCGCCGCCGTGCGCCCACGTCCACACCGCCGACAGCACCGCGGCCGCATATCCCGCGCCCGCGATCTCCGCGCGCATCGGTTCGACGCCGTCCCGTTCCAGCCGCCTCGCGACGGCCTCGGAGAGGCGCGTTCGGCGGATGGACGCCTCGCGCGCCAGTTCCTCCGCGACCCCCATGGCGTCGTCGTTCACGATCGCGAGCGCGAGCGTGTCCGGTTCGAAGTCGGCGAGAGCTCCGGCGAGCACAGCGCCGACCGGAGCCGATCCGGCCGACTCGAGCGACGAGACGGCAGCCGCGATGCGCTCGTCCAGCCCCGCCCAGAGGATGTCGGCCTTGGATGCGAAGTAGTTGAAGAAGCTGGATCGGCTCACCCCGGCACGTGTGGTGATGTCCGCAATCGAGGTCGCGTCGTACCCGCGCTCCAGGAAGAGCTCGCTGGCGGCGTCCGCCAGGGTGGCGCGCGAAGACGCGCGCGGCCTCCCGGGTCGATTCGCTGTCACGGTCTCAGCGTAGGGCGTGGCGCCCGCGGGGGACCGTGTGCGTATTATTGGACACTGTGCAGAAAGGCGCCGGCCTCACCCGGACGGGCGCTCCGACGGACGAAGGAACCCTCGTGCTCGACATCCTCGAAGCGGGTCTGAACCCCGATCTTGTCCCCTATCTCGACGGCTGGGAGCTGCAGCGCCGCGTGCACGCCGAGGTGCTCGCCGGCACTCGGCCGGACACGATGATCGTGCTCGAGCACGAGTCCGTGTACACGGCGGGCAAGCGGACCCAGCCGGAAGACCGGCCCACCGACGGCACCCCCGTCATCGACGTGGACCGCGGCGGCCGCATCACCTGGCACGGTCCCGGGCAGCTCGTCGGCTACCCGATCGTGCGCCTGCACGAGCCCATCGACGTCGTCGCGCACGTGCGCCGGATCGAGCGCCTGCTGATCGAGGCCCTGCGCGTGCACGGCGTCGACGGCTACCAGGTCGAGGGCCGCAGCGGCGTGTGGGTGCGCCGCCCCCTGTCGGAGGACAAGATCGCCGCGATCGGCGTGCGCGTCGAGAAGGGCGTCACGATGCACGGCTTCGCGGTCAACTGCGACAACTCGCTCGCGGCATTCGGCGGCATCGTCCCGTGCGGCATCACGGACGCCGGCGTGACGACCATCAGCGAGGTGACCGGCCGCGACGTGTCGCCGCGCGACATCCTGGGCACCATCGTCGAGGTCTTCCAGCGCGAGTACGCGGAGGTGGCCGCGTGAGCACCGCCGCCCCGGACGGACGCAAGCTCCTGCGCCTCGAGGTCCGCAACGCCCAGACGCCGATCGAGCGCAAGCCCGAGTGGATCAAGACGAAGGCCAAGATGGGCCCGGAGTACACCGCCCTGCACTCCCTCGTGAAGGACGAGGGGCTGCACACGGTGTGCCAGGAAGCCGGGTGCCCCAACATCTACGAGTGCTGGGAGGACCGCGAGGCCACGTTCCTCATCGGCGGCTCGCAGTGCACGCGCCGCTGCGACTTCTGCCAGATCGACACCGGAAAGCCCGCGGACTACGACACCGACGAGCCGCGCCGTGTGGCCGAGAGCGTCACCCGGATGCAGCTGCGCTACGCCACCGTCACGTGCGTCGCCCGCGACGACCTGTCCGACGGCGGCGCGTGGCTCAACGCCGAGACGGTGCGACAGATCCACGCCCAGAACCCGGGCACGGGTGTCGAGCTGCTCGCGACCGACTTCAACGGCGAGCCCGCCCTGCTGAACGAGGTGTTCGACGCACGCCCCGAGGTGTTCGCTCACAACGTCGAGACGGTGCCGCGCATCTTCAAGCGCATCCGCCCGGCGTTCCGCTACGAGCGCTCGCTCGACGTGCTCACGCAGGCGCGGGATGCCGGCCTCATCACCAAGTCGAACCTCATCCTGGGCATGGGCGAGGAGCCCGAGGAGGTCGTGCAGGCGCTGCAGGACCTGCACGACGCGGGCACCGACATCATCACGATCACGCAGTACCTGCGGCCCTCGCCCCGGCACCTGCCGGTCGCGCGCTGGGTGCGGCCCGACGAGTTCGTCGCGTTCAAGGAGGAGGCCGAGCGCATCGGGTTCCTCGGGGTGCTCGCCGGCCCCCTGGTGCGGTCGTCGTACCGCGCCGGACGTCTGTGGGCGCAGTCGATGATCTCGAAGGGCCGCGACATCCCGGAGGATCTCGCGCACCTCGCGAAGGACATCGCGACCGACGGGCTCACCTTCGCCCAGGCCGTGTGACAAGACGCCGGTGGACGTGCGCCCGACGATGTGCGCCGTCTGCCGGTCGGCCGCCGGTCCTAGCGGTCGGCGCTCGCGATCGACTGGATCGTGCCGTCCGAGCCGAAGTTGACCAGCAGCGCCTCGTCGGGGGCGTCCACGTCGATGATGTACTCCAGGATGGCGAACGGCTCGTCGCTGTCGAACTCGTCGAGCAGCACGGTGAGGCTCACCAGTGACAGCGAGCGGATGACGTCGATCGGGGTGTCGCCGGAGATGTCGACGAGGAAGTCCTCGAGGTCGTCTCCGAGGCGGTCCTCCTGCTGCAGGATGTACTCGGTCACTTCGCTGGTGCGGCTGTCGAGCTCCGCGACCATGGCATTGCGCGCGGCGATGTCCATGCCCTCGAGTGCGCGCACGAGCATTGCGGCGGCATCGAGCGCGGCCGCCTCGACGTCGGCTTCGAACGGCGCACTGAGGTCGACCGTCACGCTCTGGTCGCCCAGCTCGACGGTGTCGTTCCAGCTGATCGATCCGTTGTCGGTCTCGATGAGTCCGAAGTACTCGTGCTCGATTGCCATGCTCCTATGCAACCACCGCGGATGACGTTTCGGTAGCGCGACTCAGTCCACGAGCGAGGCCGCGAACACGTGCGGCGTGAAGCCGGTGAGGTCCTCGATGCCCTCGCCCTGACCGAGGAGCTTCACCGGGATGCCGGTGCGCTCCTGGACGGCCAGCACGAACCCGCCCTTGGCCGATCCGTCGAGCTTCGTGATCACGAGGCCGGTGACCCCGGCGTGCTCCAGGAAGGCTTCCGCCTGCATGACCCCGTTCTGGCCCGTGGTGGCATCCAGCACGAGCAGCACCTCGCTGATCGGCGCCTGCTTCTCGATGACGCGACGGATCTTGGTGAGCTCGTCCATGAGGCCGCCCTTGGTGTGCAGGCGGCCGGCGGTGTCGACGACGACGATCTCCGTGCCGTTCTGCTTGGCGTACTCGATCGTCTGGAACGCGACGGATGCCGGGTCCTGGCCCTCGCGCTCGGGGCGCACGATCGCGACGCCGGAACGCTGCGCCCACGTGGCGAGCTGCTCGACGGCGGCGGCGCGGAACGTGTCGGCCGCGCCGACGACGACGGAGCGCTGGTATCCGCGCAGGAACTTCGCGAACTTGCCGATCGTGGTCGTCTTGCCCACGCCGTTGACGCCGACGACGAGCACGACCGCGGGACGCTCGGTGAGCTTGAGCGTGGTGTCGAACTTGGCGAAGTGCTCCTCGAGGGTCTCCTTGAGCATGCGCTGCAGGTCGCGTGGATCGGTGGTCTGGAAGCGATCGACCTTGGTGCGCAGCTCGTCGACGATGCGCTCGGTGATGTCCGGGCCGAAGTCCGCCGTGATCAGGGCCGTCTCGAGGTCGTCCCACGTCGTCTCATCGATCGTGGGCTTGACGAACATGCCGCGCAGAGCGCGGCCGAGCGACCAGGAGCGTTCAGCCATGCCCCCAGCCTACGTGGCGGGCGACAGGGACTTCTCCGTCCGGCCGGCCGCGACGCGCTGTCCGACCACGGCGGACACGCCGTCCTGGCGCATCGAGACGCCGTAGAGCGCGTCGGCGATCTCCATGGTGCGCTTCTGGTGCGTGATGACGAGCAGCTGGCTGGAGGCGCGCAACTGCTCGAAGACCCCCAGCAGCCGGCCGAGATTCGCGTCGTCGAGCGCGGCTTCGACCTCGTCGAGGATGTAGAACGGGCTCGGCCGCGCTTTGAAGATCGCCGTCAGCAGGGCCACCGCCGCGAGGGACCGCTCGCCGCCGGACAGCAGCGACAGGCGCTCGATCTTCTTGCCGACCGGACGCACGGAGACCTCGATGCCGGTGGTGAGCGGATTGTCCGGGTCGGTCAGCGAGATGCTGCCCGTGCCGCCGGGGAACAGGATCGGGAACACCTCGCCGAAAGCGGTGCGGGTGTCCTCGAACGCGGCGACGAAGATCGAGACCATGCGCTCGTCGAGCTCGGTGATGATCGTCATCAGATCGGCGCGCGTGCGCGTGAGGTCGTCGAGCTGCTCGGTGAGGAACCGGTGGCGCTGCTCGAGCGCGGCATACTCCTCGAGGGCGAGCGGGTTGACCTTGCCAAGCTGCCCGAGCTTGCGCTCGGCGTCCTGCAGCCGTCGCCGCTGCTCGGCACGGTCGTACGGCACCGGTTCGCCGTCGTCCTCGGCCGGAACGGACTGCGTCGGACCGTACTCGTCGACGAGGATGTCCGCCGTCAGCCCGAGTTCGGACTGCACGCGTTCGAGGAGGCTCGTCAGCTGCAGCCGCTTCTCGTGGATCTGCAGCTCGAGCCCGTGCACGCGTTCGGTGAGCGCGTCGATGCGGGCGCGCACGGAGGCGTCCTGCGTGCGCACCTCGTCGAGCTCCGCGGACACCGCCGACCGGGATGCCTCCGCCGCCGCGAGCTCCACCCGCGCCTCGCTCACCGACCGGTCGACCGAGTCGAGCAGGGCCGGAAGGCGGGATGCGACGCTCTGGGCGACCTCGCGCTGCGCCTCGCGGATCGCCGCTCGGTGCGCAGCGGCTGCGGCGGCCGCCTGCTCCCGCTCCCGCTGGCGCTCGAGCGACACGACCCGCGCCTCCTCGGCGCGGACGCGCTCGCGCAGCGTCTCGACCTCCAGGCGCGCGCGCATCTCGCCGTCGCGCGCCTCTTCGAGGGCGGCGAGCACGCCGTCCCGTGCGGAGGCGTCCAGGATGGGCCGTGGCGCGGCGAGGGCCGTGTCGAGCTGCTCCCGGGCGCGGGCGGCATCCGCTTCGGCGTCGGCGACCGCCGCCTGCATCTGCTGCAGCGTCGCGGTGAGGCGCTCGCATTCGGCGGCGGCGGATTCGGCGCGCACCGTGGCGCGGTTGACCTGCTCGGCGTGTGCCGCCAGCGCGGCGTCGTGCGCGCGCAGGCGCTCCAGCGCGGACTTCGTCTCGTGGCGCGCGGCCTCGAGAGCGGCGGTGCCGTCGCGAAGGGCCTCCCGGAGCGCGTCGGCGATCACGGTGATCTCCGCGAGTCGGTCGGTGGCGGCATCCCGCTCCGCCGCCAGTTCGAGACGCGAGCGGGATGCCCCGGTCCCCGCGCGCACGGACGAGACGGTGCACAGTTCGCCGGCCCGCGTCACGACGGTCGCCCGGCGGCCGGTCTCCCGCAGCTCCGCCACGGCGTTCAGCGCGGTCTCGAGGTCGTCGGCGATCAGGACGTCGGCGAGGAGTCCCACCACCCCGTCCGGTGCCGTCACCACGTCGCGCGCCGCCACGAGACCCGACACCTCGGGCGGTGCGGACCCGGACGCGGCGGCGCCGGCGATCACGATGTCGACGATGCCGAGGTCGGATCCGCGCACGTCGCTCGCAGCGGCGAGCGCATCGGCGTGGGTGTCGACGAGCACGCCCTCGGCGACCTGTCCGAGGGCCGCCGCGATCGCGGTCTCGAAGCCGGGCTGCACCTGGATCGCGTCGCCGACCACACCGCGGATGCCCGGGCCGCCACGGGCGATGAGGTCGCTCGCGCCGTTGCGGATGTCGAGGGCGCGTCCGAGCGCGGCCGCCTGGGCGGTCAGCGCCTCGATCTCGCGCTCGGTGCCGTGCAGCCGTTCGCGGGTCGCGGCGACCCCGGACTCGGCGTCGCCGGCGGCCCGCTGAGCCCGCTCGTAGGCGGCGCTGAACTCGGCGGACCCCTGCTCCGGCACGAGGTCCGGGTCGAGGCCCGACAGCTCCCGCTCGGCCTCGGCACTGCGTTCCTGCGCGGCTTCGAGCGCGTGCTGCTGGCGCTCGACACCGGTGCGGACCGCGGCCAGGGTGGATGCTGCGGACTCCGCGGACCCGCGCAGGGTGTTCAGCCGCATGTCGTGCTCCGAGACGAGCGCGCTCTGGGCGGCGATGTCGGCATCCAGCGCGTCGAGGTCGCCGCGAGCACGCGTCACCTGCAGGGAGGCCGCGTGCGCGGCATCCTGGGCGGCGTCCACCCCCGCCGAGAGCTCCAGGACGCCGGCGCGCGCCTCGTCGATCTGCTCGATCGTGACGGTCTGGGCGGGCGCGAGGGATTCGTCGTCGGCGGCCAGCAGGGACAGGCGCTGACCGGCGAGCGTGTACAGCCCGCGCAGGCGCTCCTGCACGCGGCCGAGGTCGAACGCGGTCTGCCGGGCGGCATCCACGGCTTCGCTGCGCTGGTCCTGCTCGAGTTGCGCGATGCGGCGGTGCAGGGTCTCGGCCTGGTCCTGGAGCACGAGCCTTTCGGCGTGCCGCTCCTGCTCGTTCCGGGCGAAGCCGGTGAGCTGTTCCCGAAGCTGCACCACATCGTCGGCGTACAGACGCGCACGAGCGTCGCGCACGATGGCGGCGATGGACGCGGCCTGCCGGGCGATCTCGGCCTGCCTGCCGAGGGGCTTGAGCTGCCGGCGCAGCTCGCCGGCGAGGTCGCCGAGCCGGGTGAGGTTCGCCTCCATCGCCTCGAGCTTTCGCACCGTCTTCTCCTTGCGGCGACGATGCTTGAGGATGCCGGCGGCCTCCTCGATGAAACCGCGACGATCCTCCGGCGTGGCCTGCAGCACCGTGTCGAGACGGCCCTGCCCGACGATCACGTGCATCTCGCGTCCCAGACCGGAATCGCTCAGCAGCTCCTGCACATCCAAGAGCCGACAGCTCTGCCCGTTGATGGCGTACTCGCTCGCCCCGTTGCGGAACAGCGTGCGCGAGATCGTCACCTCGGAGTAGTCGATCGGAAGTGCGCCGTCGGCGTTGTCGATGGTCAGCTGAACCTCGGCGCGCCCGAGCGGGCCGCGCGTCGCGGTGCCGGCGAAGATGACGTCCTCCATCTTGCCGCCGCGCAGGGTCTTCGCCCCCTGCTCCCCCATCACCCAGGCGAGCGCGTCGACGACGTTCGACTTGCCGGAGCCGTTCGGGCCCACGATGCACGTGACACCCGGCTCGAGGGCGAAGGTCGTCGGCTGCGCGAACGACTTGAAGCCCTTGAGCGTCAGGCTCTTCAGGTGCATGGATGCCGCCTCCCTCGCGGCCCGACAGCTCGGACCACCCCACGCTACCGGACGCGCCAGGCAGGCCCGGGATGCCGCGCGGCACGCCACATTCACAGCGCACTCTTGACATCGGTCCAGGTTCCGCACTAAGTTCGGAACCCCGTGATGCGCCAGGCATCACCGAACGTCGAGAGGAGACCCGGCGATGATCACCAAGAATCCATCCGTCGTGGCGTTCCGGCTCCGTTCGGCTGCCCTGCGCGGCGGCACGTCCGCGTCCTTCTGCTGACCTGCCGCCCCACCGTCACTCCCGCGCCGTCCGTGCGCACTCCCGAGTGACCGCCCGCGTCTTCTGATCGCCCGGGCCGATCCCACACCCTCCGCGCCGACCGCGCGACGCACCCGTCTGCGTCATCGGCGCACCACTCGAAAGCACATCATGCATACCATCGAGTCCGCCGCTCCCGTCGTGGAGCGCGACATCACCCTGCCCCTGCCCGACACCGGTCCCCTGGCCGCTGTCGTGCACGACACCCGGTTGTCCGCCGCCGAGCGCGTGCAGCTG
>NZ_DATEJS010000283.1:0-2314 GCF_035277845.1 Microbacterium sp.
GATCCTCATCTTCACCTCGATCGCGGCGACCTTCCCGGCCGCGCTGTGGTCGATCTGGCAGTCGCGCGGCTTCGAGGTGTTCCTGCTCGTCATCCTCGTCGGGCTCGTCATCATCGCGCTGATCGTCTACGTCGAGCAGTCCCAGCGGCGCATCCCGGTGCAGTACGCGAAGCGCATGGTCGGCCGCCGCACCTACGGCGGCACCAACACCTACATCCCGATCAAGGTGAACATGGCCGGCGTCGTGCCCGTCATCTTCGCGTCGTCGCTGCTGTACATCCCGGCCCTGATCGCCCAGTTCAACCAGCCGAAGGCGGGGGAGCAGCCGGCCGCCTGGGTCACGTGGATCTCGACGTATCTCACCAAGGGCGACCACCCGCTGTACTGGCTGCTCTACTTCCTCCTCATCGTCGGGTTCACCTACTTCTACGTCGCGATCACCTTCAACCCGGAGGAGGTCGCCGACAACATGAAGAAGTACGGCGGCTTCATCCCGGGCATCCGCGCCGGCCGCCCCACGGCCGAGTACCTCGACTACGTGCTCACCCGCATCACCCTGCCGGGATCCATCTACCTGGGTCTCGTCGCGCTCATCCCGCTCATCGCGCTCGCGACGGTCAGCGCCAACCAGAACTTCCCGTTCGGCGGCACGTCGATCCTCATCATGGTCGGCGTCGGTCTCGAGACGGTGAAGCAGATCGACGCGCAGCTCCAGCAGCGACACTACGAAGGGCTTCTTCGATGACCTCAGCACGCCTGCTCATCGTGGGTCCGCAGGGTTCCGGCAAGGGAACCCAGGGCACCCGTATCTCGGCCACGTTCGGAATCCCGGAGGTGTCCACCGGCGACGTGTTCCGCGCGAACATCAAGGAGCAGACCCCGCTCGGCCGCCAGGTCAAGGCGATCATCGACGCCGGCGACCTGGTGCCGGACGAGCTGACGAGCGCCGTCGTGCGCGACCGGCTCTCCCAGCCGGATGCCGCGAACGGCTTCCTGCTCGACGGGTACCCGCGAAACGCCGCGCAGGTCGCCGACCTCGACCGCTTCCTCGAGCAGCACGACGAGGCCCTCGACGTCGTGCTCGAGCTCGCCGTGCCGCGCGCCATCAGCATCGAGCGCATCGCGCTGCGCGCGCAGGAGCAGGGCCGCAGCGACGACACCGAAGAGGTCATCGCGCACCGCCTGAGCATCTACGAGCGTGAGACCGCGCCCATCCTCGAGGTGTACCGCTCGCGCGGGATCGTCGCCGTCATCGACGGCGTCGGCAGCCTCGACGAGGTCGAGGAGCGCATCAACGCGGCCCTGGCCGAGCGCGGCATCGAGCGCGTCGCCGCGCTCTGAGGTCGCGTCCATGGGCCTTCGCCGGGGAATCTACAAGACTCCCGCGCAGCTGCGCGGCATGGTCGAGCCGGGACTCATCACGGCGCGCATGCTCGACGCGGTGCGCGAGATCGTCGCGCCGGGCGTGACGACGCTCGAGCTGGATGCCGCGGCATCCCGCGTCGTCAAGCAGCACGGCGCCGAGTCCAACTTCCAGCTGGTGCGCGGCTACCGCCACACCGTGTGCACGTCCGTCAACCAGCAGGTCGTGCACGGCATCCCCGGCGACCGCGTGCTGCAGGCGGGCGACATCGTCTCGATCGACGCCGGCGCCCAGTTCAAGGGCTGGAACGGCGACAGCGCGATCACCGTCGTGCTGCCCGACCCGGCGCAGCCGCAGCTCGTGGCGGCGCGCGAGGAGCTGTCCCGCGTGACCGAGGGCTCGCTGTGGGCGGGCATCGCCGCGCTCGCACATGCCAAGCACATCGGCGAGATCGGCGACGCGGTGCAGGGACACGTCGAGGCGGCCGGGCACGGCTACGGCATCCTGCGCGACTACGTCGGTCACGGCATCGGCCGCAAGATGCACGAGTCGCCGTCCGTCTTCAACTACCGCACCGCCGACCTCGGCCCGGCCGTGCGCCCCGGGCTGGTGCTCGCCATCGAGCCGATGATCGTGGGCGGCTCCGAGGAGACCTTCGTCGAGGACGACGACTGGACGGTCTCGACGGTGGACGGCACAGACGGTTCTCATTGGGAACATAGCGTCGCCGTGCACGATGGAGGCATCTGGGTGCTCACCGCCCATGACGGCGGAGCCGCGGGCCTGGCGCCCTACGGCATCACGCCGACCCCGATCCCCTGACCTGAAACCCCGACCCTGAGGTAGACATGGCCACCGCTGCACGCAACAAGAACTGGTTCGCGATCTGGATCACGATCGCCGTCGTGGTGATCGTGGTCGCCGTGGCCGGCGTCGTCATCGCGATGAACT
>NZ_DATEJS010000284.1:0-21583 GCF_035277845.1 Microbacterium sp.
CGCGGCGGTTCCCGCGACGACCGCGCCGAGGCATCCGGCGAGCACGTCCCCGGTGCCGGCGACCGCCAGCCAGGCCGTCGGCGCCTCGACCCGGGCGACGCCTCCGCCGGGCTCGGCGATCACCGTCACGGAGCCTTTCGACAGCAGCACCACGCCGAGGGCGGCGGCGGTCTGGGTGGCCTGGGCGATGCGGCCCGCCTCGTCGGCAGGGGTCTCGGGGTCCAGTCCGGCCGCCCGGCGCAGCGCCGCCAGCTCCCGCGCGTGCGGGGTGAGGATCCAGGGTGCCGGCTCGCGTTCCCCGGCTCGCAGCGCGGGCACGAGGTCGAGGGCGCCGGCGTCGACGACCACAGGGACGCCCGAGCGCAGGATGCCGCGCAGCGCCTCGGTCTCGGCATCCGACCGGGTCTCGGCGTCCGTGCCGGAGCCGATCACCCAGGCCTGCACCCGGCCGTCGACGGTCACGGTCTCGGGTCGTCGCTGCAGCACCAGGTCGCGCGCGGGCCCGATGTAGCGCACCATGCCGGCGCCCGTGCGCCACGCGCCGCTCACGCCCAGCACGGCGGCCCCGGGGTAGGCCTCCGACCCGCTGCGCAGTCCGACGACCCCGCGCGTGTACTTGTCATCGTCGGCGCCGGGCCGGTGCAGCACGCCGCCCGTCAGCGCGGCGGTCCAGGTCTGCGGGGTCATGGACGCCTCCCGTATCCGCGGCGGGTGGCATCCTGCACCTCGCCGATGAGCTCCTCGATCACATCCTCGAGGAAGAGCACGCCCACCGGCGATCCGTCCGCGTCCGACACCAGCGACAGGTGTCGCCCGGCCGCACGCATCGCGGCGAGCGCGTCCTCGAGGTCGGTGTCGGCACCCACCGGCACCATCCGGTGGATTCGCCCGGCGGGCACGGGCTGATCGCGCCCGGTGTGCGGGTTGTCGGCGACCCGCAGGATGTCCTTCAGATGCACGTAGCCGACCGGGGCGCCCGCCGCGTCGACGATCACGTACCGGGAGAAACCGCGCTTCGCGACCGCCCGTTCGATGTCCTCCGGCGTCGTCGTCTGCGGCAGGGTGACGATCTGCGACAGCGGGACCGCGAAGTCCTTCGCCTTCTTGTCGGTGAACTCGACGACCGCCGCGACCGTGCCGGCGACGTCGTCCAGCACGCCCTCGGCGCGGGACTGCGCCACGATCGTGGCCACCTCGTCGAGCGTGAAGGTCGATGCCGCCTCGTTCTTCGGCTCGACGCGGAACAGCCGCACCACCGAGTTCGCCAGCCAGTTCAGGGCGACGATCACGGGGTGGAACACCTTCGAGACCCACACGAGCGGGGTGGCGAGCATCAGCACGGCGCGGTCGGGCACCGAGAACGCGAGGTTCTTCGGCACCATCTCGCCGAACACGACGTGCAGATACGACACCAGCACGAGCGTGGCGATGAACCCGACGAGCGCGACCGCGTCGGCGGACAGGCCCGTCCAGTGCAGCGGCCCCTCGAGCAGATGGTGGATGGCGGGCTCGGACACGTTCAGGATCAGCAGCGAGCAGATCGTGATGCCGAGCTGGCTGGTCGCGAGCATGAGCGTCGCGTGTTCCATCGCGTACAGCGCGGTCTTCGCGGCACGCGAGCCCTTCTCCGCCCGCGGCTCGATCTGGGAGCGCCGTGCCGACACCACCGCGAACTCGGCGCCGACGAAGAAGGCGTTGAACGCCAGCAGGATGACAAGCCAGAGGATGCCGGCCCAGTCGCTCATTCGCCGTCCCCTTCCGCCGGGGTCGCGACAGGCGTGAAGCGGATCCGCTCCATGCGGCGTCCGGTCATCCGGGCGACGGTGAGGACGCCGCCGTCGACGGGCACCTCGTCGCCCACCTTCGGAATCCGCTCGAGCGTCGACATGACGTAGCCGCCGACCGTGTCGTACACCTCGCCCTCCGGCACCTCGACCCCGGCGCGGTCGCGCAGCTCGTCGGGCCGCAGGTCGGCCGGGAACGTCACCGACCCGGCCTCGCGCACCACCCCGGCGGTGCGCCGGTCGTGCTCGTCGCGCACCTCGCCGACGATCTCCTCGACGAGGTCCTCGAGGGTGACGACCCCGGCGGTGCCGCCGTACTCGTCGACCACCACCGCCATCTGGTAGCCGCGGGTGCGCAGCTCCGCCAGCAGTGCGTCGAGATGCACGGCCTCCGGCATGCGCAGCGGCTCCGTCGCCAGCGCGGCCGCGGGAACCTCTGCGCGACGCTCGACGGGCACGCTCACGGCCGCCTTCAAGTGCACGACGCCGACGATGTCGTCCATCGACTCGTCGGTCACCGGGAAGCGGCTGTACCCGGTGCGGCGGGCGAGGTCGATGACGTCGGATGCCGTGTCGTCGGCGCTGACCGACTGCACGCTCGGCCGCGGCGTCATCACGTCGGCCGCGGTCAGCCGCGTGAAGGTGAGGCTGCGATCCAGCAGGGATGCCGTGTCCTCCTCGAGCACGCCGGCGAGGGCCGAGCGCCGCACGAGACTCGACAGCTCCTCCGCGGTGCGGGCTCCGGACAGCTCCTCCTTCGGCTCGACCCCGATCAGGTGCAGCACGCCGTTCGCGGAGCTGTTCAGCAGCCACACCGCGGGACGGAACACCGTGGTGAACGTCGCCTGGAACGGCAGCACCAGCCGCCCGGTCGCCCGGGGCAGGGCCAGCGCGAATCCCTTCGGCACGAGCTCGCCGATGATCATCGACAGGATCGTGGCGATCGCGACGCCCAGGAACACCGCCGTCGGCGTGGCCGCGGCATCCGGCATCCCCCAGGCGGCGAACAGCGGGCGCAGCAGATTCGAGATCGCCGGCTCCAGCGTGTAGCCGGTGAGCAGCGTCGTCAGCGTGATGCCGAGCTGGGCGCTCGACAGGTGCGTCGCGGTGCGCTTGAGGGCGCCGATCGTGACGTTCAGCCCGGTCTCGCCGCGAGTGCGGCGCGCCTCCAGGTCGGCGCGGTCGAGATTGACGAGCGCGAACTCGCTCGCGACGAACAGTCCCGTCCCGATCGTCAGCAGAAGCCCCACGCCCAGCATGACGTAGTCCATCACTCGTCACCCCCGAACGGGGTGGGGCGGTGGGGCGGGCGTCTGCAACTCGGCGGGTCGTCCATCGTGCCCCCATTCTATCGGGGACCCCGACACGGGCCGAGGAAGCGCGCTACCAGCTGACCGGAAGGGCCTTCCCCTCCTCGTAGCCGGCGGCGGACTGCAGGCCGACGCGGGCGCGCTCGTGGAAGTCGGTCATGCTGGATGCCCCGGCGTACGTGAACGACGAGCGCACGCCCGACGTGATCATGTCGAGCAGGTCCTCCACGCTCGGGCGCAGCGGGTCGAGGTAGATCTTCGACGACGAGATGCCCTCGGCGAACAGCTCCTTGCGGGCACGCTCGTACGGGTCGAGCCGGCCGAACCGTCCCAGCACGGCCTTGGTCGACGCCATGCCCCAGGACTCCTTGTAGACCTTGCCGGCCAGGTCGGTCTGCAGGTCGCCGGGCGCTTCGATCGTGCCGGCGAACCACGAGCCGATCATGACGGATGCCGCGCCCGCGGCGAGCGCCAGGGCGACATCCCGCGGGTAGCGCACGCCGCCGTCCGCCCACACGTGCGCGCCGAGTTCGCGGGCGGCCTGCGCGGTCTCGAGCACGGCCGAGAACTGCGGGCGCCCGACGGCGGTCATCATGCGCGTGGTGCACATGGCGCCGGGCCCGACGCCGACCTTGAGGATCGACGCCCCCGCGGTGACGAGGTCGTGCACGCCGTCGCCGGTGACGATGTTGCCGGCCGCGATCGGGATGCCGAGCTGCAGCCCCGACACGATCTGCAGGGCGCGCAGCATCCCCTCCTGGTGGCCGTGCGCGGTGTCGACCACGAGCACGTCCACGCCCGCCGCGGCCAGCGCGCGCGCCTTGGCTGCGACGTCGCCGTTGATCCCCACCGCGGCCGCCACGATGAGCCGGCCGGAGGCGTCGAGAGCCGGGCGGTACAGGTTGGCGCGCAGTGCCGTGCGGCGGGTCAGGGTGCCCACGACGAAGCCGCGCTGCAGGATGCAGACGGTCTCGGCATCCGTCTCGACGATGAGGTCGAAGGCGTGCCGCGGGCTCTCCACGTCGTCGGCGTCGATCGAGACCGGACGGGTGTGCACCAGGTCGCCGAGCCGGGCGTCCGGCAGCGCGCTGCCGAGCCGGCTCGCCGACACCACGCCCTGCACCGCGTCGATGTGCAGCGGGCCGCCGTGCGGGGCGGACGCCACGACGATTCCGTGGCCGGCGATCGCGGGGAGCACACGGGCTGCCTCGGTCACCGTGGTCTCCGGTGCGAGGACGACGGGCGTGTCCCACAGGACGGGCTGGTCCTTGACCCACCGGATCGCCGCGTCGAGGTCCTGCAGCGGCATGTCCTGCGGCAGCACGCCGAGCCCTCCGCGGCGGGCCAGGGTCGCCGCCAGCCGCGGGCCGGTCACCGAGTTCATGTTCGAGGAGACCAGCGGAATCGTCGCGGTCGACCCGTCGCCGGGGGCCAGGTCGACGTCGAGGCGGCTCGTCACCGCCGACCGGCGCGGCACTAGGAAGACGTCCGAGTAGGTGAGGTCGACAGAGGGCTGGGCGCCGTAGAACTCCATGCTCCCAGGGTAGTTTGCGCGGACGTCCGATGACGGGCCGGCCGGCCGCGGAAGCCGTGTGGCCGCGAAAGCCCTCCGGCAACAGGACTACGCTGGGAACAATGCACGCGGATCGATGTCCGCGGGCGTTCCACACATACTTCAGCGATGAAAGCGGGCGATCGAGCGTGTCGAGCCAGGTGACCGGCGTCGGGGCTTCGAGCGAAGGGGAGTTCGGAGCCAACGAATGGCTCGTCGACGAACTCTACGAGCAATTCAGCAAAGACCGGAACCTGGTCGACAAGGCGTGGTGGCCCATTCTGGAGGCCTACCACCCGTCGACCCCGGCGACTCCCGGAGCGACCCCGGCTGCACCGGCCGCCGCTCCCGCCGAGCCGGCCGCGGCTCCCGCATCCCCGCCGCCGCAGACGTCGCCGCCCACGACCCCGATCCCGGTGATCGGCGCACAGCCGGTCGCCCGCACGACCGCGAAGCCTGCGCGCGAACAGCCGATCCCCGCGCAGGCGCCGAAGGTGCAGCCGTCGGTGGGCGAGGCATCCACCGATCAGGATGTCGTCACGCCCCTGCGCGGCCTCGCGAAGACGCTGGCCTCCAACATGGACCAGTCGCTCGCCGTGCCGACCGCGACGAGCGTGCGCACCGTTCCGGCCAAGCTCATGATCGACAACCGGATCGTGATCAACAACCACATGGGCCGCACCCGCGGCGGCAAGGTGAGCTTCACCCACCTCATCGGCTGGGCGATCATCAACGCCCTCAAGGACTTCCCGAGCCAGAACGTCGCCTACGCCGAGGTCGAGGGCAAGCCCTCGGTGGTGGCTCCGGCCCACGTGAACCTCGGCATCGCGATCGACATGCCCCGCCCCGACGGATCGCGTGCGCTGCTCGTGCCGAGCATCAAGCATGCCGAATCGCTCACGTTCGGCGAATACTTGGCTTCTTATGAGGATCTGGTCAAGCGGGCCCGCGCGAACAAGCTCACCCCGGCCGACTTCCAGGGCACCACGATCTCGCTGACGAACCCCGGCGGCATCGGCACGGAGCACTCCGTCCCGCGTCTCATGCCCGGACAGGGATGCATCGTCGGCGCGGGCGCCCTCGAGTATCCGGCGGCCTTCCAGGGCTCGAGCGAGAAGACCCTCGCGGAGCTCGGCGTCGGCAAGACCATCACCCTGACGAGCACGTACGACCACCGCGTCATCCAGGGCGCGGGTTCGGGCGAGTTCCTGAAGATCGTGCACCAGCTGCTGATCGGCGAGCGCGGGTTCTACGACCAGATCTTCGCCGCGCTGCGCATCCCCACCGCGCCGATCCGCTGGTCGAAGGACATCAACGTCGACCTGGCCGAGCGCGTCGACAAGACCGCCCGTGTGCAGGAGCTCATCAACTCGTACCGCGTGCGCGGCCACCTGATGGCCGACATCGACCCGCTGGAGTACGTGCAGCGCACCCACCCCGACCTCGAGATCGAGTCGCACGGCCTGACGTTCTGGGACCTCGACCGTCAGTTCGTGACCGGCGGCTTCGGCGGTCAGCGCCAGATGAAGCTGCGCGACATCCTCGGGGTGCTGCGCGACTCCTACTGCCGCACGATCGGCATCGAGTACATGCACATCCACGACCCGGAACAGCGCAAGTGGTTCCAGGACAACATGGAGGTCAAATACGAGAAGCCGGGCCACGACGAGCAGCTGCGCATCCTCGCGAAGCTCAATCAGGCCGAGGCGTTCGAGACGTTCCTGCAGACCAAGTACGTCGGACAGAAGCGCTTCAGCCTCGAGGGCAGCGAGTCGCTGGTCCCGCTGCTCGACCAGATCCTGCAGGGCGCGGCCACGACCGGTCTCGACGGTGCGGTCATCGGCATGGCCCACCGCGGCCGCCTGAACGTGCTCACCAACATCGCCGGCAAGACCTACAGCCAGATCTTCCGCGAGTTCGAGGGTCTGGCCGCGGTCGGCAACAAGAGCGGCTCCGGCGACGTGAAGTACCACCTCGGCACCGACGGGACGTTCGTCGCGGACGGCGGCCAGGAGCTCCCGGTGCACCTGGCGGCCAACCCGTCGCACCTCGAGACCGTCGACGGCGTGGTGGAGGGCATCGCCCGCGCCAAGCAGGACCGCAAGCCCATCGGCTCGTTCACCTACCTGCCGATCCTCGTGCACGGCGACGCGGCCTTCTCCGGTCAGGGCGTCGTCTACGAGACCCTGCAGATGTCGCAGCTGCGCGGCTACCGCACCGGCGGCACCATCCACGTCGTCGTCAACAACCAGGTGGGCTTCACGACCACTCCGGTCGACGGCCACACGTCCGTCTACGCCACGGATGTCGCCAAGACGATCCAGGCACCGATCCTGCACGTGAACGGCGACGACCCCGAGGCCGTGGTGCACGTCGCCGAGGTGGCCTTCCGGTACCGGCAGCAGTTCCACCGCGACATCGTCGTCGACGTCGTCTCGTACCGCCGCCGCGGGCACAACGAGGGCGACGACCCGTCGATGACGCAGCCGCTGATGACCAACCTCATCGAGGCGAAGCGCTCGGTCCGCAAGCTGTACACCGAGGCGCTCGTCGGCCGCGGCGACATCACCGAAGAGGAATACGACATCGCCAAGGCCGACTTCCAGGGCCGGCTCGAGGTCGCGTTCGCGGAGACGCACGACGCCGAGACCGGCACCACGCCGATCGTCACGGTGGACTCCTCGCAGATGGCCGCGTTCACCGGCGAGCCGGAGACCACCGGCGTGTCGCGCAGCGTCGTCGAACTCGTGGCGGACGCCTTCGTGAACAAGCCCGAGGGCTTCACCGTGCACCCGAAGCTCGCGCAGCTGATGGACAAGCGCGTGAAGATGAGCCGCGAGGGCGGCATCGACTGGGGCTTCGGCGAGCTGCTCGCGTTCGGATCGCTGCTCATCGAGGGCACCGCGGTGCGCCTGGCCGGGCAGGACGCCCAGCGCGGCACGTTCGTGCAGCGTCACTCGGTGCTGCACGACCGCGACAACGGCCAGGAGTGGCTGCCCCTGCTGAACCTCAGCGACAGTCAGGCCCGGTTCTGGGTGTACAACTCGCTGCTGAGCGAGTACGCCGCGATGGCGTACGAGTACGGATACTCGGTCGAGCGGCCGGATGCCCTGGTGCTGTGGGAGGCGCAGTTCGGCGACTTCGCCAACGGCGCCCAGTCGGTCATCGACGAGTACATCTCGGCGGCCGATCAGAAGTGGGGCCAGCAGTCGAGCGTCGTGCTGCTGCTGCCGCACGGCTACGAGGGCCAAGGACCGGACCACTCGTCGGCGCGCATCGAGCGCTACCTGCAGATGTGCGCGCAGCACAACATGACGGTCGCACGCCCCTCCACCCCGGCGTCGTACTTCCACCTGCTGCGTCGGCAGGCTTACGCGCGCCCGCGCCGTCCCCTCATCGTCTTCACGCCGAAGGCGATGCTGCGCCTGCGGGATGCCACCAGCGCCGTCGAGGACTTCACGCAGGGCCGCTTCGAGCCGGTGATCGACGACGACCGCGCACTCGACCGCCAGCGGGTCAAGCGCGTGCTGCTGCACTCGGGCAAGATCCACTGGGATCTGCGCGCGGAGCTCACCAAGAACCCGAACGACGAGATCGCCCTGGTGCGCCTCGAGCAGTTCTACCCGGCCCCGATCAACGACCTCAATGCGGTCGTGGACAGCTACCCGAACGCCGAGCTGGTGTGGGTGCAGGACGAGCCCGAGAACCAGGGCGCGTGGCCGTTCATCTCGCTGGAGGTCGTCAAGCACCTGCACGGACGCACCATCAAGCGCGTCTCGCGCCCGTCCGCGGCATCCCCCGCGACCGGGTCGCCGAAGGTGCACGCGGCACAGGCCGCCGAGCTGCTGCGCGAAGCGCTCACGCTCTGACCTGCCGCGGCGACTGATCGCGCGGCCCCGTCCGGCTCCGGCCGACGGGGTCGCGCGGCGTCAGCCCGGCGATGGTCGGCGCGGAAGCGTCAGCCGGAGACGGATGCCGTCTCGACGGCGAGGTGCGCTGCCCGCAGACGGCCCAGCACGATCTCGCGCAGCTGCTCGGGGGCAGCTTCCTGGCACGAGCGCGCCAGCACCTCGGTCAGCGTCCGCGACACGAGCGCTTCATCGCGGCATCCGGGGCAGTTGTCCAGATGCTCGCGGATGTCCGCCTGCTCGGTCTTGCACACCTCGTTGCGCAGATATTCCTCGAGGTCACGCCTCGTCTTCTCGCAGCCGCAGTCACTCATTTCGTGCTCCTCGTCGCGGCGGTGTCGATGCCGCGCTCCTTTGCGTAATCGGCGAGCAGGTCACGCAGCATCCGCCTGCCACGATGCAGACGGCTCATGACCGTGCCGATGGGGGTCTTCATGATGTCGGCGATCTCCTGGTAGGCGAAGCCCTCGACGTCGGCGAGGTACACCGCCAGCCGGAAATCCTCGGGGACCGCCTGCAGCGCGTCTTTCACGACGGATGCCGGCATGTGGTCGATCGCCTCGGCCTCCGCCGAGCGCGTGCTCGACGACGTGGTCGACTCGGCACCGCCGAGCTGCCAGTCCTCGAGGTCGTCGATGGTGCCCTGGTAGGGCTCCCGCTGCTTCTTGCGGTAGATGTTGATGTACGTGTTCGTGAGGATCCGGTAGAGCCACGCCTTGAGGTTCGTGCCCTGTTTGAACGTGCTCCACGACGCGAACGCCTTGACGAACGTCTCCTGCACGAGATCCGCCGCATCGGCGGGGTTGCGCGTCATGCGCATCGCCGCGGCGTACAGCTGATCCATGAAGGGCAGAGCCTGCTCTTCGAATTGTGTGCGCGCGTCCTCGGCCGCGTCGTACGCGGGTGTGGCCTGCTGCTCTTCCATCACCCGCCAGTCTACGGGCGAGGCACTGGGCGGCCGCAGCACGAGTGCGGGGATCTGGGGTTCCGCACGCCGTTCCAGGGTGGCGATCATTCGGCTCCTTGAGAGGTTTCAGTATGGTAGAACCCGATGACGGTGCATCAGTATTCCCCGCACGCCGCACGAGTTGCCGGCGCCTGGTCAGCCCCTGTGGCAGCAGGGCCCCTGCAGGCGACCGTGACCGTGCCCGGGTCCAAGTCCCTGACCAACCGCGAACTGATCCTCTCCGCGCTCGCGGACGGTCCCAGTCGCCTGCGCGCCCCCCTGCACTCCGACGACTCCGCCCGCATGATCGACGCGCTGCGGACGCTGGGCGTGCAGGTCGACGAAGAGCCCGGTGAGGGCGACTACGGTCCGGACCTGCGCATCCAGCCGGTGGCCCCGTTCACCGACGGCGGCACGATCGACTGCGGCCAGGCCGGCACCGTCATGCGCTTCGTCGCCGCGATGGCCGGATTCGCCCGGGGCGACGTGACCCTGACCGCGCACGCGAGCGCACTGCACCGGCCGATGGGCCAGATGATCAAGGCACTGCGCGACATCGGCGTGGACATCGACGACGGCGGGCACTGGGCGCTCCCCTTCACCGTCCGCGGCCGCGGACACGTGCGCGGCGGCGAGATCGCGATCGACGCCAGTGCGTCGAGCCAGTTCGTCTCGGGTCTGCTGCTGGCGGCCCCGCGCTTCGACGTCGGGCTGCGCCTGAAGCACGACGGCGCCCGGGTGCCGAGCATGCCGCACATCGACATGACGATCGACACGCTCGCCCACCGCGGCGTGCAGGTCGAGCGGCCGAGCGCGACCGAGTGGATCGTGCCGTCCGGAACGCTGCGCGGGAAGGATGTCGCCATCGAGCCCGACCTGTCGAACGCCGCCCCCTTCCTCGCCGCGGCCCTGATCGCGGGCGGCCAGGTCTCGGTCACCGGCTGGCCCGCGCACTCCACGCAGCCGGGCGCGCTGCTGCCGGACATCCTGCAGGAGATGGGCGCACGCACGTCCCGTCGCGGCCGCGCGATGACGGTGAGCGCGCACGCCGGCATCAAGGGAGTCACCCTCGACCTGTCCGCAGCCAGCGAGCTGACCCCGACCCTGTTCGCCCTGGCCGCATTCGCCGACGGGCCCAGCACCTTCCACGGCATCGGGCACATCCGCGGCCACGAGACCGACCGCATCGCGGCTCTCGTGAACAACCTGCGCGCGCTCGGCGGCGAGGCCGAGGAGCTCGAAGACGGCATCCGGGTCGTGCCGCGTCCGCTGCACGGCGGCTTGTGGAAGGCTCACCACGACCACCGCATCGCCACCACCGGGGCCATGATCGGGCTTGCGATCGCGGGCGTCGAGGTCGACGACATCGGCACGACCGCCAAGACCATGCCGGAGTTCCCGGAGCTCTGGCGGCGGATGCTGGGCGATCGGTCCGGGGATGCCGCGGCCTGAGCCGCGCACGCCATGAGCTGGCTCGACGACCTCGACGACGACGAACCCGAGTTCGACGAGTCCGACATCCGGGTCCGGCCGAACCCCAAGGCCAACCGCCCGCGCACCAAACGGCGCCCGGCGCACGCCGACGCGCAGACCGCACGCGTGCTCGGCGTCGACCGGGGCCGGTACACGGTGCTCGTCGACGAGGATTCCCCCACCGAGCACGAGGTCACGGCCGCGCGCGCCCGGGAGCTGCGCCGGCAGCCGATCGTCACCGGCGACCGCGCCCGCATCGTCGGCGACGTGTCCGGGGATGCCGGTACCCTCGCCCGCATCGTCGGCATCGAGGAGCGCTCGACGCTGCTGCGACGCAGCGCCGACGACACCGACCAGGTGGAGCGGGTGATCGTCGCGAACGCCGACCAGATGCTCGTCGTCGTCGCCGCGGCCGACCCGGAGCCGAGGGCACGACTCGTGGACCGGTACCTCGTCGCCGCGCTGGATGCCGGCATCCGCCCGCTTCTCGTGGTGACCAAGACCGACCTGGCCGACCCCGCTGAATTCCTGCGGCACTTCGACGGGCTCGACCTGCGGGTGTTCACGAGTGCGCGCGGGGCGATGCCGACCGCCGAGATCGGCGCCGCCCTGGTCGGGCACGCCACGGTGTTCGTCGGGCACTCCGGCGTGGGCAAGTCCACGCTGGTGAACGCGCTGGTGCCGTCGGCCGACCGCGCGACCGGGCATGTGAACGAGGTGACCGGGCGCGGGCGGCACACCTCGAGCTCGACGGTGTCGCTGCGGTACCGGGACGCCGCCGGCAGCGGCTGGGTCATCGACACCCCGGGCGTGCGCTCGTTCGGACTCGGACACGTGGACCCCGACCACATCCTCGCCGCCTACACGGATCTCGCCGAGATCGCCGAGGACTGCCCCCGCGGCTGCACGCACCTGCCGGATGCCCCGGACTGCGCGATCATCGAGGCCGTCGCCGAGGGCCGGCTCGGTGACACCGGGGCGGGCCGCCTCGACTCGCTGCAGCGCCTGCTGACCACCTTCGCCGACCGCGACCGCTGAGCCTCCCGCCGGACCCCGCCTCGCGCGACCCGCGATCCCGCACACGCCGTAGGCTGGATCCCATGCCCACGCTGCAGCCCGGAGACCTCGCGCCCGACTTCACCCTCGCCGACCAGGACGGCTCCCCCGTCTCGCTCGGCGATCTGCGCGGCACGCGCGCCGTGCTGTACTTCTACCCCGCCGCGATGACCCCCGGCTGCACCACGGAGGCGTGCGATTTCCGCGACAGCCTGGCATCCCTCACCGGCGCCGGGTATACCGTGCTGGGCATCTCGCGCGACGACGAGGCCAAGCTGCGCGAGTTCCGCGAACGGGACTCCCTCACTTTCCCGCTCCTCAGCGACCCCGACCACGCCGTGCACGACGCGTACGGCGCATGGGGCGAGAAGATGAACTACGGCAAGAAGATCGAGGGCGTGCTGCGCTCCACCTTCGTGATCGACGAGGACGGCCGCATCCTGCACGCCCTGTACAACGTCAAGGCCACCGGCCACGTCGCGCGCGTGCGCAAGCTGGTCGGGCTGGACTGACGAACCGGCGGGTTCAGGGCCGGCGGGACGTGCCCGCCTGGCGCACCGCCAGCACGAGCACGACGAAGCCCGCGATCGCGGGAACGGCGAGCAGGATGCCGGTGAGCGGCTGCGCGTAGGCGCCGCTGACGGCGCCCACCGCGATCGCGAGGATCATCAGCTGCGTGACGATGCCGCCCGAGCGTCCCCACGATGCCCCGCGCCAGGTCGCGGCGGCGAAGGCTCCCACCGCGGCCGCGGCGACCACGGTGAGCACGATGAGCGCGATCCCGCTGACCACGTCCCGGACGTCGCCGATCGCCAGATCGACGACCTGCACACCGGCGAGGACGAGCAGCGCGAGGCACTCCGCCGCGAGGATGATCGCGCCGATGCGGGCGATCCCCTGCGGGCTCGTGGGCTCCTGGGTCATCCCGGTCTCCTTCAGGATTCGTGGGGGTCCGCGTCGTGCGGATCGTCCGATGGTCGAGGCCCCGACGTTCAGCAACCTCTGCAGAAAGCCGCCGCCGAAATCCTTGATTCGAATGCAGAGCTATGAAACCATTGGAAAGTTGTGTGCTCCCACAGTGGCGTGGGGCGAGCGTCCGCTCGCGCACCATTCAGGATAGCGTCCCGCCGTCCTGAGACTGATTGACACGACTCACACCCGAACCCAAGGAGCACCCCCATGGATTGGCGCGACAAGGCCGCCTGCCTCACTGTCGACCCCGAACTGTTCTTCCCCGTGGGCAACACCGGCCCCGCCGTCGACCAGATCGAGAAGGCGAAGGCCGTCTGCGCCCGGTGCACCGTCACCGAGATCTGCCTGCAGTACGCGCTCGAGACCGGTCAGGACTCCGGCGTCTGGGGCGGCCTGTCCGAGGACGAGCGCCGCGCCCTCAAGCGCCGCGCCGCTCGCGCGCGCCGCGCCTCCTGAGCTCCGCTCCCCACCCGCGCACCCCGCGGCATCGCTGGTGGCATCCGTCCGCCGCATCCGCCCGCGGCGCTCGTCGGATCCACCCGCGAACCCTGACCGGATGACGCGAACCCTCACCGAAATATGCCCTCACCCGGTATTTCACTGAGGGTTGGCGTATTCCGCCGAGGGTTCGCGGGTCTCGCTCAGGCGCCGCGGTCGATGTAGCGCAGCGGGACGTCGATGGTCACCTCGGTGCCCTCGCCGGGCGCCGTGTGCCAGTCGATCGTGCCGCCGAGCTCACCCTGGATGAGGGTGCGCACGATCTGGGTGCCGAGGCCGCGACCGACCTGACCCTCGGGCAGGCCCGAACCGGTGTCGCGCACACGCACCTCGAGGCGCTGCTCGCTGCGTTCGGCGATGATCTCCACTTCACCCTCGCGGCCGGCGAGGCCGTGCTCGACGGCGTTCGTGACGAGCTCGGTGAGGGCGAGGGCGAGCGGCGTCGCGTACTCGCTCGGCAGCGTGCCGAACCGCCCGGAGGTGCGCGTCTGCGCCCGCGTGTTGGCCCCGGCGGCGACCTCCGCCACGAGCTTGAGCACACGGTCGAACACGTCGTCGAAATCGACCGTCTGGGCGAGGCCGCCGGAGAGCGTGTCGTGCACCACCGCGATCGCCGAGACCCGGCGCATGGCCTGGGTGAGGTTGTCGCGGGCTTCCTCGGACGGCGTGCGGCGGGCCTGGATGCGCAGCAGCGACGCGACCGTCTGCAGGTTGTTCTTCACCCGGTGGTGGATCTCGCGGATGGTGGCATCCTTCGTGATCAGCTCCTGCTCCTGATGCCGCATCTCGGTGACGTCGCGGCAGAGCACGATGGCGCCGATGCGGTTGCCGTGGTCGCGCAGCGGGATGGTGCGCAGCGACACGGTGACGCCGCGCGCCTCCACATCGGTGCGCCACGGCGCCCGCCCGGCCACGACGACCGGCAGCGACTCGTCGAACTGGTGCTTCTCGGGCAGGATGCCGGTGACCACCTCGACGAGCGACTCGCCCTCGAGCTCGTCCTCGAAGCCGAGCCGGTTGAACGCCGAGAGGGCGTTGGGGCTCGCGAACGTGGTGATGCCGTCGACGTCGAGGCGGATGAGGCCGTCGGCGGCACGCGGCGCGCCGCGGCGCGGACCGGTGGGCGCGGACAGGTCGGGGAAGTCGCCGGACGCGATCATGCCGAACAGGTCGTCGGCGCAGTCGTTGAAGGTGATCTGCTGACGTGACGGAGTGCGCGCCTCGCCGAGGTTGGTGTGGCGGGTGAGCACGCCGATCGCCGCGGGCGACTCGCCCGCGCGCACCGGCTCGCGCACGATCGGCACCGCGCGCACGCGCGTCGGGGTCTCCTCGAACCAGTCCGGGGATGCGGAATCGACGATCTGACCGGTGGTGAACGCCTCGCGCACCTGGGTGCGCCACTGTGGCCGCACGCGGTCGCCGACGATGTCGCGGTAGAAGAGGGTCGCGGCGCTCGACGGGCGGGTGTGCGCGACCGCGATGAACGAGTCGTCCGTGGTCGGCACCCAGATCACGATGTCCGCGAAGGCGAGGTCGCTCAGCAGCTGGCCGTCGCCGGCGAGCCGATGCAGCCACTCGACTTCGGCTTCGCTGGAACGGCCTTGGGCGTAGACGAGTTCGCTGAGTGTCGACACGGACTCAGCCTACGGGACGCGCACCCGCCCTCCCGGCCCGCGCGTGACGCGGCGTGAACGCCCCGGCCGACGACTCGGCGTGCGCGGGCAGGGCGTCGCCGACGAACCGGCGGATGCCGGCGACCAGCCCCGACCGTGGCGCGGCATCCGCGACCGGACGGGCCGTGAGCACCGCGGCATCCACCGCCCGCGCATCGTGCGGAACGAACCAGACCTCGGTGGTGCCGGCGAAGCGCTCCAGCGTGCGGCGGATCTGCCCGCGAGCGTCCGGCCCCAGGGCGCCGCCCCGCAGCCGGTTCGCGATCACGGCCACCGGGGTCTGCCCGGCGATGCCGCGCATCTCGGCCGCCACCCGCAGGAAACGGGCCACACCGAGGGGATCCGCGGCCACGACGGCGACGACGAGGTCGGCGGCGGCGAGCGCGGCGAGCGTGGCCGCGTTGCGTCGCGGGCCTCCGCTCACGTCGCTGACGATCTCCTCGTCCCGCTCGAGCGACGATGAGACGTCGACGACGGTGTCATCCGCCCAGGTCCGGCACGCCTCGAGGGCGGCGGAGACCCGCAGCTCGCTCAACTCGGGCCAGCGGGAGGCCCGATTGATGCCGGGCAGCACCGACAGCTGCCCCGCTCCCGCAGCCACGCGGATGCTGATGCGGTCGAGCTCCCGGGCATCCAGCAGCCCCCGCTCGGCCTGCCGGCAGGCGGCCGCGAACCCGGGCCCCTCCTCGGCGATGCCGAGCAGCAGGGCGAGCGACGGGGCGTGCGTGTCGGCGTCGACGAGGGCCACGTCCCGGTCTCCGCGGGACAGTTCGACGGCGAGCTCGGCGGCGATCGTGGTGCGTCCGGGCGATCCCGCGGCACCCCAGACCGTGATCACCCGTCCGGCGCGGGGCTCGCTCGCAGGCGGGGCGCTGGGCGCGCGGGTGAGCGCGTCGCCGATCGTCCAGGCGTCCGCGTCGAGCGGGAGCGGCGCGGCCGTGCCGAACCCGGCCGCGCGCCTCTCATCGGCGGGCGTCGCGCACAGCGGCAGGATGCGGGTGGCGGCGCGGTCGCACCGGGCGACGGCGGCGGCGGTCAGGGAATGCCGGTCGGCCTGCAGCACGATGACCTCGCAACTGCGCAGCACGTCGTCGAGACCCGGGGTGGACGCCACCGCCAGGTCGCGGGCGGGGATGCGCGCCCGCACCTCGTGGCCGACGCGCGCCAGGCGGTCGGCGATGAGCGCGCCGCGCTCACCGTCGACCGCGACCACGACCGCCGTCATCGGCCCGATCCGTTCGGCACCACCGAGAGCGCCGCGTCGTTCGCGATGGCGGCGAGCACCGCGGCGACGTCGTCGCGCGGCACCACCAGTTCGACCCCGGCGTCCGAGCCGCCCATCACGCCCTTGTCGCGGGTCACCGAGGCGACCGTGGCGTGCGGGACGATCACCTCGGGGCGGTCGAAACCGCCGCCTTCGCGCGCCGCCGCCGCCCACACGTCGACGTCGGACCCCTCGCGCACGGCGCTCGGCACGTCCTGGGCGGTGTGCACCGTCACCGTCGTGGTGGTCGCCGTCTCCGCGCCCGCGACGGCATCCTTCGCGACCAGCTCCCCGGCCCCGATCGTGCGCGTCGCGATCGACGACGCGCCGACCGCGGCGGTCGTGGTCAGGTACACGTCGCGGGACTCGCCGAGCGCGGCGTCGGCGAGCTTGACGTCGGCGGGTCCCACGGTCTGGCCGGGCAGGATCCGGTGGGCGGCGACGAGCACCGGCTGGGTCTGCTGTGACAGGGCCACGACGGCCCACACCCCGGCGATCGACGCGACGATCAGGACGACTCCGAGCAGCAGCCGGATGTCGCGCCACGGACGGTGCGGCTTCGGCGCCCGGCGCACCGGGCCGGCATCGAGATAGGGAGAGGGATCCAGCGCGGTCATGGCATCCATCGTCACGCACATCCGCGGATCGCCCGGAAAGTTATCCACAGGCTCGGCCGGCACGGAGCTGCGGCAGGTGCCGGGCGGGATAATCGATGCATGCCCGAAAGCCCGACGTTCAACGTGCGCATGATCACCCCGTCCCAGGTGGCCGAGTCGCTCAGCATCGACGTCGATGAAGTGATCTCGCTCGTGATGGAGGGGCGCCTGCGCGGGGCCCGCATCGGCGTGCCGCCGCAGTGGCGCATCGAGGAGACGAGCGTCGTCGACTATCTCGATGAACAGATCGAGGAGGCCCGCCAGATGGCGCTGTGGTCGCAGTCCAACGCGGCGAGCTTCCCCGAAGTGTGGGGAGCGGGGTTCTCGCACCGCGCCGAATGAGAGCGGATGCCGGTCACGCCGTGAGCGGGTCGCCGGCATCCAGCCGCACCGACGCGACCGCGTGGAACGGCACCATCCGCATGCCGCTCACCGCCGCCGCGCGTCGCGGCACCCCCGGGTCGTGCAGGGCCAGGTCGAGGTGGTCGACTCCGGCGCGATCGACGGTGCCGGCGAGGGCGCTGCCGGTGCGCAGCCGCACGGTGACGGGCACCCGCCGTCGTGCGAGGTCGCGCAGCACGAAGCCCATGGCCATGCGCTCGACCAGCCGGGAGCTGCGCGGCCGGGTCGCGGCCGTCGTGCGCACGAGGTCGGCAGCAGACATCCCCACCGCCGTGATCGCGGCCGTCGGCAGCAGCACGATGCGTCGGTCCGTGCCCGTCACCGCGCACCAGTCCTCACCGACGAGCTGCACGCGGGCGGTGAGGCGCGAGTCCCCCGCCAGCTCGATCACGAGATCGGAGGCGCCGTCCGCGGCTGCGCGCAGGCGATCGCGCAGACTCAGCTTCGCGATGCGCAGGCGCTCCTGCTCCGCCGCGAGGGATTGCTGCTCGGCCTCCCACGCCGCCGCGAGCTGCCCCTCCAGGTCTTCGAAGACGTGATCCCACTGCACGGGGCCGAGCGTACGCGATCGCGGCGTCCGGGCCGTGGATCCCTCCACAGGCGAGCGTCTACTGGCGGTACGAGGAGAGGAAGTTGCCGATGCGCTCCACCGCGTCGGCGAGCACGCGCGGCTCGGGCAGCGTCACGATGCGGAAGTGGTCGGGCGTCGGCCAGTTGAAGCCGGTGCCCTGCACCACCAGGACGTGCTCGGCGACCAGCAGGTCATAGACGAACTTGGCGTCATCGCGGATCTCGTGGACCTCGGGGTCGAGCCGGGGGAAGGCGTACAGCGCACCCTGCGCCCGGTAGCACGAGACCCCCGGGATGGCCTGCAGCCCCTCCCAGCAGGTGTCGCGCTGCTCGTGCAGACGCCCGCTCGGGGCGATGAGCGCGTCGATCGACTGCACACCGGACAGCGCCGCCTGCACCGCGTGCTGGGCCGGCACGTTCGGGCACAGCCGCGTCGAAGCGAGCAGCTGGATGCCCTCGAGGAATCCGCGGGCGTGCTTCTTGGGCCCGGTGATGACGAGCCATCCGCTGCGGTAGCCGGCCACGCGGTACGTCTTGGAGAGGCCGTTGAAGGTGAGGCACAGCAGATCGGGCGCAAGCGTGGCCAGGTTGATGTGCTCGGCGCCGTCGAACAGGATGCGGTCGTAGATCTCGTCGGCGAGCACCAGCAGCGAGTTCTCGCGGGCGATCTGCACGATCCCCTCGAGCACCTCGCGGCGGTACACGGCCCCCGTCGGGTTGTTCGGGTTGATCACCACGATCGCCTTGGTGCGCGGCGTCACCTTGGCCCGGATGTCGTCGAGCACCGGCTGCCAGTCGTCCTCGGCATCGCACAGATAGTGCACCGGGGTGCCGCCGCCGAGGCTCGTCATCGCGGTCCACAGCGGATAGTCCGGGGACGGGATGAGCACCTCGTCGCCCTCGTCGAGCAGCGCCTGCATCGTCATGGTGATGAGCTCGGAGACCCCGTTGCCGAGGTAGACGTCGTCCGGGTCGAACTTGGGGAAGCCGGGGATCTGCTCGTAGCGCGACACGACGGCACGCCGCGCGGACATGATGCCGCGGCTGTCGGAGTACCCGTGCGAGTTCGGGATGGCCTCGATCATGTCCCGCACGATCTGGTAGGGCGCGTCGAAGCCGAAGATCGCCGGGTTGCCCGTGTTCAGCTTCAGGATGGTGTGCCCGTCGGCCTCCAGCTTGTCGGCCTCGGCCAGGGCCGCCCCGCGGATCTCGTAGAGGACGTGCTGCAGCTTGGTCGACTGGTCGAGCGGGCGAAGGGGGCTCATCGATTCAGGATATCGAGTCGCCGGACGGGCCAATGCCCGCCTGGTGGCCCGGACGAGCGGGTGCGGTCAGCGATCCGTCGGCGCGCCGAGCGCCCGCGCATGCGCGGTGCGCTGCCGGCGGCTGCTCTCGATGTGTGCGAGGGCCAGGTCGGCGGCCCGCTCCGGATCGCTGTCGCGGATCGCGTCGAAGAGCGCGACGTGCTCCGCGCTGATGTGCTCCAGGTCGTCGTGCTGGGACAGCGCCCAGCGCATGCGGCTGCGGATGCTCTGCATGAGGTACATCAGCAGCGCGTTGTCCGCGAGCTCGGTGACGATCTCGTGGAAGTCCGCGGCGGCCCGGCGCGCCTCGACCCGGTCCTCGACCCGGGCGCTGCGCCGCTCGTCCTGCAGGGCCTGCCACAGCCGATCGAGCCCCTCCCGTCGCCGGCGCTGGGCGGCGAGCCGGAAGGCGAGGGGCTCGACCACCTCGCGGACCTCGTCGAGGTCGGCGAGGTCGTGGTCGGTGAATTCGCGGACGACCGCCCAGGTGCGCGGGCGCAGCTCGACCAGGCCCTCCCCCTCGAGCACCTTGAGCGCGTCGCGCACCGGAACCCGGCTGACCCCGAGCTCCGTCGCGAGGTCGCGCTCGATGAGCCGGCTGCCGGGATCGCGGTCGCCGTCGAGGATCGCATCGCGCAGCAGCGATGTGACCCTCGTCGACTCCAGCATCCGTTCGTCTGCCGTGGCCACAGGTCATCCCCCGTCCCTGGCCGGTTCCCCCGCCACTTGATGACGGAGGAACCGTCATCCGACCGAACAGCGCGGTCAGGCGGCCTTCTTGGCGTCCTTCTTCTCGACCCAGCGGATCCCCTCGTCGAGGGTCGGCACGATCTCCGTGCCGATCTTGCGGGCCAGCAGGTCGTCGAGGCGGTCGAGCGGGCCGATGAGGGCACGGCCGCCGGCGCGCGCCACCCGGATCGCGGCGTCGATCTTGGGCTGCATCGAGCCCTCCGCGAACTTCATCGCGGCCACGGCGTCGGCGGATGCCGTGTGGATGTCGCGCTGCTCCGGGGTACCCCAGTTCTCGCTGACGTAGTCGCCGTCGGTGAGCATGATGAGGGTGTCGGCGCCGATGTCTGCGGCGAGGGCGGCGCTGGCGAGGTCCTTGTCGACCACGGCCTGCACGCCGATGTGACGTCCCTTGGAGTCCTCGCGGACGGGCACGCCGCCGCCGCCGACGCAGACGGCGAGGCTGCCGCCTTCGAGCAGGCGCCGGATGAGCGGCGCCTGCACGATCGACAGCGGGGTCGGCGAAGGCACGACGCGGCGGAACGCCTTGCCGTCCTTCGCGATGGTCCAGCGGTACTCCGCGGCGGCCTCGGCGGCATCCTGAGCCGAGTACGTCGGGCCGATGAGCTTGGTGGGGCGGTCGAAGGCCGGGTCGTTCTCGTCGACCACCGTGGTCGTGACGATGCCGGCGACCTCGCGCTCGCCGCCGAGCGCGTTGGACAGCTCCTGCTGCACGACGTAGCCGATCATGCCCTGGGTCTCGGCGCCGAGGATGTCCAGCGGATAGGCCGCCACGTCCTGGTAGGCGAGGTTCTGCAGGGCCAGCAGGCCCACCTGCGGCCCGTTGCCGTGCGTGATGACCATCTCGTTGTCGCGGGCGAGCGACGCCAGCGACTCGCAGGTGGACCTGACGTTCGACCGCAGGTACTCCGCGGTCATCGGCTCCCCGCGACGGGCGAGGGCGTTGCCTCCGAGTGCCACTACGACGCGCATGCTGTTCTCCTTGGTTGAGGTCTTCTGGTATGCCAGAGTTAGGAATGGTATTCCATTCGAGTAAATGGTATACCTGAAGGCAACACAACGTAAAGGTGCCCGACGCCGCACATCCACGGTGCCGGACATCCCGGAGAGAAGACGATGACCCCCGTCGCCACCCCGGTCGCGATCCGTGCGACCAGCTGGGATGCTGCGCTTGCGGAAACGCTCTCAGGCGCAGCCGAGCGTACGTTCGCCGATGACGCGCACGCCGCAGTGCACTCGGTGCACCGTCGCGTCGTCAACGTGCTCTGCGGCGACGAGCTCATCGCGATCGCCGACGACAGCCTGGACGATGCCCCGGCGACGATCCGGGTTCCGATGGGCGACTGGGATGCCCGCGGAATCGCCGCCGGTGCGGTGGTCGAGGTCTCCCGCGCCGGTCTCGTCCTCCCCTCCGCCGACGGCGGCATCGCCGTGCGCGTCGAGGATGCCCCGCCGTGGCTCCCCC
>NZ_DATEJS010000285.1:0-2670 GCF_035277845.1 Microbacterium sp.
CGTCTGCCACGGCGATGCCTGCTGCCCGAACACGCTGCTGGATGCCGCCGGCCGCTGGATCGCGCATGTCGACGTCGGCGCGCTCGGCGTCGCCGACCGCTGGGCGGACATCGCGGTGGCGTCCATGAGCACCGAGTGGAATTACGGCCCGGGGTGGCAGGACGCCCTGATCGAGGCGTACGGCGTGGAGCCGGACCGCGCCCGGCTCGCGTACTACCGGGACCTCTGGAACGCGACCTGAGCCCGCCGTCTCAGGTGAGCGTGAGGAAGAGCTTCTCGAGCTCTTCGACGGTCATCGGGTCGGACTCGTCGGCGGGGCCGGCGACGCACGTGCGCATGGCGGTCGCGATGATCTGGAATCCGGCCTTGTCGAGCGCGCTCGAGACCGCGGCGAGCTGGATGACGACGTCGCGGCATCCAGCTCCGCCCTCGATCGCGCGGATCACGGCGTTCAGCTGACCCTGTGCGCGGCGCAGGCGGTTGAGCACCTGCTTCTGCGTCTGCGGGGCGTCGGTCGCGGAGGCCATCGTCAGCTCCGCGCCAACAGGCGCGAGAAGAAGCCGCCCGTGGGCGCGGGGCTGCTCTCGTGGCCGCCGCACCACTGGGCGGCGGGTACCGAGCGGCGTACGGAATCCACGTGCTGGCCGCAGCCGGCCCAGGTGGTCTTTCCGCAGGTCCGGCAGGGGACGGCACGACACATGGTGGGGATCCTCTCGATTGGGGTTTTGCTTACCCCCTAGGGTATAACAGAATACGGGGCAGGGTATACAGAGGATCCCGGCCCGGGAAGGGGTGCGACGTGAAGACGGTGATCGTGGGCGGTGTCGCCGGCGGAATGTCGGCCGCGACGCGGCTGCGACGACTCGACGAGACCGCCGAGATCGTGGTGCTCGAGCGCGGGCCGTACGCGTCGTACGCGAACTGCGGCCTGCCGTACCACGTCGGCGGCGTGATCCGCGACCGCGCCGCGCTGCTGCTGCAGACCCCCGGATCCCTCGCCGCGCGCTTCCGCCTGGACGTGCGGGTGGGCCACGAGGTCACCGGCATCGACCCGGAGAACCGCATCGTCACGGTGCTCGAGCTCGCCACCGGCGACGAGCGCCGCGAAACCTACGACGAGCTCGTGCTCGCCGTCGGCGCCTCCGCGCGCACCGCGGCTGACGGCGACGGCATCCCGACGCGCACCCTGCGCACCGTCGAGGACGTCGACGCGATCGGCGCCCTCATCGACGCCGCCGCCGAACCGGCGTCCGCGCTCGTGATCGGCGGTGGGTTCATCGGGCTCGAAGCCGTCGAGAACCTGGTGCGCCGGGGCATCCGCACGACCCTCGTCCAGCGGGGCGCGCACGTGCTGTCGCCGCTGGATCCCGAGATGGCCGCGCCGATCGAGGCCGAACTGCGCCGTCGCGGGGTGGACGTGCGCACGTCGGCGACGGTCGAGCGGATCGAGCACGGGGAGGCGGTGCTCGCCGACGGCGGGCGCGTGCGCGCGGACTTCATCGTGGATGCCGCGGGCGTCGTCCCGAACGTGCACCTGGCGCGGCTCGCGGGCGCGCGGCTGGGTCCGACCGGAGGCATCGCGGTGGACACGCGCGGCCGCACGAGCGTCCCGCACATCTCGGCCGTCGGTGACGGCGTCGAGAAGGTCGACGCGCTCTCCGGCGAGGAGTCGCTGGTCACCATGGCGGGCCTCGCCAACCGCCACGGACGCTCCGTGGCCGACGTCATCGCCGGGCGCGACGAGCACAACGCCCCGGCACTCGGCACCGCGATCGTCGAGGTCTTCGACCTCGTCGCCGCCAAGACCGGCTGGAGCGAGCGGCAGCTGCTCGCCGCGCAGCGCCCGCACCGGGTCATCCACACGCATCCGGCCTCGCACGCCACGTACTACCCGGGCGCGCGGGACATGTCGATGAAGCTGCTCGTCGATCCGGCGACCGACGCGATCCTCGGCGCCCAGATCGTCGGCGGCGACGGCGTCGACAAGCGGATCGACGTCCTGGCGGTGGCGATGGCGGGCGGCATCACCGCCTCCGCCCTGGCCCGGCTGGAGCTCGCGTACGCACCTCAGTTCGGCTCCGCGAAAGACCCGGTCAACCAGCTCGGGTACGTCGCCGAGAACCTCCGCACCGGCACCACGCGGGCGATCCAGTGGCACGAGCTGGACGCCGCGATGGATGCGGGCGCCGTGCTGCTCGACGTGCGCAGCCCGGCCGAGCACGCCGCCGGGGCCATTCCCGGTTCGGTGAACATCTCGGTCGACGAGCTGCGGGATCGACTCGCCGAGATCCCGGACGGGCCGGTCGTGGTGCACTGCGCGGTCGGCCAGCGCGGGCACACCGCCGCACGCATCCTGAGCCAGCGCGGGTTCGACGTCGTGAACCTCGACGGCGGGTACCGCACGTGGACGGCGGGCGAGGCATCCCGCGACCGGATGCCGCAGCCCGCACGCGCCGCGGCGTAGCGGGCGCGTCCGGCGACAGAACTCAGCGCACCACCGACGGCTGCGACGGATCCTTGCGGTTGACCGGCCCCTCGAACAGGCGCACGACCTCCTCCACCGAATGGCCCTTCGTCTCGGGGAGGAAGAAGTAGACGAAGAAGATGCCGATCACGCACAGCACCGCGAACACGATCATCGTCCAGCCGAGGCCGATGCCGACCTGCATG
>NZ_DATEJS010000286.1:0-3100 GCF_035277845.1 Microbacterium sp.
AGATCGCGCGGGGCCCGCCCCGCCGTCGCCGCACCCAGCTGCCGCACGGTGACCGGGCCCGGCGCCGCGCCGGTCGTGCCCGGACGCATCTTCCCGAACCCGAGGCCGGCGACCAGCGCCGCGACGTCCGCGCCCAGCTGCCGTGAACCCGCCGGGCCGATGGGCAGCCCGAAGCTCGGCGCGTACGGCACTCCGACCGGCAGCAGCTCGAGCGCGATCTCCTCCATCTGTGCGGTCTGCTCGTCGCGCCAGGCTGTGAGCAGGGCATCGGCCTGCTCGTCGATTCCCGGATGCTCCGCGAGGAGCGCACCGATCCGCGCGTGCGCAGCCGCCGTCGCGTGGCCATCGCCCTGCGATTCGGCCTGTTCGAGTGCGACGCGCTGCTCGACGACCTCGTACAGCGCCGCCGCCTCCGTGAGCCGCCCCGCGATCCGGTCCGCCTCGCCGGAGAGCGCTCCGGCATCCTCATCGAGGCGCAGCACGAATTCCGACGCGGCGGCGCCGAACGCACCGGTGCGCTCGAGCACCTGTGCCGCGCACCAGCCGAGCTCCGCGGCGAGCTGCTGAAGCTGCCGGGCCTCACTGCGGAACCGGTCGGCCGCGGCCCGCAGCGAGCCGGTGTCGACGGCGACGGCGCCGCCGCCCGAGATCTGCACGTCTCCGGCGCCGCTCACCATGCCACCGTCGTGCCCGGGTGCGCCGAGCGCAGCAGCTCGGCCGTCACGATCTCGTTCACCACACCGCGGAGCAAGTCGCACGCCGCCGCCAGCTTCCCCGCGAACCCGTCGAGGTCGTTCTGCAGCCCCGCCACGCCGCGCCGGTACTCCGCCATGGCCCGCGACGTCCATGTCGTGTCGGTCGCGATCTCGCCCAGCCTTCCTCCGATCCCGATCGCCTCGAGTCGGAGGTCTTCGAGCTCGCGTCCGATCGCCTGGACTTCGGCGATGCGGGCGGGCAGGTCTGGGGTGGCGAGAGCTGGCAGCATCCCGCCACCGTGGCCGGGTCGTCCACGCACCGCCAGACCATCCGCTCGGCTGTGGACAACCCCGCTGCCGAGCCCGCGCTGTGGACGGAGACGGGCCGGTTGACAGCGTTCTCATCCAAATGCCCGGGGAGTTCTCGAACCCGGTCCACAATGGGAGCATGTCGACCCCCGTCGACTCGACTTTCCGCGTCGAGTTCGTGTGCACCGGCAACATCTGCCGGTCGCCGATGGCGGAGGTCGTCTTCCGGCGGTTCGCGGAATCGGTGGGTCTCGGCGATCGCGTGCAGTCCCGCAGCGCCGGCACCGGCGACTGGCATGTCGGCGAGCGCGCCGACCCGCGCACGGTCGCCGCCCTCGAACGGCGCGGCTACGACGGGAGCCTGCATCGCGCCCGCCAGTTCGATCCGGCCGACTTCGCCGTGAACGACCTCATCGTCGCGCTCGACAGCACGCACGCCCGGGTGCTCCGCCAGCTCGCCCCCACCGAGGCGGATGCCGCGAAGGTGCATCTGCTCACGGCGTTCGACCCGGAGGCCACGGGTCCGGACGTGTCCGACCCCTACTACGCCGGCCCGGAGATGTTCGACGACGTGCTCGGTATGATCGAACGAGCGTGCCGGTCGCTCTTCCGGCAGCTCGAACCCGCTCTGCGCACCACGACCCGGCACGCCTCCTCTCCTGACGCCGACCCCATCGGAGACCCGTGAGCGCTCTGCCTCCTCAGCCCCTCAGCCCCCTCGACGGCCGCTACCGCGCCGCGGTCGCCGGGCTTTCCGACTACCTCTCCGAGGCCGGCCTGAACCGCGCCCGGGTCGAGGTCGAGGTGGAGTGGCTGATCGCCCTCACCGACCGCGCCCTGCTCGGCACCTCCCGCCTCGACGACGTCCAGAAGGACCGCCTGCGGCTGCTGTACCTCGACTTCGGGCAGGATGCCGTCGACTGGCTCGCCGCGAAGGAAGCCGTCACGCGCCACGACGTCAAGGCCGTCGAGTACCTGGTGCGCGACCGCCTCGCCTCCCTCGGCCTCGACTCCATCGCCGAGCTCACCCACTTCGCCTGCACGAGCGAGGACATCAACTCCACGGCATACGCGCTCACCGTCAAGCGCGCCGTGCACGATGTGTGGCTGCCGAAGCTCCACCAGGTGATCGCGAAGCTGCGCACCCTCGCACAGCAGCACCAGGACGCGGCGATGCTCGCCCGCACGCACGGCCAGCCGGCCACCCCCACCACGATGGGCAAGGAGCTCGCCGTGTTCGTGTGGCGCCTGGAGCGGATCGCGAAGCAGATCGCCGCCGCCGACTTCCTGGCCAAGTTCTCCGGCGCCACCGGCACCTGGTCGGCGCACCTCGCCGCCGACCCGGATGTCGACTGGCCGGAGATCTCGCGCGGGTTCATCGAGTCGCTCGGACTCGGGTTCAACCCGCTGACCACCCAGATCGAGTCCCACGACTGGCAGGTCGAGCTGTACGACCGCGCACGGCACGCCGGCGGCATCCTGCACAACCTCGCGACCGACATCTGGACCTACATCTCGCTCGGCTACTTCGCGCAGATCCCCGTCGCGGGCGCCACCGGCTCCTCGACGATGCCGCACAAGATCAACCCGATCCGCTTCGAGAACGCCGAGGCCAACCTCGAGATCGCCGGCGGGCTGTTCACCACGCTCGCGCAGACGCTGGTGACCAGCCGCATGCAGCGCGACCTCACCGATTCGACGACGCAGCGCAACATCGGCGTCGCGTTCGGGCACTCCCTGCTCGCGCTCGACAACCTGCTGCGCGGGCTCGGCGAGATCCTGCTGCGCGAGGACGTGCTGCTGGCCGACCTCGACGACAACTGGGAGGTGCTCGCCGAGGCCATCCAGACCGTGGTGCGCGCCGAGATCGTGGCCGGCCGTTCGCAGATCAGCGACCCGTACGCCCTGCTCAAGGACCTCACCCGCGGCCGCCGCGTCGGCGCCGCGGAACTCGCCGAGTTCGTGCGCGGACTCGACATCGGCGAGGAGGCCCGTCAGCGTCTGCTGGCGCTCACGCCGGCCGGCTACGTCGGGCTGGCGGCATCCCTCGTCGAGCTCGCCTGACGCCCCTTCCGACGACGAGGGCCGGATCTCCC
>NZ_DATEJS010000287.1:0-4364 GCF_035277845.1 Microbacterium sp.
CTCGGCCTCGGCGAGGGCCTCACGCCCACCGGCGACGACATCCTCACCGGACTCGCCTTCCTCGCCGCGCAGCCCGGCATGCACCTGGCCGCACGGCTGCCCGCGATCGCCGCCGCGGCCGACGATCGCGATGCCACGACACTGCTCGGCGCGGTCACGCTGCGCCACGCCGCCTGCGGCCGTGCCCGCCAGCGCCTGCACGACCTGGTCTGCGGGATCGCCGACGGCGACGACGCGCTCGTCGAACTCGCCGTGATGCGCATCCGCGAGATCGGGCACACGTCCGGTGACGACATCCTGACCGGCATCCGCCTGGCTCTCGAGCTCGAGAGCGACCTCCGCGACGGCACCGCGACCGGCGCATCCCTGCACCGAGAAGCACCCGCAATGAGAAGGAGAAACACCGATGACCAGCGTTGAGACCGTCGCCGGGCGGGATCTGGCCATGGCCACCGCCGACGCGCGCTACCTCGCCGCCGCCGCGGCCGGCGACCTCGACGGTGTGCGCGCCGCTCTCGCCGACGGGGCCGACAAGGACGCGGTCGACGGCGAAGAGGCCACCGCCATCCTCCACGCCGCGCGAGGCGGTCACCTCGACGTGGTCCGCGCCCTCATCGCGGAGGGCGTCGACATCGACGCGCAGGACCAGACGTGCTCCAACGCGTTCCTCTACGGCTGCATCGACGACGACCTCGAGCTCGTGAAGCTCATGGCCGAGGCCGGCGCCGACCTGAAGCGCCTCACCCGCATGGGCGGCAACGGCCTCACCCCGTCGGCCGAGAAGGGCCACCTGGAGGTCGTGCGCTACCTGCTGGAGAACACCCGCATCAATGTGAACCTCACCAACAACCTCGGCTGGACCGCTCTCATCGAGACGATCATCCTCGGGGACGGCGGCCCGGCGCGTCAGCAGATCGTGGAGCTGCTGCTCGCCCACGGCGCGAAGCCCGGCATGCCCGACCCGTGGGGAATCCCGCCCGTCGAGCTCGCCCGCGAGCGCGGATTCGCCGAGATCGTCGCCATCCTCGAACGCCCCCAGGCCTGACACTCCCCGAAAGGACCACGATGACCAGACACATCGAAATCAGGAAGAACACCTACCTCGACTCGGTGTCGCTCATGTCCATGAGCACCAAGGCGAACGCCGTCGACGGCGTCACGCAGGCGCTCCTCGGCATGGCCACCCCCATGAACAAGGAGGTGCTGCTCAACGTCGGCGTGCAGGATGCCGCGATCGACGAAGCGAAGCCCAGCGACCTGATGATCGTGATCGACGCCGAAGACGACGCGATCGAGGCGGCCATCCAGTCCGTGAACGACATCCTCGCCCGCAAGGACAAGGCCGCCGGCGGCACGACCGAGGTGCGCTACCGCACCCTCGACGGCGCGTTCGAGGAGGTGCCGGACAGCAACCTCGTGCTCATCTCGGTCAACGGCGCCTTCGCCGCCCGCGAGGCGCGCAAGGCGCTGAACGCCGGCAAGCACGTCATGATCTTCTCCGACAACGTGTCGGTCGAGGACGAGCTCGCGCTGAAGGACCTCGCCCACGAGAAGGGCCTGCTCGTGATGGGCCCCGACTGCGGCACCGCCATCATCAACGGCGTCGGCCTCGCGTTCTCGAACGCGGTGCGCCGCGGCACCATCGGCATCGTCGGCGCCTCCGGCACCGGAAGCCAGGAGCTCTCGGTGCGCATCCACGACTTCGGCGGCGGCGTGTCGCAGCTGATCGGCACCGGCGGCCGCGACCTCAGCACCGAGATCGGCGGCATCTCGATGATCGACGGCATCAAGGCCCTCGACGCCGACCCGGCGACCTCGGTCATCGTGGTCGTCTCCAAGCCCCCGGCAGAGGACGTCGCCGAGAAGGTGCTCGCCGTCGCCGGGGCCGCCTCCAAGCCGGTCGTGGTCACGTTCCTGGGCTCCGAGCGCACCGAGTCCGGCTACGACAACGTGACCATGGTCCAGGGCACCAAGCCCACCGCCATCGCCGCCGTCGTGGCATCCGGCATCGACGAGTCGACGCTCGACACGCACCCGCTCAACCTTCCGCTCATCGAGGAGGTGCGCGCCAAGCTCGCCCCCGAGCAGAAGTACGTCCGCGGTCTGTTCTGCGGCGGCACGCTGTGCGACGAGTCGATGTTCGCGGCCCTGGGCAAGTACGAGAACGTGTACTCCAACATCCAGAAGAACCCCGCCTACAAGCTGGGCGCGATGGATGCCTCCCGCGAGCACACCTTCCTCGACATGGGCGACGACGACTTCACCAACGGCCGTCCGCACCCCATGATCGACCCGTCGCTGCGCGTGCAGCGTCTCGTGCAGGAGGCCGACGACCCCGAGGTCGGCGTCATCGCCATGGACTTCGTGCTCGGCTTCGGCGCCCACGAGGACCCGGTGGGCGTGACGATCCCGGCCATCACCGAGGCCAAGCAGAAGGCGGCCGCCCGCGGTCAGCACCTCGAGATCCTCGGCTACGTGCTCGGCACGGACCTGGACACCCCGACCATCGCAGGTCAGGTCGCCCAGCTGGAGGCGGCCGGTGTGACCATCGCCTCCTCCTCCACCAACCTCGGGCTCCTCGCCCGTGAATTCGTCGCGAAGGGTGACAACTGATGAGCGTGAACGAACTGTTCGACACCGATCTGAAGCCGGTCAACCTCGGCCTCGACATGTTCGCCGATGACCTGAAGACGCAGGGCGTCGAGCCCGTGCTGATGGACTGGACGCCGCCGGGCGGCGGGGACCCCGAGGTCATCGCGGCGCTCAGCCGTCTCGAGGACCCGGCCGTCGCGGAGAAGATCAACGCCGCCAACGAGGTCGCCCTCGAGCGCATCCTGTCGTCGCAGCCCTTCCTCGAAGGCTTCGGCCAGGCGATCGACACGGTCCCGGGCATGACGAAGACCACGATCCTGCACTCCGGCCCGCCCATCGAGTTCCCCCGCATGTCGGGCCCGATGAAGGGCGCCGTCACCGGCGCGCTCGTCTTCGAGGGCCTGGCCAAGGACCTCGACGAGGCGTTCGAGCTCGCCGCATCCGGTGAGATCACCTTCTCCCCGTGCCACGAGCACCAGTCGGTCGGCTCGATGGCCGGCGTCACGAGCGCGAGCATGTGGGTGCACAAGGTGCGCAACCGCACGCACGGCAACCTCGCGTTCACGAACCTGTCCGAGCAGCTGTCGAAGATCCTGCGCTTCGGCGCCAACGACCAGTCCGTGATCGACCGCCTCAACTGGATGCGCGACGTGTTCGGCCCGGTGCTCGCGGGCGCCATGGCGCTGAACACCGACGGCATCGACCTGCGCCTCATGCTGTCGCAGGCCCTGCACATGGGCGACGAGGCGCACAACCGCAACGTCGCCGGCACCACCCTGCTGATCCAGGCGCTGGCGCCGTACATCCTGGAGACCGACTTCACCACGAAGGAGAAGCGCGAGGTCTTCGACTTCGTGGCATCCTCGGACTACTTCTCCGGTCCGACGTGGATGGTCACCGCCAAGGCATCGCTGGATGCCGCGAACGGCATCGAGAACTCCACCGTGGTGACGACGATGGCCCGCAACGGCGTCGACTTCGGCATCCGCGTGTCGGGCACCGGCGGCCGGTGGTTCACCGGTCCCGCGCAGGAGGTCATCGGCCCGATGTTCGCCGGCTACACCCCGGCCGATTCGGGCCTCGACATGGGCGACTCGGCCATCACCGAGACCTTCGGGATCGGCGGCTTCGCGATGGCCGCAGCCCCCGCGATCGTCGCGCTCGTGGGCGGCACGGTCGACGAGGCCATGGGCTACTCGCGCACCATGAACGCCATCACGACGGGCAACAACCCGAACGTGACCATCCCGGCGCTCGACTTCATGGGCGTGCCCACCGGCATCGACGTGCGCAAGGTGATGGAGACCGGCATCCTGCCGATCATCAACACCGCCATCGCCCACAAGGATCCGGGCATCGGCATGATCGGCGCGGGCATCACCCACCCGCCGGTCGAGGCCTTCCAGAAGGCGCTGCGCGCGCTGGCGGACACGATCGCCTGAGTCCACGCACCGGGCCGGCGGCGCTCTCGCCGCCGGCCCGGACGGCAGCGATACGTCGGCGCTCGACATGATCCACCTCGACGCGGCCGCGACGACTGCGCGGCGATCTGGACCGAGTGTGCTCGGAACGCCTGATCCCGGCGCGCACGCAGAGGGGCCGGTTCCCGCAGGAACCGGCCCCTCTGCGTCGGTCGGCTACTTCTTCTTGGTCTGCGCGCGGCGCTCGGCGCGGTTCGACGCGGGGGCGGTGGAGGTCGGCTGACCGAACGCGCCGCGCTGCACGGGCTCTTCGGCCTCGACCGGAGCCTGGTGCGCGGCCGCCGCGGCTGC
>NZ_DATEJS010000288.1:0-17584 GCF_035277845.1 Microbacterium sp.
TGGAGGCTCGAGAGCCCCGTGCCCCAGAGGGCGTCGCACGCGACCAGGGCCGCGGCGGCATCCGCCGATCCGCCCCCCATGCCGCCGGCGACCGGGACCCCCTTGCGGATCTCCAGATGCACGCCCGCGTCGACCCCGCACCGCTCGGCGAGCAGGCGCGCGGCGCGCACCGCGAGGTTGCGGTCGTCCAGGGGCACGTGCGTGAGGTCGACGGACCCCGCCACGGCCACGGTGAACCCGTCCGACGGCGACGCCCAGAGGTCCTCGTACGCGGACACGGCCTGATACGCGGACGCCACCTCGTGGTACCCGTCGGCGCCCAGGGCGCCCACGGCGAAGAACACGTTGATCTTGCCCGGAGCGCGCACGTGCACGCTCGCGTGTGCGAGCGCCTCGCTCACAGGGCGGCCGACACCTTCCACAGATCGACGTCGTCCTCGTCGCCGAGACCGGCCGAGAGCACGTCGATGCGCTCGAGCTCCTCGGCCGAGAACGCCGGGCCGTCGAGTGCGGCGAGGTTCTCGTCGAGCTGCGACGTGCGCGAGGCGCCGATGAGGGCCGAGGTCACGGTCGGGGTGCGCAGCACCCACTGCAGCGCCATCTGCGCGAGTGTCTGGCCGCGCTCCTGGGCGACCACGTTCAGGCCGCGCACGATCGTGAGCCCCCGCTCGGACAGGGGCGAGTCCGGCAGCGACCGGCGCTTCTGGGCGCGGTCCGCGTGGCCGCCGCCGAGATACTTGTCGGTCAGCAGGCCCTGCGCGAGCGGAGTGAAGGCGATCGCGCCCAGCCCGGTCTTGTCGAGCACGCCGGTGAGGCCGTCCTCGATCCACCGGTTGAGGATCGAGTACGACGGCTGGTGGATCACCAGCGGCGTGCCGAGGCTCTGCGCGATGACGACCGCCTCGGCGGTGCGCTCGGCGCTGTACGACGAGATGCCGACGTAGAGCGCCTTGCCCTGCCGCACGAGGGTGTCCAGGGCGCCGATGGTCTCCTCGAGCGGGGTGACGTCGTCGAAGCGGTGCGAGTAGAAGATGTCGACGTGGTCGAGACCCATCCGGCCGAGCGACTGGTCTGCGCTCGCGAGGATGTACTTGCGCGATCCGTACTCGCCGTACGGGCCCGGCCACATGTCCCAGCCCGCCTTGGACGAGATGATCAGCTCGTCGCGGTACGGGCGGAAGTCCTCGCGGAAGAGGCGGCCGAAGTTCTTCTCGGCCGAACCGTACGGCGGGCCGTAGTTGTTGGCGAGGTCGAAATGCGTGATGCCGTTGTCGAAGGCGTGCCGCAGCAGCGCGCGCTGGTTGTCGATCGGCATGTTGTCGCCGAAGTTCCACCACAGGCCGAGGGAGATCGGGGGCAGGTAGAGGCCGGAGACCCCCACCTGGCGGTAGCCGAGGCGTCCGTAGCGGTCGGCGGCCGCCGCGTACGGACGGTGCAGGTCGGGAACGTTCGTGGACAGCCGCGACGATTCAGTCATGCTGACGAGGCTAGCGCGCAGCGCCGTCATCCGTCATCGCGTGGCCGGGCCGGCGGAGCGACCGCGGTCCAGTCCGCGTCGGCCCACACCACGTCCTCGGGGATGCGCGGACGGTAGGCCGGCACGGCCGCGATGCGCTCCCGCACCGTGGAGTGCAAGTGCGCCCCGGCGGGGCTCGGGCGGCGGCGAGGAACCAGCAGATCCCACACCGCCCTGTTGCGGTGCGCGCCACCGAGCGCGTCGGAGGCCGCGACGGCCGCGAACAGGGTGGTGACGGTGTCGGGCGGCCCCACCTGCTTGAGCAGCAGACCCTCCTGACGCGCCCCTTCCAGCACCCAGCGCAGGGTGATCGTCGACAGCCGGCAGTCGTCGCCGAACGTGCCGCCGACGTCGACGTGGATGCCCGCGAACCACACCTCCTCGCAGTTCGGGTGGGCCGGATCCACGAGGTTCTCGCGGAACGGGCGGCGCCGTTCGTCGATCGAGACCGCGTGGCGGATGCGCTGCGCGTTGGGCAGCTTGCGGGTGAACGGCCAGTCCGGGGCGAACCGCGCGATGCCGAGCGCCTTGACGGTGTCCCACACCCCGAGGTACGTCACGGGGATGGTGCGGCGCCCGTCCGGATGCCGGCAGAACACGTCGACGAACCGGTCGATCGTCGGCCAGTCCACGTTCTCCGAGCCGCCGCGCCGGGCGTACAGCGCCACGGCGAACTGCAGCATGTTCTCGGTGCCGCGCCGCAGCAGCCCGATCGTGCGCAGCATCCCGACCAGTGCCCGCGCGGTGAAGGCCCCGCGGCTGAACCCGAAGACGAACACGCGGTCGCCCGGCTCCCAGTTCTTGACGAGCCACAGGTAGGCGTCGCCGAGGTTCGCCCGCAGGCCCTTCCCCCAGATCAGACCGCCCATGCGGGTGATCCAGCGCGCGAGCGGCCCCCACGCGCCGGGTGCGGCTTCGGTGCCGACGCCCGCGGTGTAGAACGCGATCTGCCGGGCCGGGTCGGACAGGTCCAGCAGGTCGTAGGTCTGCACCGGATTCGAGTCGGTCTTGCGGGAGCGGACCTCGCCCGCGGTTCCGTCGAGGCAGAGCACGAGATTGCGGGGCATGGCGTCCTCCTGGGGCGAGTCCTGTCCAGGAGGAGAGCCGGATCCCGCCGGCTGATACACCCGGTTCAGGGCGCGGTGCGGGCGATCCTCACGAAGTCGTCGATCGTCAGCTGCTCGCCGCGATCCGTGGGCGCCACCCCGGCGCGCTCGAGCACCGCGGAAGCCTCGGCGGCCGAGCCGCCGAGCAGCGGGGCGAGGGCCTGGCGGAGCATCTTGCGACGCTGACCGAACGCCGCGTCGACCACGGCGAAGGTGCGCCGGCGCTCCTCCTCGGTGCCGCGCGGCGCGGCATCCCGCTCGAACGCGACGAGCACGCTGTCCACGTTCGGCACCGGCCAGAACACGTGGCGCGACACCGTCCCGGCGAGCCGCCACGGGCCGTACCAGGCGGCCTTGACGCTCGGTGCGCCGTACACCTTGGAGCCGGGCGGGGCGGCGAGCCGCTCCCCGACCTCGGCCTGCACCATGACGACTCCGCGCTGCAGGTGCGGGAAGGTCTCGAGGAAGTGCAGCAGCACCGGCACGGAGACGTTGTAGGGCAGGTTGGCGACCAGCACCGTCGGGTCGCCGGGGAGCTCCGTGACGCGCAGGGCGTCGGCATCCACCACCGTCAGCGCCTCCGGGGGCACCCCGTGCGCGCGGGCGGTCTCGGGCAGCCGCGCGGCGAGACGGTGGTCGATCTCGACGGCGGTCACCGACGCACCGGTCTCGAGGATCGCGAGGGTCAGCGACCCGAGCCCCGGCCCGACCTCGACCACGCGCTCGGAGGCCTCGACCCGCGAGACATGAACGATCTTGCGGACGGTGTTCGCATCGACGACGAAGTTCTGCCCGAGCTTCTTCGTCGGGGTGACGTCCAGCTCGGCGGCCAGGGAACGGATCTCGGCGGCGCCCAGCAGTTCGATCATCCCCCCATTCTGCCCGGCAGCGGCCCGCCGGACGCGCCGGAGGGCGGGTGTCGTGCCGGTCGGCGGATGTCGGAGCCCCTTCGTACCATGGAAGGATGCCCAGCCTCGTCGACCTCGTCGCACCGCCGCGCCTCGGGCGCGACTTCCGGTGGCTGATCGGCGCGTTCTGGACCAGCAACGTCGGCGACGGGATCGCCCTGTCGGCCGCGCCTCTGCTCATCGCATCGATGACGCACGCCCCCGTGCTCGTGGCCGCCGGCGCCATGCTGCAGTACCTGCCCTGGTTGCTGTTCGGCCTGCATGCGGGGGCGGTGGCCGACCGCCACGACCGGCGGCGGATGGTGATGCTGGCGAACGGGCTGCGCGGCGCCGTCATCGCCGCGCTGTGCGTGTTCCTCGTCACCGGGCACGCCACCATCTGGATCGTGCTGACGGCGGCGTTCCTCTACGGCACCGCCGAGGTGTTCGCGAACTCCGCGGGCAACACGCTGCTGCCGATGATGGTGCGCAGCGAGGATCTCGGCGTCGGCAATGCGCGCATGCAGGCGGGCTACCTCGTCGCCAATCAGATGGCGGGGCCGCCGCTCGGTGCGTTCCTCTTCGCGGTCGGGTCGTTCTGGCCCTTCTTCGTGCAGGTGCTGTGCGTGCTGCTCGCGGTCGTGCTGATCTCGCGGATCGTCTCCGCGACCGTGCCGCCGGCCGACCGCGCACCGGATGCCCCGGCCGCGCACAGCCCGCATCCGATCCGCGAGGGGCTGCACTGGCTGCGCCGCAACCCGCCGGTGCGGACGCTCGTGATCGTCATCCTCGTCTTCAACGTGACCTGGTCGGCGCCGTGGAGCGTGCTCGTGCTGTACGCCACGGAGCACCTGCACATGGGTGAAGTGGGTTACGGCACACTCACCACCGCGTCCGCGCTCGGCGGCCTCCTCGCCGTCACGCTGTTCGGCCGGCTCGAGAAGCACGTGTCGTTCGCCACGCTCATGCGCGTGTGCCTCACCCTCGAGGTGCTCATGCACCTCTCCTTCGCGCTCACGACGTCGGGCGTCGTGGCGTTCGTCATCATGTTCGTGTTCGGCACGTACGCATTCGTCTGGGGGACGATCTCCACGACCGTCCGGCAGCGGCTCGTCCCCATGCACCTGCAGGGACGGATGGCGGCGGTCAACATGGTGGGCGTGTTCGGCGGCATGGTCGTCGGGCAGCTGCTCGGCGGCGTGATCGCCCAGGTGTGGGGGCTCACCGCGCCGTGGTGGTTCGCGTTCGCGGGCTCGGCGCTCACCCTCGTGATCGTGTGGCGGTCGATCTCGCACATCGCTGCCGCCGCACCCGTCGCGGACCGCGCCGCCGGGGGATCAGCGGGGGCTCAGCCGACCGCACCGCCTCAGCTGTCGAACGAGCCGTAGACCTCGAGGGTGTTCGCGGCGACCTGCGCGCACAGTTCGGCGAGGTCCATCCCCAGCTCGGCGGCCATGAACCGCAGCGTCACCGGCACCAGGTAGGGGGCGTTCGGGCGGCCGCGGTGCGGTGCGGGCGTGAGGAACGGCGCATCCGTCTCGACGAGGATGCGCTCACGCGGCGTGACGGCCAGCGCATCGCGCAGATTCTGCGCGTTCTTGAACGTGATGTTGCCGGCGAACGACAGCCAGTAGCCGCAGTCGGCCGCGATCCGGGCCATCTGCTCGTCGCCGGAGAAGCAGTGGAACACCGTGCGGTCGGGCGCCCCGACGCGCCGAAGCGTCTCGAGGACCGCGTCGTGGGCGTCGCGGTCGTGGATCTGCATCGCGATGCCGTGCTTCTTCGCGAGGCCGATGTGGGCCTCGAAGCTCTCGAACTGGGCCGGCAGCCCCTCCGCACCGGTGCGGAAGAAGTCGAGTCCGGTCTCGCCGACGGCGCGCACCCGCGGCTGCGCCGCGAGCTCGTCGATCACGCCGATGGCCTCCTCGAGGCGTCCGGCTTCGGCGTACGCCGGCGCCTCGTTCGGGTGGATCGCCACCGCGGCGAGCACGCGGGGGTGGGATGCCGCCGCCTGCGCCGACCACCGCGACGAGTCGATGTCGCCGCCCGCCTGCACGACGCCGACGATGCCCACCTCGGCGGCGCGGGCCAACTGGTCCTCCACCGTCATGCCCCGGCCGCCCGAGCCCGTGGACGGACCGTCCTGGATCTCGAGGTGGCAGTGGTTGTCGTACATCGGCCCGGGAAGCGGCTCGGGCGACGCCGGGTAGGTGACGTCGCGCGAGCCCTTCTCGCGATGCCGGACGTAGGTGGACGGGTCGTCCGGCATCAGGCCTGCTCGACGCGCGGGAAGAGGGGCGCCAGGCCGTTCACGCTCGTGCCGGGGCGGAGCTGCCCCCACGTTCCGGCCTCCCGCAGCGGCTGGTCGGGGAGCCGGCCCAGCGTCTCCGCGGCGCCCAGCGCGATCCAGAGCTTCTCGGTGGCGATCGGCATCACCGGCGACAGCAGCGCCGCGAGGGCGCGCAGACCCTCCGCCGCGGTGTACAGCACCGTGCCGAGGCGGCCACGCTGGGCGTCGTCCTTCGCCAGCGCCCACGGCTCGTTGTCGGTGATGTAGCCGTTCAGCGCGTCGACGATGGTCCAGATGGCCGTGATGGCCTCGTCGATGCGGAAGCGATCCACCGCGGCATCCGCCGTCGTCGCGGCATCCGCCGTGATCCGCTGGATCTCGAGATCGCCGTCGGTGTAGGTGCCGGCGGGCGGCACGATGCCCTCGAAGTAGCGCTCGATCATCGCGATCGTGCGGGACGCCAGGTTGCCGAAGCCGTTCGCGAGCTCGGCCTGGTAGCGCGCCGACAGATCCTCCCACGAGAACGAGCCGTCGTGACCGAACGGGATCGCGGAGAGGAAGTAGAACCGGTAGGCGTCCGAGCCGAACACGTCGGTGATCTCGGTGGGCGCGATGCCGGTGAGCTTCGACTTGGACATCTTCTCGCCGCCGACCAGCAGCCAGCCGTGGGCGAAGACACCGCGCGGCACCTCCAGGCCCGCCGCCATCAGCATGGCCGGCCAGATGACCGCGTGGAAGCGCAGGATGTCCTTGCCCACGACGTGGTGGCCCGGCCACCGGCGGCCGAACTCCTCGTCATCCGCGCCGTAGCCGATGGCGGTGGCGTAGTTGAGCAGCGCATCGACCCACACGTAGATGACGTGGCTGTCGTCCCACGGCACCTTGATTCCCCAGTCGAACGTGGACCGCGAGATGGAGAGGTCCTTGAGGCCGTTCTTGACGAACGAGACGACCTCGTTGCGCGCCGAGTCCGGGCGCACGAAGTCCGTGTTCTTGTAGAGGTCCAGCAGCGCGTCCTGGAACTCGCTGAGCTTGAAGAAGTAGTTCTTCTCCTGCAGCAGCTCCAGCGGCTTCGAGTGGATCGCGCAGACCTTGAGCCCCTCGAACTCGCCGGTGCCGTCGACGATCTCCGACTCGGTCTTGAACTCCTCGCAGCCGACGCAGTACAGCGCCTCGAACTCGCCCGCGTAGATGTACCCGCGGTCGTGGATGGCCTGCACGAACGCCTGCACCCGCTCTTCGTGACGCGGCTGGGTGGTGCGGATGAAGTCGTCGTTGGCGACGTTCAGCGTCTGCAGCAGCGGGAACCACGACTCGGTGACGAGCTTGTCCACCCACTCCTGCGGGGTCGCGCCGTTGGCGGCGGCCGCGCGCAGCATCTTCTGACCGTGCTCGTCCGTGCCGGTGAGCATCCAGGTGTCGTCCCCGGACTGCCGGTGCCAACGCGCGAGCGTGTCCACCGCCACGGTCGTGTAGCCGTGGCCGATGTGCGGCACGTCACTGGGGTAGTAGATCGGTGTCGTGATGTAGAAGGAGTGGCCTGAAGTCACCCGACGAGTCTAATTCGTGCGGATGCCGTGCTTTTCCTTCATGTCAGCCGCGTACGGCGAGGGCCGCCTGGTAGAGCTCCCGGGAGGAATGACCGGTGTGCGCGGACACCTCGGCGGCTGCCTCCTTGAGCCGCACGCCGGTGCGCACGAGCTCGAGCACCTGGGTGACCGCGTCCGGGAACTCGACGGCGCGCGGCGCGGCGCCGCCGACGACCACCACGATCTCGCCGCGCACCCCGCCGTCCGCCCAGGCCGCGAGTTCGGCCAGACCGCCCCGGCGCACCTCCTCGTGGAGCTTGGTGAGCTCGCGGCACACGGCCGCGGGCCGGTCGGCGCCGAACGCGTCCGCCATGTCGGCGAGGGTCTGCGCGACCCGGGACGGGGATTCGAAGAACACCATCGTGCGGGGCTCGGAGGCGAGGGCTCGCAGGGCGCTGCGCCGCTCCCCCTGCTTGCGGGCCGCGAACCCCTCGAAGGTGAAGCGGTCGGTGGGGAGGCCGGCGACGGCGAGCGCGGTGACGACGGCACTCGGGCCGGGGATCGCGGTGACCTCGACTCCGGCCGCGGCCGCTGCGGCCACGACGCCGTATCCGGGGTCGCTGACCGTCGGCATCCCGGCGTCGCTCAGCACCAGCACGTCGCCGGCGGCTCCGAGTTCCACGATCTCGGCGGCGCGGTCCTTCTCGTTGTGGTCGTGCAGCGCGATCAGACGCGGACGGTTCGCGATGCCGAGCGCGGCGAGCAGCCGCTGCGTGGTGCGGGTGTCCTCCGCGGCGATGACGGTGGCGGTCTCCAGGGCCTCGCGCAGCCGCGCCGACGCGTCCCCGAGATTGCCGATGGGCGTCGCCGCGAGGATGATCACGAGCCCCAGCATAGGCTGGGGCCCATGGCGACGGCCGACCTGCTCATCCCCGACACGAAGCCCTCGCTGTACGACCGGTGGGCGGTGCGGGTGCGCGCGAGCGCGCGGCAGCAGCGGCTCTGGCGCTGGCTCGCACCGACGCTCGTCACGATGCTCGCGGGCCTGCTGCGGTTCGTCGACCTGGGGCATCCGCACGCGCTCGTCTTCGACGAGACGTACTACGTGAAGGATGCCTGGAGCCAGTGGAAGCTCGGGTACCCCGGCACGTGGCCGCCGAACGTCGACGATGCGTTCGCGCGCGGGCACACCGACCTCTACACAGCCGTCGGCAGCTACGTCGTGCACCCGCCGCTCGGCAAGTGGATCATCGGCATCGGCATGTGGCTGTTCGGACCGGACTCCTCGTTCGGCTGGCGATTCATGGTGGCGGTGGCAGGCACGGCGACCGTGCTGCTGCTGTATCTCGTCGCGAAGCGCCTCACCGGCTCGGTCGTGTTCGCGACGATCCCGGCCTTCCTGCTGGCGATCGACGGTCTCGGCATCGTGCTGAGCCGCACCGGGCTGCTGGACGGCATCCTCACCTTCTTCATCCTGCTGACGTTCTGGTTCGTGCTGCTGGACCGGGAACGGCAGCTCGGCCGCCTCGCCGCGGGGATCGCGGCACGTGCCGACGAGCACGGCGGGGTCCACTGGGGACCGGTGATGTGGGGCCGCTGGTGGCTCATCGCCGCCGCCGTCTCGGCGGGGGCGGCGACCGCCGTCAAGTGGTCGGGGCTGTACGTCATCGCCGGCGTGGGCGTCTACGTCATCGTGACCGACCTGCTCGCCCGACGGCGTCTCGGCGTGCTGAACTGGGCCACGGACGGGCTGCGGCAGGGGCTGGCGTCGTTCCTCGTGTCCGTGCCGGTGGCGTTCGTCGTCTACCTCGCCTCCTGGACCGGGTGGCTCGTCACCGACAAGGGCTGGGACCGGCACGCGGCCGACCCGCACCCCGCCACCGGGTTCTTCGCCTGGGTGCCGCTGCCGCTGCAGAGCCTGTGGAAGTACCAGCAGGAGATGTACCAGTTCAACGTGTCGCTGACGACGCCGCACAGCTACGCGAGCCCGGCGTGGCAGTGGGCGCTGCTCATCCGGCCGACGTCCATGTACTGGTCGCAGCGCAAGGGCTGCGGGGACGCCGTCGGGTGCGTGCAGGCGATCTCGAGCATCCCGAACCCGCTGATCTGGTGGGGCGGGGTGGCCGCCGCGATCTTCCTGCTCGTCGCCTTCATCCTGCGGCGGGAATCGACGTACGCGTTCGTGCTGACCGGCATCGCGGCGACGTACCTGCCGTGGCTGGAGTACCCGCAGCGCACGATCTTCCAGTTCTACACGATCGCGATCCTGCCGTTCATGCTGCTCGCGATCGCCTTCGCGCTGCGCGAGATCGCCGGCGGGCCGGATGCCACGAACCGCAGGCGCCTCGCGGGCCAGCGGGTCGTGGTCGTCTACCTGGTCGCGGTGACGGTGATCTCCGCGTTCTGGTATCCGGTGTGGACGGGCATGGAAGTGCCGTACACGTACTGGCGCCTGCACAACTGGATCGTCACCTGGATCTGACCGTCACGGCGCCTGACGGACCGCATGCTCCACGAGCGGGAGCATCCGCCCCGACAGGTGCGTGCGCATCGCGATCGACGACGCCGTACGGGCGACTCCCGGCACCACCGCGATGCGGTCGAGGACGTCCTGCATGAGCCCGGCGTCGGGCGCGACGACGCGCAGCTGCATGTCGCTCGCCCCCGTGACGGTGTACATGTCGACGATCTCCGGGATCGCCTCGGCGAGGGCGGTCGCGACGTCGTCGTGGCCCACCTTCTGGTCGATCTCGACGAGGCAGAACGCGGTCAGGCCGTAGCCGAACGCCCGCGGCTCGAGGCGGGGCACGATGCCCTCGATGACGCCGCTCTCGTGGAGGCGCGCGAGACGGCTCGTCACCGTCCCGCGCGCCACCCCGAGACGCCGGGCGCATTCCAGCACCGGCAGCTGCGGCTCGTCCGTCAGCAGGCGGATGAGGGCGGCATCCAGCCGGTCGAGCTGCATCAGCGCTGCTCCACGTTCTCCGGGATCGCCGGATCGGCCTTGAGAACGCCGGGTCGGGCGGAGCCCCGCGTGAGTCGCGCGACGATCACCAGCACGATGGTCAGCCCGATCGTCAGCAGCAGCTGGATGCGGGCGGCCTCGTCGAGCATGGCGAGCAGGATGACCCCGGCCAGCAGCGCGAGCGTCACGACCGACAGCCAGGGGAACCCCCACATCCGCATCGGCAGCGTCTCGCCCGCGGCATCCGCCCGGCGGCGCAGGATGATCTGCGACACGGCCGTCGCCGTCCAGATCACCAGCAGCGTCGAGCCCACGACGTTCAGCAGCGCGGGCAGCACCGCATCCGGGAACAGCCAGTTGAGGATGACGGTGACGAACCCGAACGCGACCGAGGCGAGCACCGCGACCCGGGGGACGCCGCTCGCGCTGACGCGGGTCGCGGCGAGAGGCGCGAGTCCCCGCTCGCCGAGGGAGAACGCCATGCGGGATGCCCCGTAGATGTTCGCGTTCATCGCCGACAGCAGCGCGACGACGACGATGAGCGACATCACCAGGTCCACGCCGGGCAGGCCGAGGGTCGCGAGCACCGCCGAGAACGGGCCGGCCTTCACGGCCGGATCGTTCCAGGGCAGCACGGTGACGATCACGAAGATCGACCCGACGTAGAACACGAGGATGCGCACCATGACCTGGCGCACGATGCGGCGGATGTTGTGCGAGGGATCGTCGGATTCGGCCGCGGCGATCGCGACGACCTCGGTGCCGCCGAACGCGAACACGACGATCAGGAGGGCGCCCGCCATGCCGGCGATGCCGGCCGGGAAGAACCCGCCGTGGCCGCCGAGGTTCGACGCCCCCGTCGCGTGGTGCCCGGGGATGACGCCGGCGATCGCGCACACGCCGACGACGAGGAACGCGATGATCGCGATCACCTTGATCGCGGCGAACCAGTATTCGAAGCGGCCGTAGTTGCGCACGCCGAAGAGGTTCACGACGGTGAGCGCCACGACGAAGACGAGCACCCACAGCCACTCCGGCAGTCCGGGCACCCACCCGGCGACGATGCCTGCGGCGCCGGTCGCCTCGGCGGCGATCACCACGACGAGCTGGATCCAGTACAGCCAGCCGACGGCGCTGCCGACGCTGCGCCCCATGGCCTTCTGCGCGTACGAGCTGAACGCCCCCGAGCTCGGATTGGCCGCCACCATCTCGGCGAGCATCGTCATGACGAGCACGACGACGGTGCCGGCGATGAGATACGAGATCAGCACGGCGGGACCGGCGATGCCGATCGCCTGGCCCGAGCCGACGAACAGGCCGGCGCCGATCGCGCCGCCGAGGCCCATCATGGAGATCTGCCGGCGGGTGAGCCCCGGGTGCAGTCCCTTGGTGGTCGTGGTGGTCACCGGGACTCCGGTCATGCGTGCGCCTCCTCGTGGGCAGCGGTCAGGGCCTGGGCCACCGCGTGGGCGACCCGGTCGATGTCGGGTTCGGACCCGGCCGAGATGCGCACGCCCTCACCGGGGAAGGTGCGCGCGACGACGCCGCCGGCCTGCAGCAGCTCGTCGAGCTCCACGGCGCGGTCGCCGGCGGGCACCCACACGAAATTGGCCTCGCTCGCGACGGCGGGCCAGCCGGCATCCCGCAGCACGGCGAGAAGACGCTCCCGCTGGGCGACCACCTCGTCGATGCGCTCGGCGAGTTCGTCTTCGGCGTCGAGGGACGCGACGGCCGCGGCCTGCGCGAGATCGGTGACGCCGAAGGGCACGGCGACCTTGCGCTGACCGTCCGCGACGTCGACGGGCGCGATCGCATAGCCGATGCGGAGCCCCGCGAGCCCGTACGCCTTCGAGAAGGTGTGCAGCACGGCGACGTGCGGGTGGCGGCGGAACAGGTCGATGCCTGCGCCACGATGGGGGCCGGAGAAGTACTCGCTGCGGTCGAAGTGCACGTACGCCTCGTCGATGACCACGAGCACGTCCCGCGGGACGGCGGCGACGAAGCGCTCCAGGTCGGCCGCGCCGACCACCGTTCCGGTGGGGTTGTTCGGGTTGCAGACGAAGACGAGCCGCGTGCGCGGCGTGATCGCGGCGAGCATCGCATCGAGGTCGTGCCGGTGCTCGGCATCCAGCGGCACCTCGACCGGAACCGCGCCGGCGATGCGCACGAGCGACGGGTAGGCCTCGAACGACCGCCAGGCGAACACCACCTCGTCGCCGTCGCCTGCCACCGCATTGATGAGCTGCGCGGCGAGCTCGACCGAGCCGGCGCCGACCGTCACCTGCGCGGCATCCACGTCGTAGCGCTCGGCGAGCCGGGCGATGATCTCGGGCGCGTTCATGCGCGGGTAGCGGTTGATCGTCGACAGTTGCTGTTCGAGGGCGCGGACGACCGACGGCAGCGGAGGATGCGGCGACTCGTTGGAGGAGAGCTTCGACGCGCCGGCGGGGGCGGCGCGACCCTGTCGGTAGGCGGGGATGGACTCGAGTCCGGGACGGGAGGGAAGGGTCATCGTGTGAGCATCCTTGCGTGCGGGGACGGCGGCCTTGCCGTCAGGCTGCCACGATAGGGATCACCGCGCCGTCGAGCAATCGGCACATCGCACGGTGAACACATCGCACAGAATGACGGGCGAAGTCCCGCCCCCGCTATGCAGATTGCGCAGCAGATGCGCGTCAGTTCACCTCGTCGGGATGCGCCGACACGCGGCCGTCCACGCGGTCGAGCCCGTCGATCGCGTCGAGCTCGGCTGCGGTCAGGTCGAAGCCGAACACGTCGAGGTTCTCGGCGAGGCGCTCGCGGTGCACTGACTTCGGGAACAGGATGCGGCCGCGCTGCAGATGCCAGCGGATGACGACCTGCTGCGGCGTCTTGCCGTGCGCGGCGGCGGCAGCCGCGATGGGCTTCTCGGCGGACAGGTCGTACTTGCCCTGGCCGAGGGGGCCCCAGGCCTCGATCTTCACGTCGTGCTGCGCGGCGAGGCTCGTGACCTCGCGCTGCTGGTAGGCGGGGTGCAGTTCGATCTGGTCCACCGCGGGGACCACGCCGGTCTCGTCGATGACGCGCTGCAGGTGCGGAGCGAGGAAGTTCGAGACGCCGATCGAGCGGGCGAGGCCCCGCTCGCGGATGCCGATGAGCTTCTCCCACGCGTGCACGTAGTCGTCCTTCGCAGGGGTCGGCCAGTGCACGAGGTACAGGTCGACGCTGTCGAGGCCCAGCTTCTCGAGGCTCTCCGCGATCGCGGCGTCCGGCTCGTCGCCGTCATGCCGGTCGTTCCAGAGCTTGGTGGTGACGAAGAGGTCGTCGCGGGCGACGCCGGATGCCGCGATCGCCGCGCCGACGCCCTCCTCGTTGCCGTAGATCGCCGCGGTGTCGATGTGCCGGTAGCCGAGCTCGAGGGCTTCGCTCACCGCCCGCTCGGTGTCGGCCGGGGGCACCAGGAAGACGCCGTAGCCGAGCTGGGGAATCGTGAATCCGTCGTTGAGCGTGATGTCGGGAACCGTCATGCCTCCAGCCTACGAGCCGATCCGGCCCGCGGGCGCGGGGCCTTGACGCGGGGCGTGCGGCGGAGAAAAGTGCAGATCGGGAGCCCATGTTCGCGACCCCCGGACACGACTGCATTCCGGAAGGATCACATGATGTCCATCGACACGCCCACGCGCGGCCCGGCCAGGCCCGCCCCGTACATCGTCTCCGGCATCCTGATCGCGGTGGCGATCGTCATGCCGCTGCTGGTGCCCATGTACGCACGGCACGACCCCATGTTGTGGGGCATCCCGTTCTTCTACTGGTACCAGCTGCTCTGGGTCTTCATCGCCTCGGGGCTCCTCGCGATCGCCTACGTGATCATGCGCAGAGAGGACCGCCGTCGCCGCGCCGAGGTGCGCGAGAGGAGGGTGCGCTGATGCTCGCCGTGACCGCCGTGACCCCGACGCCGCCGAACCGGCCGGTGGACTGGGTCCCGCTGACCATCGTGATCGTGCTGTTCGTCGCCGTCGCCGTGATCGGATTCCTCGCCTCACGCTGGCGCACCGCCCCGGCCGACCGCGGCATGGAGACCCTCGACGAATGGGGCCTCGGCGGACGCGGATTCGGCACCTGGGTGACCTGGTTCCTGCTCGGCGGGGACCTCTACACGGCGTACACGTTCGTGGCGGTCCCCGCGGCCATGTGGGCCTCCGGTGCCGTCAGCGGGTTCTTCGCCGTGCCGTACACGATCGTGCTGTACCCGATCGTGTTCGTGCTGATGTCCCGCCTGTGGTCGGTGTCGCACCGGCACGGCTACGTCACGCCCGCGGACTTCATCGGCGGGCGCTACGGCAGCCGGTCCCTGTCGCTGGCGGTGGCGGTCACCGGCATCGTCGCGACCATGCCGTACATCGCGCTGCAGCTGGTCGGCATCAAATCCGTGCTGACCGTCCTCGGTCTCGGGTCCGACACCAATGCGTTCATGGCGGACCTGCCGCTGATCATCGCCTTCCTGGTGCTCGCCGCGTACACGTACACCGCGGGACTGCGCGCGCCGGCGCTGATCGCGGTCGTCAAGGACATCCTCATCTACGCCGCGATCATCGTCGCGATCATCTACCTGCCGACGAAGTTCGGCGGCTGGGACGCGATCTTCCACGCCGCGGACGTGAAGCTCAGCGCAACCAACCCCGCCACCGCCAAGCCGTTCGGCGCGGTCATCCCGGGCGCGGCGAACTTCAACGCCTACTGGACGCTGGCGCTCGGCTCGGCGATGGCGCTGTTCATGTACCCGCACTCCATCACCGGGGTCCTGGCCACGAAGAGCCGCAACACGATCCGCCGGAACGCCATGATCCTGCCGCTGTACTCGCTCATGCTGGGCGGCCTGGCCCTGCTCGGCTACGTCGCGATCAAGGCCGGCACGCAGCCCGTCGACGTCAACGGCTCGATCAACGCGCAGCTGGTCGTCCCGCAGCTGTTCAGCGACGCGTTCCCGAAGTGGTTCGCCGGGATCGCGCTGGCCGCCATCGCGATCGGTGCGCTCGTTCCCGCCGCGATCATGTCGATCGCGGCCTCCAACCTGTTCACGCGGAACGTGTACCGCGACTTCTTCAAGAAGGATGCCACCCCCGCGCAGGAGGCGAGGGTGTCCAAGCTGGTGTCGCTCATCGTCAAGGTGGGCGCGCTCGTCTTCGTGCTCGGCATGGACCAGACGTCCGCCATCAACCTGCAGCTGCTGGGCGGCATCTGGATCCTGCAGACGTTCCCCGCGATCGTCGCGGGCCTGTACACGAGATGGTTCGACAGGTGGGCTCTCCTCATCGGGTGGGCCGCGGGCATCACCTACGGCACCATCGCGGCGTACAACGTCGTCAACCCGGCCACGCACAAGAACTTCGGCGGGTCGATCGCGAACTTCCCGTTCACCGACATCCCGGTCTACATCGGCGTCTCCGCGTTCGTCGTGAACGCGGTCATCGCGGTCGTGCTCACCCTCATCCTGCGGGCGGTCAAGGTGCGCGGCGGCGCGGACGCGACGCGACCGAGCGACTTCGGGGCCGACGAGCACGACCCGAAGGTGGTGCAGATCGAACGCGAGCAGGCGGCCCGGCCGGGCAGCCCGCTCGCACCGTGACCGGAGGCGCCGGCGGGAGAGGAGGCCGGGGCGCGGATTGATACGATCGAAGGCTATGTCCGAGCCCGTGATCTCCTTCCCGCCCGAGCTGCCGGTCTCGGCCGCGCGCGACGAGATCGCCGCCGCCATCCGCGACCACCAGGTCGTGGTGGTCGCGGGAGCGACCGGGTCGGGCAAGACCACGCAGCTGCCGAAGATCTGCCTGGAGCTGGGGCGGCGCGCGATCGCGCACACGCAGCCGCGCCGCATCGCCGCCCGCAGCGTGGCGGAGCGCATCGCCGAGGAGCTGCAGGTGGACCTCGGCGGCGCGGTCGGGTACAAGGTGCGCTTCACCGACAAGGTCTCCGCCGACACGCGCGTCGCGCTCATGACCGACGGCATCCTGCTGAACGAGATCCATCGCGACCGGCTGCTGCGGCGCTACGACACGATCATCATCGACGAGGCGCACGAGCGCTCGCTGAACGTCGACTTCCTGATCGGCTACCTGCGGCGCATCCTGCCCCGGCGGCCCGATCTGAAGGTGATCGTCACGTCGGCGACGATCGATCCGCACAGCTTCGCCCGCCACTTCGCGCGGCCCGGCCGCGACGGCGGCGAACCGGTTCCGGCGCCGGTGATCGAGGTGTCCGGGCGAACGTACCCGGTCGAGATCCGGTACCGGCCGCCCGTCGACGCCGGGGACGAGAAGGCGTCTGAAGGCGCCGGCGACGACATCGACGCGCTGACCGCGGCCCTGCGCGAACTCGACCGCGAGCCGGCCGGCGACGTGCTCGTGTTCCTGCCCGGCGAGGCCGAGATCAAGGACGCCGCCGATGCGGTGCGCGGACTGTATGCGAAGGATGCCGCCCCCACCGAGGTGCTCCCCCTCTACGGGCGCCTGTCCGCCGCCGAGCAGCATCGCGTCTTCGAACGCTCCGCCGTCGCCGGCCTGCGCCGGCGGGTGATCCTCGCCACCAACGTGGCCGAGACGAGTCTCACGGTGCCCGGCATCCGGTATGTCGTCGACACCGGAACCGCGCGCATCTCGCGCTACAGCAATCGCAGCAAGATCCAGCGCCTGCCGATCGAGGCGATCTCGCAGGCGTCCGCGCAGCAGCGGTCCGGCCGTGCGGGCCGCACCGCGCCCGGCGTCGCGATCCGCCTCTACAGCGAGGAGGACTTCGATCGCCGAGACGAGTTCACCGAGCCCGAGATCCTCCGCACCGGCCTCGCGGCCGTCGTGCTGCAGATGCTCGCCCTCGGCTTCGGGGATGTCGCGTCGTTCCCGTTCCTCACCCCGCCGGACTCCCGTGGCGTCAAGGCCGCCCTCGACCTGCTGGCGGAGCTGGGCGCGGTCACCGAGTCCCGGTCGCCGCGAGACCGGAGCGAGGCGAAAGGCGGCCCGCGCCTCACCGAGCTCGGCCGCGAGATCGCGCGGCTGCCGATCGACCCGCGCTTCGCCCGCATGCTCATCCAGGCCCGCCGGGACGACGTGCTGCCGCAGGTGCTCGCGATCGTCGCCGGCATGTCGATCCAGGACGTCCGCGAGCGCCCCGAGGACAGACGCGACGAGGCGGACCGCCTGCACGCCCGGTTCACGGATCCGACCAGCGACTTCCTCGGCATCCTGAACCTCTGGGAGCACCTGCGCGAGAACCAGCGCGAGCTCGGCTCGAGCGCGTTCCGGCGGCTGTGCCGGGCCGA
>NZ_DATEJS010000289.1:0-19771 GCF_035277845.1 Microbacterium sp.
CGTCTGCCACGGCGATGCCTGCTGCCCGAACACGCTGCTGGATGCCGCCGGCCGCTGGATCGCGCATGTCGACGTCGGCGCGCTCGGCGTCGCCGACCGCTGGGCGGACATCGCGGTGGCGTCCATGAGCACCGAGTGGAACTACGGCCCCGGGTGGGAGGACGCGCTCATCGCCGCGTACGGCGTGGAGCCCGACCGCGAGCGCCTCGCCTACTACCGGGACCTCTGGAACGCGACCTGACTCAGCGCACCACCGACGGCTGCGACGGATCCTTGCGGTTGACCGGCCCCTCGAACAGGCGCACGACCTCCTCCACCGAATGACCCTTCGTCTCGGGGAGGAAGAAGTAGACGAAGAAGATGCCGATCACGCACAGCACCGCGAACACGATCATCGTCCAGCCGAGGCCGATGCCGACCTGCATGAGCGGGAACGCCAGCACGAGCCCGTAGTTCGCCAGCCAGTCGACGGCCGCGCCGATCCCGGAGGCCCGCCCGCGCACCGCGGTGGGGAACACCTCGCCCTGCAGCAGCCAGCCCGTGCCGCCGATGCCGATCGCGAAGCACGAGATGAACAGCGCGAAGCCGACCATGATGACGATCAGCTGCGGCACGCCGTGCAGGAACGACGCACCGTAGGCGCCGACGACGAGGAACACCGCCATGCCGATGTAGGCGCCGATGGCGAGCCGGCGGCGTCCGATGCTGTCGATGAACCGGAAGGCGAAGTACGTCGCGATGACGTTGACGACCGCGAGGATGCCGGCGGCGATGACGCCGAAGATCTCCGCCTGCACGGCCGACGTTCCGGGGTGGGTGAAGTACGGGGTGAGCAGGTGCGGACCGTAGTAGAAGGCCACGTTGATGCCGGTGATCTGCTGCAGGATGAAGAACACGCAGACGATCACGAGGGCGCGCTTGACCGGCGGCGTCCACCGAGTCTGGCCGGACAGGCGCAGCGTCTCGGTGCGCACGAAGGACGCCTCCGCGTGCACCTGCTCCGGCGTCGCGTCGAGTCCCAGCGTCTGGAACGCCTTGATCGCCTTCTCCTCCTTGCCGCGCTCGAGCAGCCAGCGCGGGGACTCCGGCATCCGCGCCCGCATCAGCAGCGAGACGATCGCGGGGATGAAGCCGACGCCGAGGAGGATGCGCCAGTCGACCGTGGTCGCCGCGTGCGGCGCGATCGCGAGGACGATGACGGCGATGACGTAGGCGGCGAGGATCCCGATCGTGATCATCCACTGCTGGATGATGGCGAGCGAGCCGCGTCGCCGCTTCGGTGCGAACTCGGCGATGTAGGCGGTCGCGATCGCGGAGTCCGCCCCGATCGCGATCCCGATGATGAGTCGCCCGATCGTGAGCGTGACCGGCTCGAACGCGAACGCCGAGATCAGCGAGCCCACCGCGAACAGGGCCGAGTCGACGAGCAGCAGGGCCTTGCGGCCGAATCTGTCGGTGAGCGGTCCCGCGGCGAGCGCCCCCACGAACGAGCCGAGCGACGCACCGGCGACGATGATGCCGATCGCCAGCGGGCCGAGCTTGAACGGGAGGAACACCAGCGCCGAGCCGATGTTCGAGGAGTCGAACCCGAACAGGAACCCGCCGATGGTGGCCAGGATGGCCAGGTAGATGTAGAACCGGCCGATATCGCGTGTGTCGAGCGTCTCGAGGAGCCCGGCCTTGGTGTTCTCCATGATCCGGACGCTACGCCCCCGCCCATGCGTTGGACAGGGGGGTTGCGTTGCGCGCGAAAGCGTGGTGGAGGGGTCAGCCGGGACCGAGGATGAAGTTCCAGGTGCCCGCCGCGACGGCCGCCCCGACCGCGATCGCGGCGATCGCGGCGCCGAGGGCGAGCAGCATCCACTCGCACCCGCCGAACCGGGAACGGCGCGCCCAGGTGCGCGCGCCGGGGGCGCCGAATCCGCGGGCCTCCATCGCGGTCGCGAGCTTCGAGCCGCGCCGCAGGGACAGGACGAGCAGCGCGAACGCCATGCCGAGGAAGCGGCGCAGCCTGCCGCGATCGGCGACGCCCCGCGCGCGGCGGGCGAGCTCGAGCGCCCGCCAATCGTCCAGGAACAGTCCGACCATGCGCAGGCCGGCGAGGCCGCCCATCACGAACCGCGACGGCAGGCGCAGCACCTGCCCGAGGCCGTCGGCGAGGTCGGTGGGGTCGACCGTCGCGAACAGCACGACCGACGGCAGCGCCATCGCCAGCACGCGGAACATCGTCGCGAGCGCCAGCTGCAGCGAGCCGGAGCTGACGTGCACCAGCAGCCAGTCCACGTACGCGGTGCCGGACTGCTCCCCGTACAGCGCGATCGTGAGCGCGGTGAGGGGGGCGGCGATCCACACCGGCCACGTGCGCAGCCAGAACTCCCGCCAGCCGAGTCCGGCGAAGGGCAGCAGCAGGGCCTCGAGCACGAGTGCGGTGGCGGCGGAGACGACGTCGATCGTGAAGACGAGGGGGATCGCGACGAGGAACGCGGCGCCGAGCTTCGCCACCGGATTGATCCGCGAGACGAATCCGGTGCGGGCGTGGGTGTCGAGGAGGGTCACGCCGCCACCCCCGCCTGGAGTGCGAAGCGGGATGCCCCGAGGGCGTCGATGAGCGCCTCGTCGTGGGTGACGGTCACGATCGCCGAGCCGTCGGCGGCGAGGCCGGCGAGCATCGCGGCGAGCTCGGCCCATGTGCGGGCATCCTGACCGAACGTCGGCTCGTCGAGCACCAGCACGCGCGGCCGCGTGGCGAGGGCCGCCGCGACCGTCAGCCGCCGCTTCTCCCCGCCGGACAGCGTGTAGGGGTTCGCCCGCTCGAGCCGGCGCAGCCGCAGGCGGTCGAGCAGGTCGTCGACGCGGTCCGCGACCTCGCCCGGCGCCAGTCGCAGGGCGCGAGGACCGACCTCGAGCTCCTCGCGCACGGTCGTGCCGAGCAGCTGGTGCTCGGGTTCCTGGAAGACGGTGCCGATGCGGGTGAGGAGCTGTTTCGACGTCCAGCGGATCGGCGCAGCCCCGGCTCCGGCGGCGAGCGCGCCGGATGCCTCGACCACTCCCTCGATCGGGGGCAGCAGGCCCGCGAGCGTGAGTCCCAGGGTCGACTTGCCGATGCCGTTCGGGCCGGTGATCGCGGTGATCGCGCCGGCCGGGATCTCGAGGTCGATGCCGCTGCGCACCGGCACGCCGCGCACCCGTCCGACGGCGAGCCCGGTGCCCTGCAGGAGGACCTCGCCCGATCGGTCGTTGAGCGAGCCGCCAGGCGAGCCGAAACGCGGTGTCTGCGCGAGGTCGCCGCGTTTCGTCTCGCTTCGCTCGCTCAACGACCGGTGGGGTGCCGACCGGTGGGGTGCCACGACCGGTGCGTGCCCCGGCACCCACACGCCCTCGCGGGCGAGGGAGGCTCCGGATGCCGCGAGCACCCGTGCCGCCGGCCCGTCGGCGATCACGCCGTCGGGTCCCAGCACGATGACCCGGTCGACGACCGGCAGCCAGACGTCGACGCGGTGCTCGACGACGACGAGCGTCGCGCCGGTCGCCGAGACCACGCGGCTCACGGCATCCCGCACCTCGACGACCCCTTCCGGGTCGAGGTTCGCGGTCGGCTCGTCGAGCAGCAGCAGGCCGGGCCGCATCGCGGTGACGCCGGCGAGGGCCAACCGCTGCTTCTGCCCGCCGGAAAGACGCGCCGTGGGATGCGCGAGGTCGACGTCGAGGCCGGTGGCATCCAGCGCCTCGCGCACGCGCGTCCAGATCTCGTCGCGCGGCACGCCGAGGTTCTCGCAGCCGAACGCGACGTCGTCGCCGACGCGGGCGAGGATCACCTGCGAGTCCGGGTCCTGCAGCACGAGCCCGGCCCGTCCCCGTGCGTCGACCGGGTCGGCGCCGTCGATCCGCAGCGACCCCTCCGCCTCGCCCTCGTCCGCCCCGCCGAGCACCCCGGCGAGACCGTGCAGCAGTGTGGACTTCCCGGCGCCGGATGCCCCGAGCAGCAGCACCCGCTCCCCCGGTTCGATGCGGAACGTGGCATCCCGCACCGCCCAGGCGAGCCGCGACGCGTACCGCCAGCCCCACCCGCGCGCGTCGACCCCGGCGGGTCGCACTCCGTTCACGGGGTCAGACGCGGCCGCGGGACTCGCGTCCGGCCGCGAAGCGGTCGAGCGCGCCGGTCGCGGCGAGCCCCTTCGCGATGGCCCAGCCGAGCCCGCCGGCGAGCACCGCCGCCGAGACCGCGCTCGAGAGCAGGTAGGTCGCTGAGAAACCGGCCGACGAGCCGGGATACCAGAGCACGAGGTCGTTGCAGGCGCCGGCGATGCCCGCGCCCATGCCGACGAGCAGCGCGACGGGCAGGTTGTAGCGGCGGTAGAGGAACAGCAGCACGATGATCTCGGCGCCGAGGCCCTGCACGAGCCCGGCCTCGATGGTCAGCGGACCGCCCCACTTGTTGCCGACGAGCGCCTCCACGACGGCCGCGACGAGCTCGGTGTAGATCGCCGCACCGGGCTTGCGGACGATGAGGGCGCCGAGCACGCCGGCGAGCAGCCACGGCCCGTTGAGCAGGCCCTGGAGTCCGGGCAGCAGCGGCTGGAGCACCGCGGCCGGGGCGGTGTAGAGCAGGTCCCACAGCAGGAACACGAGGCCGGTGGCGACGCCCAGCACGCTGGCGACGACGATGTCGACGATCCTCCAGCGCAGACGGCGCACCGCGGCCGGACGTGCCGAATCGGTGTGATCGGTGACGGATGTGTTCATCATCTCTCCTCCCTGCGCCGGCATGACCCGGATCAGGTTCGACGGTCGAAGCGTGGATCGCTTCCTCTCAGCCCGGCTCACCGGACTCCCGTGGTTCGCCTTTCAGCATACCGCGATAGGTTCGACGGATGACCTCCGATCCCGAGACCGCCGTCGCGCCGGTCCCCGGGGGTTCGGAGCCCGGGAATCCCGCCGCGGACGGGGCATCCGGCGTCTCCGCCGCCGAAGCCCTGTTCGACGACCTGGGGGCGACGCCCCACCCGGAGCGCACGCCAGGGCTGCTGCCGAAGCGCCGTCGCCGGCACCCGGCGGTCTGGATCCCGGTCTTCGTCGTGCTGGCGCTGATGGCCGGCTACAGCGGCACGACGCTGTTCTGGTCGGCGGATGCCATCGAGCCGACGATCAGCACGGTGGCGGTCACGCCGGTGCCCGCCGCAAAGGCGGAGATGAGGTGGCCGGCGAAGGGTGCGGCCGCCGTGGCCGTGGCCGGCTACGGGCCGTCGGTGGCATCCAGCACCCGCCAGCTGTCGATGGCGAGCATCACGAAGCTCGTCACGGTGCTGACGGTGCTGCAGCGAAAGCCCCTGACCTCCGGCGAAGGGCCCCGGTACCGCTTCACGGCGAAGGACCGGGCCGCGTACCACCACTATCTCGAGCGCAACGAGTCCGCCCTCGACGTGCCGGTCGGAGGCTCCCTGACCGAGTACCAGATGTTCCAGGGCATCCTCATCGGGTCAGCGTCGAATTACGCCGACCGCATCGTGAAGGACACCTTCCGCACCAAGGCGGCGTTCGTCGCGGCCGCGCGGCAGCTGCTGCAGCGCAACGGCATCACCGGCATCACGATCGTCGACCCCACCGGATTCGAGCGCGGGAACACCGCCACCCCCGCGGCGCTCCTCGAGCTGGCGACGCTCGCCATGAAGGATGCCACCATCGCCGGCATCGTGGTGTCGCCCCAGGTGATCCTGCCCGGTGCGGGATCGGTGACGAACACGAACGGGCTGATCCGGGACGAGGGCGTCAACGGCCTCAAGACCGGAACCCTCGTCGGCTACGACCTGCTCGCCGCCAAGACGATCCAGGTCGACGCGGTCACCGTGCAGCTGTACGCCGTGTCGCTGTACCAGCCCACCGAGCACGCCCGCAACCAGACCACGCGCAACCTCTTCGCTCAGCTGCAGTCGCAGTTGCAGGTGAAGCCCACGGTCGCCAAGGGCACCCCGGTCGGCGAGGTGCGCACCGTGTGGGGCGAGCGGGTGCCGGTCGTGGCGGGACGCGACGCGGCGGTCGTGCTGTGGAACGGCGCGACCGCCCAGGTGTCGACGACGCTGTCCCTCGGCGACCGCCGGGCCGCGGGCGCCGTGGTGGGGTCGCTGCAGGCGACCGGGCCGCTGAACTCGACGAAGGTGGATGCCGTGCTGGGCCGGGACGTCGCGCCGCCGAGCCCGTGGTGGCGCCTCACCCACCCGCTCGAGCTGTGGGGGCTGCAGAAGCACTGAGCCGCGCCCGCGGACCGGAGCCACGGCCGGCGCCGGGCGCCCGGGGCCGCCGTCAGGCGAAGCGGACGATCTGGTTCAGCCGGTCGCGCGTGGCGAACTGCTCGGTGCCGCCGATCGAGCGGGCGCCGTCGACGCCGCGACGCAGCACCGTCGACAGCGAGGATCGCGCCACCACGGCCGTCGGCATCCCGTGCACCTTGCCGAGGTGGTCGACAGGCACCGGCACATCCTCGTCCGGCAGCACGACGATCGCGCCGCCGAACTTGAGGCGCCCGACGCGGCTGATCGCCTTCATGCCCTGCAGCAGGCCTGCGATGGGGGCTCCCGGCACGGCATCCCCCACGATCTCGCCCCGGCGCACCCGCACCGGGCCGCCGAAGTCCTCGGACAGGATGCCGTACAGCCCGGAGGGCCCGAGCACGATGTGGTCGATCTTGGCGTCGGAGCTCGCGACCGCCACGTCGTGCCACACCGTGTAGCCCATGCCGAGGTCGGCGACGATGCGGGCCGTGGCCTCCTCGGCGAGGGCGTCGGCGAGCAGGCGCCGGATCTCGTACGGCGCCGAGCGCACCAGGGCGGGGTCGTACGGGTTCGCGAGGGCGCGCCCCTGACCCGACCACTCGCGGATGAGGTCGAGATACCGCTCCCGGCGCCAGCCGCCGGGCTGCCCGTACGAGCGGGCCCGCTGGCGGGTGGTCGTGGGTGCGGCGGTGCGCGGCGCCGCACCCCAGTGCATGTCGGGGGATGCCGCGGCATCCGTCGTGGCCGCCCCGCCGCGGCCACGGTCGTACGCGGCGCGCGCCTGCGGAGTGCCGATCAGCTCCCAGGCCCGCTGCACCTGCACGAACTGCGCGGCGTCCCCGCCGGTGTCGGGATGCGTCTGCCGCAGTCTCAGCCGGTAGGCGCGGCGCAGCTCGTCGTCGCTCGCGGTGGACTCGACGCGCAGCACCTCGTAGGCCGACGCCGAGAGCGGACTGTCGAACACGCCTCAGGCGTCCCAGAGCGGCCGGGCCGGCACGAACTCGAACGCCGAGGCGACGGTCTCCGCGGACACCTCGGCCGGGGTCGGCGGCGTCCAGCGCGGGTTGCGGTCCTTGTCGACGAGCTGAGCCCGGATGCCTTCGACGAGATCCGGCTGCGTCGAGGCGAACCACATCACCAGGCCGTACTCCTGGGCGAGCACGTCGCGCAGGCCGGCGGCGCGGCGCGCGTGCCGCACCGCTTCGAGGGTCACGGCCATGCCGGTCGGCGCGAGGTCGACCATGCGGCCGGCCGCCTCGGTGGCCTCGGGAACCCCGGCGGCGTGCAGCCTGTCGATGATCTCCGGGATCGTGTCGGCTGAGAAGCACTCGTCGATCCAGCCGCGCCACTGCTCCAGGCGCGACGTCTCCGGGGTCTCGTCGAACAGCAGCACGAGCTCGCTGGGGCCGCCCGGGTCGGCGCGGGTCTGCAGCGCGTCGCGCAGATCGCCGAGGTGCGCGGAGGGCACGAGGTGGTCGGCGAAGCCGGCGTAGATCGCGTCGGCGGCATCCATCGTCGCGCACGTGGTCGCGAGGAACTCGCCCACCCGCCCCGGCGCCCGGCCGAGCAGCCAGGTGCCGCCCACGTCGGGCGTGAACCCGATGCGGGTCTCGGGCATCGCGAGGTGCGAGCGCTCGGTGACGACGCGCACCGCCGCGTGGCCGGCGAGGCCGATGCCGCCGCCCATCGTCACGCCGTCCGCGAGCGCGACGATCGGATGCCGGTACTCGGCGATCTGCGCGTTCATCGTGTACTCGTTGCGGAAGAAGTCCGCGACGCGGTCGAGCTGCCCGCCGCGCACGAAGTCGTAGAGGGCGCGCACGTCTCCGCCGGCGCACAGGCCGCGCTCCCCCGCGCCGTCCAGCAGCACCGACTGCACGTCGGCGTCGTCCCGCCAGCCGTCCAGCGCCGCACGGATCTGCGTGATCATGTCGTTGTCGAGCGCGTTGATGGCGCGCGGACGGTTCAGCGTGAGATGGCCGACACCGGCCGCGGATCGCGCGAGCACAGAAGGTTCCGTCACAGACTTCACGCTACGGGACATGATGGGACCATGCCCACGGGTCACGTGATCGAGTTCCACAGCGTCACCAAGCGGTTCGGACACGTCACCGCGGTCGACGGGTTCTCCGCCCGCATCGAACCCGGCGCGGTCACCGGGTTCCTCGGCCCGAACGGCGCCGGCAAGACCACGTCGATGCGGATGCTGCTCGGGCTGGTGCGCCCGACGGCCGGGCACGCGACCATCGCGGACCGGCCGTACGCCGCGCTGGACCGGCCGATGCAGACGGTCGGCGCGGCGCTCGAGGCGTCCTCGTTCCACCCCAGACGCACCGCCCGCAACCACCTGACCGTGTATGCGCAGGCGTCCGGCATCCCGCCCGCCCGCATCGACGAGGTGCTCGCGCTCGTCGGGCTGGCGGATGCCGCGACCCGCAAGATCGGCGGGTACTCCACGGGCATGCGCCAGCGCCTCGGGCTCGCGCAGGCGCTGCTCGGCGACCCGGGCGTGCTCGTGCTCGACGAGCCGGCGAACGGCCTCGATCCCGAGGGCATCCGCTGGATGCGCTCGCTGCTGCAGGCCCTCGCCGCCGAGGGGCGCACGGTGCTCGTGTCCTCCCACCTGCTCGCGGAGGTGCAGCAGACCGTCGATCGCCTGCTGATCCTCGCGCACGGCCGCCTCGTCTTCCAGGGCGGCATCGAGGACCTCATCGATCCCGGGGAGGTCGCGACCGTCGTCGACGCCCCCGATCGGGAGGCGCTGAGAGCAGCCCTCACTGCCGCGGGCCTGCACGTCGAGGTGCTGCGGCACGGGCTGTCGGTCGCGGACGCGGATGCCGTCGCGGTCGGGGCCCTCGCCGCCCGGGAGGGCATCGCCCTGTCGCTGCTGCAACGGCGCGGCCCCTCCCTCGAGCAGGTGTTCCTCGAGCTCGTGAGCGGGGAGCGCACGCACAGCTCGGCCGACGCGACGGACGGGGGTGCGCGATGAGCCTCGCCCGCACCACCCGCGCCGAGTTCACCAAGCAGTTCACCACGGCCATGTGGTGGATCCTCGGGATCGTGCTCGTCGCCTACCTCGGGGCCACCGGAGCCGGGCTCGCGTTTACCTTCGGCGCCTCGGCGACCGGGGTGCTTCCGGCCAACCGCGGCGCGCACGTGCCGACCGAAGGGCTCGCCCTGATCGTGTACAGCGTCGGCGCATCCGTGGGCTACGTGTTCCCGCTGCTGTTCGGCACGCTCATGGTCACCACCGAGTACCGGCATCAGACCCTGACCCCGACGTTCCTGGCGACGCCCCGCCGCGGCCGCGTGATGGCGGCCAAGGTGGTCGTCGGCACCATGATCGGCGCCCTCTACGGCGTGCTCACCGCCGTCGTCTCGGTCGGTCCCGCCGCCGGTGTGCTCGCCGCCTACGGCCTGAAGACCGAACTCGGTTCGAGCGACACGTGGGCGATGCTCGCGCGCATCGTGCTGGCCTTCGCCCTGTGGGCGCTCGTGGGGCTCGGCGTCGGGGCGCTGGTGCGCAACCAGGTCGCGGCGATCGTCGTGGTGCTCGCGTTCACGCAGTTCATCGGCCCGATCGCGACCGTGGCGGCCACGTTCGTGAAGGGCATGGATGCCGTCACGCAGTACCTGCCGGGGGCTGCCTCCGACGCGATCGTGGGACACAGCATCTACGCGATCGCGGGTGCGTCGCCGTCCGCGCAGCTCGCGTGGTGGGCCGGATGCCTCGTGCTCGGCGGCTATGCGGTCGTGCTGATCGTGCTCGGCTGGCTCACCGGCTGGCGTCGCGACATCGATTGACGTCGGATCACTGGGCGAGTTCGCGCACCAGGTCGATGCCGTGGCGGGTGGTGACGATCACCCGCTGGAACTCGTCGTGCCCCTCGAGCTCGATCACGACGCTCGGCCGGCGCCGGCGGATGAGGGCGAAGTCCTTGCCGCCGACGAACTTCCACGTGCCGATCGCGACCGTCGACGGGATGAGGGTGGCCGGTTCGGGCACGCCGCGCAACCACGTCCAGGCGTCGTCGGTGAGCTGCACGCGCGCGATCTGCGACCGCGGGATCGCTATATTCCGCTTGCGGAATGAGAGCGCGTGCTCGGTGCCGGAAAGGTGCACGTCGAGCTGCGTCGAGTCGAGCAGCAGGGACACCATGCGGTCCAGTCTGCCAGGTCGCGGGTCGTCCGGGCCCGAGATTTGCTCACAGCACGGCAACGATCGCTCGCCGCGCCCGCCCCGACGCTCGGGTGGCAGACTGGGACGGTGAGTGTGGACGAGATCGAGCGGATGCTGGCATCCACCGGCCCCGCCCTCGACGAACTGCTCGATCGCGCGAGCGCCGTGCGCGACGAGGGGCTCGCCGCCGCGGGGCGCCCGGGCGTCATCACCTACTCGCGCAAGGTGTTCGTGCCGTTGACGACGCTGTGTCGCGACCGCTGCCACTACTGCGTGTTCGTGGACACGCCCAGTCAGCTGCGCACCCTGCACAAGCCGACCTACATGTCCGAGGAGCAGGTGCTCGCCGTGGTGCGGCAGGGGCAGGCGCTCGGCTGCAAAGAGGTGCTGCTCACCCTCGGCGACCGGCCGGAGGACCGCTGGCCCGAGGCCCGCGCGTGGCTCGACGAGCACGGCTTCGCGTCCACCCTGGACTACGTGGGGCACATCGCCCGGCTCGTCACCCGGGAGACCGGCCTGCTCGCCCACCTCAACCCCGGCGTGATGTCGCACGACGAACTGGCGGCCCTGCGGCCGACCGCGCCGTCCATGGGGATGATGCTCGAGACCACCTCGCGCCGCCTCTACGAGGAGCGCGGCCAGGTGCACTACGGCTCCCCCGACAAGGACCCGGCGGTGCGCCTGACGGTGATCGAGGATGCCGGACGGGCGAAGATCCCCTTCACCACCGGCATCCTGGTCGGCATCGGCGAGACGCTCCGCGACCGGGCCGAGTCGCTCGTCGCGCTGCGCGACCTGCACGCCGAGCACGGGCACGTGCAGGAGGTGATCGTGCAGAACTTCCGCGCCAAGCCGCACACCGCCATGCGGGATGCCCCCGACGCCGACCTGCTCGAGTACGTCGCCGCGGTCGCCACCGCCCGCATCGTGATGGGTCCGCGCATGCGCATCCAGGTGCCGCCGAACCTGTCCGACCCGGCCGAGCTCGACCTGCTGGTGCGGGCGGGCGCCGACGACTGGGGCGGGGTGTCGCCGCTGACCGCCGACCACGTCAACCCGGAGCGCCCCTGGCCGCAGCTCGTCGACCTCGCCGCGCGCACCGCGGAGCTCGGCTTCGAGCTGCGCGAGCGCCTGACCGCGCAGCCCGAGTTCGTGCTGGATGCCGGCCGCTGGATGGACCCCGCCATGCACGCCCCGGTGGCGCGGCTCGCCGACCCCGCAACCGGTCTGGCGGCGGTGTCGGGACTGCCGGCAGACGGAACGCACCCGGTCGTCGAGCGAGCGAGGCGAGACGAGACACAGCGGGACGCAGGCGCGGGCGGGCCAGGCGTTTCGTCTCGGTCGCTGGCGCTCCCTCGCTCGACGACCGGGGAGTCTCGGTCGCCGGCGCTCCCTCGCTCGACGACCGGGGGGATCCGGGCCCTCGCCGAACGCGCGGCCACCGATCCGCTCGCACTCGACGACGCGGAGTGGACGGCGCTCCTCGCTGCGTCGGGTACCGACCTCGACGCACTCGCCGCGGTCGCCGACGACGTGCGGCGCTACACCGTCGGCGAGGCCGTCAGCATCGTCGTCAACCGCAACCTCACCTCCACGGGCCTGCGGGCGCACCCCGCCGCCGCGGACGAGTTCACCCTGGCCGAGGCCGCGATCCTGGCGGTGGACGCCCAAGAGCTCGGCGCCACCGAGCTGTGCGTGCAGGGCCGGCTGCCGGACACCGAGGACGCGGACGGCTACCTCGCTCTGGCCCGCACGATCCGGTCCGCGACCCCGCGCCTCCATCTGCACGCGTTCCGCCCGCAGGACGTCTGCGATCTCGCCGACCGCACCGGCATCCCGCTGGCGCAAGCGCTGCAGCAGCTGAAGGATGCCGGCGTCGACACGGTTCCCGGCACCGGGGTCAAGGTGCTCTCCGAGCGCGTGCGCGCGCTCGTCGCCCCCGGCGACCTCGAGATCGACCGCTGGACCGAGGCGATCGTCGCCGCGCACCGCGCCGGCTTCTCGTCGACCAGCGTGCTCTTCTACGGGCACGTCGAGACCGGCGTGGAGCGCATCGCGCACCTCCGGGAACTGCGCCGCATCCAGTCGCTCACCCGCGGGTTCCGCGAGTTCGTGCCGATCCCCCTGCCCGGGCCGGCCGGCGGCAATCCACTCGTTCCCGGGCGCGCGCCGATCGACGAGCACCGCGCCATGGTGGCCGTGTCCCGGCTGCTGCTGTCGGGCTCGATCTCGCACATCCAGATCCCGTGGACCCGCGTCGGGCGGGAGGCGGCCGCGGTGCTGCTGCAGTCCGGCGGCGACGACCTCGGCGGCACGCTGCTCGACGGCCGCGTCAAGCCGGAGGCCGGCATCGAGCACGGCCTCGAACTGCCACTCGCGGAGGCCGAGCGGATCGCCGCGCACCTGCGCCGCCCGTTCCGGCAGCGCACCACCGACTACCGCAGTGTCGAGGTCGTCCGGTGACGGTGCGCGTCGACGTGCTCGTGGTGGGAGCCGGGTTCGCCGGCATCGGCGCCGCGATGGCCCTCGGCCGGGCCGGCGTCGACGACGTGCTCGTGATCGAGCGGGCGGCATCCCTCGGCGGCACGTGGCGTGACAACACCTATCCCGGCGTCGCCTGCGACGTGCCGAGCCACCTGTACGGGTTCGCGGCGCACCCCAACCCGGACTGGTCGCACGTGTACGCGCGCGGCGGCGAGATCCGCGGCTACCTCGAGCGGGTGGCGGCCAGCGAGGGCATCCGGCCGGTGTTCGACACCGCGATGCTCGGCGCCGACTGGGATGCCGGCACGGAGACCTGGCACGTGCGCACCGGAGGCGCGCACGTCGACGCCGTCGAGGCGGACGTGCTCGTGCTCGCCTGCGGCCGGCTGACCGAACCGTCGATCCCGGAGATCCCGGGGCTGGAGTCGTTCCCCGGCCCGATCTTCCACTCGTCCCGCTGGGATCACACCGCCGACCTCGCCGGGCTCCGGGTCGGGGTGGTCGGCACCGGGGCATCCGCGATCCAGCTCGCCCCGGCCCTCGCCGGAACGTCGGACGTCACGCTGTTCCAGCGCACCCCGGCCTGGATCGTCCCGCGCGACGACCGGGTGTACACCGCCGCGGAGCAGCGCGCGTTCGCCGCCGATCCGCTGCTGCTCGAAGAAGTGCGCGACGACCTGTACCTGGAGGGCGAGGCCCGGCACGCGTCGCGCTCCGGTGACCTGCGCGCGGCGGCCGAGGCCCGGGCGATCGCGCTCGCGCACCTCGAGGCGCAGGTGCCCGACCCCACCCTTCGGCGCGCGCTGACCCCCGACTACGCGTTCGGCTGCAAGCGGGTGCTGCTGTCCGACGACTTCTACCCCGCCGTGTCGTCCGGGCGCATCCGGCTCGAGGCATCCGCCCTCGCATCCGTGCGCGGGAGCACGCTCGTCGCCGCGTCCGGCGCCCGGCACGATGTCGACGCCCTCGTGCTGGCGACGGGGTTCGCGTCGACGCAGCAGCCCTACGCCGCCGTGGTCACCGGCGAGCAGACGACGCTCGCCGAGCACTGGGACCGCGGCATGACGGCGTACGCCTCGACGGTGGTGAGCGGATTCCCGAACCTGTTCGTGCTGGACGGCCCGAACGCGGCGCTCGGGCACAATTCGTCGGTGCTCATGCTCGAGGAGCAGGCCGCGTACCTGGCGCGCACGGTGACCGGCCGAGACGGCGTGCTGCGCCTCGACCCCGAGGCCGAGGCGAGCTGGACGGCCGAGATCGACCGGGCCGCGGCATCCACCCCCTGGATCACCGGCGGATGCCGCAACTGGTACGTCGACGACCGGTCCGGCCGGCTCACCCTGCTGTGGCCGGGCACCGTCGACGCGTTCCGTCAGCACCTGCGCGGATCCGACGGGTCCGAGTTCCTCCCGACCTCGATCAAGGGCCGGGGCGCGGGGCTGGTCTCGCACGAAAAGAAGGGCACCTGATGCTGCGACTGGGATACAAGGCGTCGAGCGAGCAGTTCGGCCCGAACGAGCTCATCGAATTCGGCGTGCGCGCCGAGGTGGACGGTTTCGACTCCGTCTGGGTGTCGGACCACTTCCAGCCGTGGATGCACGACGGCGGCCACGCCCCCGCCGCACTCCCGTGGCTCGGCGCGCTGGGCGCGCGCACCTCGCGGGTGATCCTCGGCACCTCGGTGCTGACCCCGACGTTCCGGTACCACCCGGCGGTCATCGCGCAGGCGTTCGCGACCCTCGCGGTCATGTATCCCGACCGCGTCGTGCTCGGCGTCGGCACCGGCGAGGCCCTCAACGAGGTGACGCTCGGCCTCGACTGGCCGGAGCCGCCCGAGCGCTTCCAGCGCATGAAGGAGGCCATCACCCTCATGCGCGAACTGTGGGCCGGTGAGCGGGTCACGTTCGACGGCACCTACTACTCGGTGAAGGATGCCACCGTCTACGACCGGCCCGCGGACGGCGTGCCGATCTACATCGGGGCGTCCGGCCCCGCCGCGACGCGCCTCGCCGGGCGCATCGCCGACGGCTACATCACGACGTCGGGCAAGGCCGCGTCGCTGTACGAGGAGACCCTGCTGCCCGCCCTCGCCGACGGGCTCGCGAAGGGCGGGCGGGATGCCGCCGACGTCGACACCCTCATGGAGGTCAAGGTCTCGTACCACCCGGATCGCGAGGTCGCCCTGGAGAAGACCCGGTTCTGGGCTCCGCTGGCGCTGTCGCCCGAGGAGAAGCGAGACGTGCACGACCCGATCGAGATGCAGCGGCTCGCGGCCGAGCTTCCGATCGAGCGCGTGGCGTCGCGGTTCATCGTGTCCACCGACCCGGACGAGCACGTCGAGCAGATCGGCCGGTACATCGACATGGGCTTCCGGCACCTGGTGTTCCACGACCCCGGCTTCGACCAGGCGGAGTTCCTCGGACTGTACGCGCGCGACATCCTCCCCCGCCTGCGCGAGCGGTACGGGGCGATCGGTCGTTGAGTGAGCGGAGCGAGACGGAGCGCCCCGCCGACTGGGTCGTCGTCATCCCGGTGAAGCCGGCCGCGCACGGCAAGTCTCGCCTGCAGGTGCCCGGCGTCGGCCGTGAGCAGCTGGCCCGCGCCATCGCCCTCGACACCATCGAGGCCGCCGCGGCGGTGGCGCGCGTGATCGTGGTGACGGACGACCCGCAGACCGCCGCGGCGGCGCGACGGCTCGGTGCGGAGATCTGCACGGACCCGGGCGACGGGCTGGACGCCGCGGTCGCGGCGGGCACCGCCCTCGCCGGGACGGATGCGCACCGCGCGGCCCTGCTGGGAGACGTACCGGCGCTGCGGCCCGAACATCTGACCGCTGCTCTGCGGGATGCGGCCGCCGCCCCACGCGCCGCGGTGGCAGACGCGGACGGCACCGGCACCACCCTGGTCACGGCGGCTGCGGGCACACCGTGGGCCTCCGCCTTCGGGAGCGGGTCGTTCGCCCGGCACCTCGCCCTCGGCTGCGTGCCGCTGGCGATTCCGGACACCTCGACCCTGCGCCGCGACGTCGACACCGCCGAGGACCTCACGGCGGCCTCGACCCTCGGGCTCGGGCGCCGTACCGCAGCGCTCCTCTGCTGAGCCGCGACCTCGCCGGGACGGTATCCGTCCACAGCGACGCTCGCCAGGCGTCTGTGCGCGAAAGTGCGCGCGGCCCGAGCCCGGCTTCGGCGATATCGACACTCAGCGCTCTCTCAGGGAGTAACGTCGAGGGATGCTGGTCCGTCCCGCTGATCCCGACGACATCCCGGCCCTGGCGCACGTGCACGTGCAGGGCTGGCGCGAGACGTACCGGGGGCTGTTCCCCGATCAGCTGCTGGACGATCCCGAGTTCGAGCCCCGGCGCCTGCGATACTGGACCACGGTGCTCACCGATCCGCGGTACGCGGGCCATCGCGTGTCCGTCGCGGAGAAGGACGGCGAGGTCGTCGGGTTCGGCCTGGCCGCCGCGGCCGGCGAGGAGCTCGGCATCCCGCAGCTGTACGCGCTGTATCTCCTCGCCGCCCACCAGGGCTCGGGCGCCGGGGCGGCGCTGCTCGACAGCGTGCTCGACCCGGACGAGCGGGCCGTGCTGTGGGTCGCCGACCCGAACCCGCGGGCGCAGGCGTTCTACCGCCGGCACGGCTTCACGCCCGACGGCACGGAGAAAGTCGAGGACGGCGTGCGCGAGATCCGGATGCAGCGTCCGGCGCGCTGAGGCGGGCGCGTCGCGGAACCGCGCTCAGGCGGGCTCGGGCACGCCCCGTTCCCGGCGGATGCGGCGAGCGCGCAGCTCCCGGAGCATGTACCGCAGCGAGACGACGAGCAGCAGGAGTGCGACCGCGGTCAGCCACAGCGCGCCCCAGAACGGCGTCCACCCGGGTTTGCCGTCGGCGAGTCCGGGCTGGACGAACAGGTACGCCGACAGCACGAGTCCCGCGAACATGACGAGCGCGATGATCCCGACGCCCCACCACGTGCGCACCTGCATGAACCCGTCGCGACGGAATCCCAGCTCGTCGGGGGCGTAGCTCCACAGGCGCCCGTCCGTGGTGCGCAGCAGCGTCCGCTTCTCGCCGCGTGCGATCGCGGCGCGGTGGTCGTCCATGTTTCCGGCATCGCGGGCCGGCCGGCCGGCGGTGGCGGCCATGTTCAGGCGTCCTGCCGGATCCGGCGGATCTCGGCGAGCAGGGCCGAGTCATCCAGTCCCGCGCGCTCGGTGACGTCCTCCTGCGCCGCGGTGGACAGACCGATCGTCCACGACCCGCCCTCGCGCTTGATGTACAGGGTCTCGCCGCTCTCGTCCTCGCGACGGCGGATCATCGCCCCGCCGACGGGGTTGGCCCTGATGTGCTCCTCGACCACGAACAGGCTCGCCTCGGCGGCCGAGATGTCCGGACGCTGCGCCATCGCCCACCAGGTGAGGTAGGTGCGCGGCTGGAACAGCAACCGGAAGTCGTCGCTCTCGACCCCGATCACGCTGTCGGTCTGCTGCGGGGTGAGAAGCGTGATCTCCATGCGGCGGTGGGCGCCGGTCAGCACGGCGGCCACGGCCGCCGTGGGCCCGGAGACGCTGAGCGCGCCGTCGTCGTCCACGGTGGCGAGCCCCCGGGCGACGAGCGAAGAGGCGCCGGCGAACAGCACGGTCTGCTGGTCCAGGTACTCGCCGACGCGCAGGGCCTCCGCGCTGGCGGTCGCGGCATCCCCCTGCTGCATCGCGATCAGCGCGACGATCTCCGCGAAGCCGTAGCCGATCGCGTCGGGAGTCGTTTCCGTGGTGGTCTCAGCCATCGCTGCGTGCCTCTCGTGCGTGGGATCAGAATCCGAAGAAGTGGGCGACCTTGCCGGCCGCGTCGCCGACGCCCTTGGCGACGGTGGTCGCCGCGTCGGCGACTCCCTTGCCGACCGCGTCGACCGCGTCGTGGATGACGGGCACGTTGTCGTACAGGGCCAGAGCGCCGGATGCCACCATACAAGCCGTGCCGGCGGGCGGCGGCAGGAACGAGCCGGCCGCGATGAGGGTCTTCGCGCCGTCGTAGACGGCCTCGCCGGTGTGGCCGGCGCGGATCGCGTTGATCGTGTCGAGGCCGTTCAGCCCGACGTCGAGCACGCCCAGGGCCCGCCCGCCGACCTTGAAGAACTTCGCCGCCTTGCCGTCCTCCGCCAGCCGGAACGCCTCGTCCAGGCGCCCGTCGAAGAGATCCGACGAGGTCTTGAACAGCCCGCTGACCGGGTCGGCCCGGTGCAGCGCCTCGAATGCCGCCTTGCTGAAGAAGTTCGATCGTCCCCGCAGGTCGCGGATGCCCACGCGGGCGAGGTCGTAGATGCCGGACCGCATGTTCGGGAACGCCTTGGCCATGCCGTAGTAGCTCCAGCCGGTGCGGAATGGGGAGTGCCCGTCCGCGAGCCAGCCGGGCCCGAACGGCGACGGTCCGCCCGTGCCGCCGGGGCCGAGCGGCGCACCGGGAAGACCGGTGCCCGGATGTCCCCCGGTGACGCCGCCGGGGAGCCCGCCGCCGTCGACCGCGGATGCCCGTTCCTGCTGCTCGGCCTGCCGCAGCAGCACCTGCGACTGCGTGTGGAGCATGGTCGCCGCGTTGCTGATCGTCGGGCGGTGGCTGCCGTTCCAGAGCGATCGGAAGCGATCGGCATCCGCACCGCGCCAGGCGGCCATCCGGCCGATCGCGCCGTTGAGCTGGGATGCCTGCTGCTGCAGCCGGGTCGCGGCCTGGTCGAACGCCCGCGCCAGGTCGCGAACCTCGTCGACGTCGGCACCGAGGAATCCGTCGGCCATGTCCCCGTCCTTCTCGTGTCGTGATCCTCCACGACCCTATCGACGGCCCCGGATCGGCCGCGATGGGGAAGACTCCCCATGCGAAGCGCCCGGCGGCGACGCGCAGCGTCAGAGACCGGCGAGCTCCAGGGCGGCGTCGACGATCGCGCCGGACGCCGCGGCATCCGTCATCCACAGCGGCACGGCCCGGCACCGGATGCCGAGGTCCTCCACCGCCGCGACGAGCGCGGCGTCCTCCTCCGCGACGAGCCATCCGTCGAGGATGCCGTCCCGGCCGCGGGAGCCGTACAGCCCCGCCACGGCATCGGCGGCCGTGTCCACGCCGATCGCGGTGAGGCACACGTCCGCCATCCCGCGCACCACCGCGCCGCCGATGATCCCGGACACGCCGACGACGGGTGCGGACGTCGCCCGCAGCGCTTCGCGGATGCCGGGCACGGCGAGGATCGGGCCGATCGAGACGACCGGGTTGGACGGGGCGAGAAGAACCACGTCGGCCTCCGCGATCGCCTCGGCGACGCCGGGCGCGGGCCGTGCGTCGCCGATGCCCGGGTTCTCGAACCCGGCCGGCGCCAGGGCCGCGCGATGCCGCGTCCACCACTCCTGGAAGTGCATCGCGCCACCCTCTCCGAGGCGGACATGCGTGTCGACCTCGGTGTCGGTCATGGGCAGCATCCGCACCCCGAGGTCCCACCGGGTCGACAGGCGCTCGAGCACCTGCGTGGGCGTGAGCCCGTCGCGCAGCCAGCCGGTGCGGGCGAGGTGCGTGCCGAGGTCGAGGTCGCCGAGCGTGAACCACGGCCAGCCGGCTCCCCACGCCTGCAGCTCCTCGTTGACCCGCTCGGTGTCGCCGGCGCGACCCCAGCCGCGGACCGTGTCGTTCTGCCCGGCGAGCGCGTACAGGATCGAGTCGATGTCCGGCTGCAGGCGCACGCCGGAGAGCCACAGGTCGTCGCCGGTGTTGACGACGACGGTCGCCGGCGCTGCGCCGCGGCGGGCGAGCGCCTCGCGCACGCCGAGGGTGAACTTCGCTCCGCCGACGCCGCCGGC
>NZ_DATEJS010000290.1:0-3778 GCF_035277845.1 Microbacterium sp.
CCGCGGACACGCACGACTTCGAGGCGCGGTACGTCGACGGGCTCGTCGGCCCGCTGCCGGAGGCGGAGGCGGTCTACATCGAGCGGTCGCCGCTGTCGCACCTCGACGGCTTCACGACGCCCATGCTGCTGGAGCAGGGCCTCGACGACGCGGTCGTTCCGCCGTCCCAGTCCGAGGCGGTGCGGGACGCCCTCGCCGCGAAGGGGGTCACACACGCGTACCTGGCGTTCGAGGGTGAGGCCCACGGCTTCCGGCGCGCCGAGACCATCGTGCGCGCGCTGGAGGCGGAGTACGCCTTCCTCGGCGCGGTGCTGGGCTTCGAGACGCCCGACGTGCCGCCGATCGAGCTCGGCTGATCGGGCGGCGCCGATCAGGCGACGGTGAACGGCGCCAGCCGGGCGGCGAGCCGCTCCCCCACGAAGGCGTGCAGCTCGGTGCCGTGCGGCCCGTGCTCGAGCGCGATCACGTGGCCGGACTCGTGCACGGCGGCGATGAGGTCGCCGCGCTCGTAGGGCACCACGGCGCGCAGCTCGACGGCGGGCATCGGCAGCGCCTCTTCGATCGCGGCGCGCAGTTCGGCGATGCCCTCGCCCGTGCGCGACGAGGCGAAGTAGGCGCCAGGCTCGAGTCCGCGCAGCACCAGCCGCGTGTCCTCGTCGACGAGGTCCGCCTTGTTGAAGACGACCATCTCGCGGACGCCGCGGGCGCCGATCTCCCCGAGCACGTCGCGCACGGTCCTCAGCTGCCCGGCCGGATCGGGGTGGGCGGCATCCACCACGTGCACGATGATGTCGGCATCCCCCACCTCCTCCAGGGTCGACCGGAACGCCTCCACGAGCTGGTGCGGCAGATTGCGCACGAACCCGACCGTGTCGGCGAGCGTGTAGATGCGGCCGTCGGCGGCCTCGACGCGGCGGACCGTGGCGTCCAGGGTCGCGAACAGGGCGTTCTCGACGAGCACGCCGGCGTGCGTGATGCGGTTGAGCAGGCTGGACTTGCCGGCGTTGGTGTACCCGGCGATCGCGACCGACGGGATGGTGTTGCGCTTGCGCTCGGCGCGCTTCGCGTCGCGCGCCGGTGCGAAGTCCTTGATCTGCCGGCGCAGCATCGCCATGCGGGTGCGGATGCGGCGGCGGTCGAGCTCGATCTTCGTCTCACCGGGTCCGCGCGAGCCCATGCCCGCGCCGCCGGCGCCGACCTGGCCACCGGCCTGGCGGCTCATCGAATCGCCCCAGCCGCGCAGGCGGGGCAGCAGGTATTCGAGCTGGGCGAGTTCGACCTGCGCCTTGCCCTCGCGGCTCTTCGCGTGCTGGCTGAAGATGTCGAGGATCACCGTCGTGCGGTCGATGACCTTCACCTTGACGACGTCCTCGAGCGCACGACGCTGGCTGGGAGCGAGCTCCGTGTCGGCGACGACGGTGTCCGCGCCCACCGCGGCGACGATCCCGCGCAGCTCCTCCGCCTTGCCGCGGCCGACGTAGGTCGCCGGGTCGGGGTGCGGGCGTCGCTGCAGCACGCCGTCGAGCACGACGGCGCCGGCGGTCTCGGCGAGGGCGGCGAGCTCGCGCAGGGAGTTCTCGGCATCCTCCGTCGCGCCCTGCGGATGCACTCCCACGAGCACGACGTTCTCCAGGCGCAGCTGCCGGTACTCGACCTCGGTGACGTCTTCGAGCTCGGTGGACAGGCCGACCACGCGGCGCAGCGCGGCGCGATCCTCGCGTTCCCATTGGCCGCCGTCGAAGGTGTCCGAGCCGGTCGCCGTCGCGTGTTCCTGCAGGGCCTGCGCCGGACCGAAACGGTGCACCCCCGCGTGCGAATCGGCGTTCAGCAGCACGCGCTCGACGGGGTCGGTGGGCTCCACGGGGGGTGTCGGCTCGATCAGAAGGCTCCTTCGATTGCACGCCGCATCCGATGAGGCGGCATCCGTAAACTCTAGCCTCACGCAGAGGGGTCGGGGTCCGCTACGCTCACACATATGCCGAGTGACCACTACTTCACGGCGTCACCGGCCAGTCCTGAGAGCCTGCGACGTATTCGGGTGCGTCTGCTGGACCGCGACGTCGAGGTGACCACCGCGAGCGGCGTGTTCAGTCCCGATCGCCTGGATGCCGGAACCCAGGTCCTGCTGGCCAATACGCCCGCCCCGCCGCCGGGCGGAGATCTGCTCGATCTCGGCTGCGGCTGGGGTCCGATCTCCCTGTGGATGGCGATGGAGTCGCCGCACGCGACGGTGTGGGCGGTGGACGTGAACGAGCGCGCGCTGGACCTCGTGCGCCGCAACGCGCAGGCACTCGGACTCGACAACGTGCAGGCGGTGACGCCCGACGACGTGCCCGACGACATCACGCTGCGGGGCATCCGCTCCAACCCGCCGATCCGGGTGGGCAAGAACGAGCTGCACTCCATGCTGGAGCGCTGGATCCCGCGGCTCGGCGAGCGCAGCGACGGCTGGTTCGTCGTCAAGCGCGACCTCGGCTCGGACTCCCTGCAGCGCTGGCTCGACGCGACGTTCGATGACGGCTACAGCGTGCACCGCGCCGCCACGGCCAAGGGCTACCGCGTGCTCAAGGTGCGCCGGCACGGCTCTCCGGCGACGGGCACCGTCCGCACGATCTGATCTGGCGCGTGCGCACGGGCCGCCCTAGGGTCGAGGCTGTGGACAGCAAGAACGGCCGCGTGCCCATCGAGCCGCAGCGGGTCGACGCCCCGCTCACCTCGTCGGCGGTGCTGCTGACGCTCACCCTCACCACGGCTCCGGATGCCGCCGCCCGCGTGCGCACGGTGCTCGGATCGCTGTCGGACGTCACGAAGAACGTCGCATTCCGCGACCTCGGCGCCGCCCTCGCGTGCACGGCCGGCATCGGCAGCGACGTGTGGGATGCCGTGACCGGCGCACCCCGACCCGCCGAGCTGCATCCGTTCCGCGAGGTGCAGGGCGCGGTGCACAAGGCGCCGCGAACGCCCGGCGACCTCCTGCTGCACATCCGCGCCGACCGGCGCGACCTCTGCTACGAGCTGGAGCGCCAGCTGCTCGATCTGTTCGGGGACGCGGTCGAGGTGGCCGACGAGACCGTCGGGTTCCGGTACTTCGACGTGCGGGACCTGCTCGGCTTCGTCGACGGCACGGCCAACCCCGTCGGCCCGGCCCTGCCGGCCGCGACGATCGTCGGCGACGAGGATGCCGCCGGTTCCGGGGGCAGCTATCTCGTCGTGCAGAAGTACGTCCATGCGCTCAGCGCGTGGCAGCAGCTGACGACCGAGCAGCAGGAGGCGATCCTCGGCCGCACGAAGTCGGACAACATCGAGCTCGACGACGCCGGCGTGTCCGACCAGAAGGCCCACAAGACGCTTGCGACCGTCACCGACGACGAGGGCGTCGAGCACGACATCCTGCGCGACAACATGCCGTTCGGCGCGCCCGGCCACGGCGAATTCGGCACCTACTTCATCGGCTACGCGCGCGAGCTGTGGGTGATCGAGCGGATGCTGGAGCGCATGTTCGTCGGCGATCCGCCGGGGATGCACGACCGGCTGCTCGACTTCTCCACCGCGCTGACCGGCGGCACCTTCTTCGTTCCGCCGGCGAGCATGCTGGACGCCCTGGCCGATTGACCCGGCGTCAGGCCAGCGCGACCTCGCCCGAGAACACGAGGGATGCCGGCCCGGAGAGCAGCACGTGGTCGCCGACCATCCGCACCCCGAGCACGCCGCCCGGCACCTCGACCTGCCAGCGATCGGGGGCGGCCGCGCCCGCCCACTCGCGGACGGCGAGCGCGGC
>NZ_DATEJS010000291.1:0-3486 GCF_035277845.1 Microbacterium sp.
CCCGGCGGTGGCACCGCGGGTGCCTTCGGCAAGGGCGGCGGCAAGTCGAAGCAGCGCAAGTCGCGTCGGGCGAAGCGTCAAGAGTTCGAGATGCGGTCGGCGCCGGTCGTCGGCGGCGTCAACGTCCAGAAGGGCAACGGCGAGATCATCCGCATGCGCCGCGGCGCATCCATCGCGGACTTCGCGGACAAGCTCGAGGCGCTGAACGGCTACACCGTGCAGCCCGGCACGCTGGTCACGATCCTCTTCAACCTGGGTGAGATGGCCACAGCCACCGAGTCGCTCGACGAGGCCACCTTCGAGGTGCTCGGCGCCGAGCTCGGCTACAAGATCCAGATGGTCTCGCCCGAGGACGAGGACAAGGAGCTGCTCGAAGGCTTCGGTCTCGACCTCGAGCAGGAGCTCCTGGACGAGGAGGACGAGGACCTCGAGATCCGTCCTCCGGTGGTCACCGTCATGGGTCACGTCGACCACGGCAAGACGCGACTGCTGGATGCCATCCGGCAGACGAACGTGGTCGCGGGCGAGGCCGGCGGCATCACCCAGCACATCGGTGCCTACCAGGTGTGGACCGAGCACGAGGACATCGAGCGCGCGATCACCTTCATCGACACCCCCGGTCACGAGGCGTTCACCGCCATGCGTGCCCGCGGTGCCCAGGTGACCGACATCGCGATCCTCGTGGTCGCAGCAGACGACGGCATCATGCCGCAGACGGTCGAGGCGCTGAACCACGCCCAGGCGGCGGGTGTTCCGATCGTGGTCGCGGTCAACAAGATCGACAAGCCCGAGGCGAACCCGGCCAAGGTGCGCCAGCAGCTCACCGAGTACGGCCTCGTCGCCGAGGAGTACGGCGGCGACGTCATGTTCGTCGACGTGTCGGCCCGTCAGAACATCGGCATCCAGGAGCTCCTCGACGCCGTGCTGCTGACCGCGGACGCGGGTCTCGACCTGCGCGCGAACCCGAACAAGGACGCCCGCGGCGTCGCGATCGAAGCCAAGCTCGACAAGGGCCGCGGCTCGGTGGCGACCGTGCTCATCCAGTCCGGGACGCTGCGCGTCGGCGACGCGATCGTCGCGGGCACCGCGTACGGCCGCGTCCGCGCGATGATCGACGAGAACGGCGAGCAGGTCGAGGAGGCCGCGCCCTCCCGTCCGGTGCAGGTGCAGGGTCTGAACTCGGTGCCGCGCGCCGGTGACACCTTCATCGTCACCGAGGAGGATCGCACCGCCCGCCAGATCGCGGAGAAGCGCGAGGCCGCCGAGCGCAACGCCCAGCTGGCCAAGGCCCGCAAGCGCATCTCGCTCGAGGACTTCACCCGCGCCCTCGAAGAGGGCAAGGTCGAGTCGCTCAACCTCATCATCAAGGGCGACGTCTCGGGTGCCGTGGAGGCGCTCGAGGAGTCGCTGCTCAAGATCGAGGTCGACGAGTCGGTGCAGCTGCGCATCATCCACCGCGGCGTCGGTGCGATCACGGAGTCCGACGTGAACCTGGCGACGATCGACAACGCGATCGTGATCGGCTTCAACGTCCGCCCGGACGCGAAAGCCCGCGAGCGCGCCTCCCGCGAGGGCGTCGACATCCGGTTCTACTCGGTCATCTACAACGCGATCGACGATGTGGAGCAGTCGCTCACGGGCATGCTCAAGCCGGAGTACGAAGAGGTCCAGTCGGGCGTCGCGGAGATCCGCGAGGTCTTCCGGTCCTCCAAGTTCGGCAACATCGCCGGTGTCATCGTCCGTTCGGGCACGATCACGCGCAACGCGAAGGCGCGCGTCATCCGCGACGGCGTCGTCATCGCGGATGGCCTGGCCATCGAGTCGCTGCGCCGGTTCAAGGACGACGTCACCGAGGTCCGCACGGACTTCGAGGCGGGTATCGGCCTCGGCAAGTACAACGACATCCAGATCGGCGACGAGATCGAGACCACCGAGATGGTGGAGAAGCCGCGCGGCTGACCCCACTCGATCGTCGAGCGAGCGGAGCGAGTCGAAACGCAGTGTGCCCGTGAGGGTCGCTGCGTTTCGGCTCGTCGCTCCGCTCCTCGCTCAACGACCGGCGAGGACAAGGAGAAGAACATGGCTTCGGAACGACAGGCACGACTGGCCGACCGCATCCGCGTGCTCATCGCGGAGCGCCTCGAGAAGGGGCTGCGCGACCCGCGGCTCGGATTCGTGACGATCACCGACGTCCGCGTGACCGGCGACCTGCAGCACGCATCCGTGTTCTACACGGTGCTCGGCAGCGAGGAGGAGCGGCTGGCGTCCGGCGAGGCGCTGAAGTCCGCGACCGGGATGCTGCGCAGCGAGATCGGGCGCAAGCTCGGCGTCCGGCTCACGCCCTCGCTCGAGTTCATCCCCGACGCGCTGCCCGACAACGCCGGGCACATCGAGGACCTGCTGCGCGAGGCGCGTGAGCGGGACGAGCAGGTGGCGGGTCTCGCGGCATCCGCCACGTTCGCCGGCGAAGCCGACCCGTACGTCAAGCCCCGCGAGCTGGAGTACGAAGAGGACTGATGAAGCGTCGGCCGGGGGCGCGTCTGCGGGCATCGGCACTCGCGGCAACGATCGCGGTGCTCGCGCTCACAGGCTGCGCGGCCACGGCTCGTCCGGAGGTGAACCGGACATCCGTGACCAGTGCGCCGGCGGCGCCGTCCGCCGCCGCATCCAGCACACCGACGCCTCAGCCGGGCCGCACGCCGACCCCGACACCGACCCCGAGGCCCACGCCGACGTCGACCGCGGGCATCACCCCGGACGGGATCGGGCGCTTCACGCTCGGCGGCTCGTTCGCCGCTGCCGGAAAGGCCCTCGGGGCGACCCCGTACCCCGACTGCCGGTGGATCGTCACCCGCCGTGACACCATGACGACCTGGGTGGGCGCGAAGCACGACGGCACCGCCACGACCGACGTGATCGACCTGGTCGCGATCGACTCGTGGGGGTTCGACCACCAGCCGGCCGACCCGCCGCGCACCGCCGAGGGCATCACGCTGGGGTCGAGCCGTGCCGCCGTCGTGGCCGCCTACCCCACCGCGGTTCTCGTGACGGACCCGAACGCGCAATTCGCCCTGCGCTACGCCACGAGAGGTCGATCGATCATCTTCGAGGGTCGGGACGGCGTGGTCCGCTCCATCCAGGTGCTGGCCGGCGCAGACGCGACGCCCTCGGAATACTGCGGCTGAGGATCACCGCGGCAGACGCAGCATCCCGTCCGCCGCCTCGGCGAGGCCGTCCGCGACGAGCGAATCGATCGCGCGGTCGCGCTGTGCCGGGTCGTGCCAGTTGGCGAGCACCTCGTCGAGAGGGACGGATGCCGCGGCCCGCAGCTGCCGCAGCACAGCACCGCGAGCCTGGCGGTCGCTGCCCTCGTACCGTGCCTGACGGCGGGGCGCGTCGGCATTGTCGGGACGTCCCGCCTGCCGCCACGCGCACATATGCGCCAAGGGGCATGCGTCGCAGCGCGGCGCACGGGCTGTGCAGACG
>NZ_DATEJS010000292.1:0-5882 GCF_035277845.1 Microbacterium sp.
CTCTTCGGACACGAGAGCCGATTCTACCGGGGGCCCGCCGCCCTCCCTGCCGGGCCGATCGTTCAGCCGCGTTGCACGAAGTACCGGTGCTCCGGCCTCCCGGTGGCGCCGTACCGCAGTTCGAGGCGCAGCATCCCGCTCTGCTCGAGCTGCGTGAGGTAGCGCTGCGCCGTGGCCCGGCTGATCCCGACGATGGCGCCGACCTCCGTCGCCGATTGCGCGTCGCCGCGTGCGACCGCCTCGTAGACGAGTCGCAGCGTCGGCGCGAGCCGCGCGGCCTCCACGGGGCGGTCGGGGGCTGCGACGGGGCGGCGCATCCCGAAGATGCGGTCGATGTCGGCCTGGGTGGCCTCGCCGGGCAGCTCCGCCATGCGCGCCTGGGCGTCGCGGAAGGCGACGAGCCGTGCCGAGAAGTCCGCGAACGTGAACGGCTTCACCAGGTAGTTGACGGCGCCGAGCTGCAGACTGGCACGCACGGATGCCACGTCGTTCGCCGCCGAGATCACGATGACATCTGGAGGCTCCGGCATCCCGCGCAGCGTGCGGAGCAGGTCCAGCCCGTTGCCGTCCGGCAGGTAGAGGTCCAGCAGCACGAGGTCCGGGCGCGCGCCCTCGATCGCGGTGAGCGCCTCGGCGGCGGTGTGGGCCTCGCCCCGCACCTCGAAGCCGGGAACCTGCCCCACGAAGCCGGCGTGGACGGCGGCGACCCGGAAGTCGTCGTCCACCACCAGCACGGAGATGGGTGCTGTGGTCGCCGCGTCGCTCACCGTTCCTCCTCCCGGCCGGGCGTCAGGGCGCGCGGGAGCACGACCGTGAAGACGGCGCCCGGCCCGGTCGACACCGACACCGTCCCCCCAGCCTGCACGGCGGCGGCGCGCACGAGCGCGAGGCCGATGCCGCTGTGGCCGGCGAGATCCCCGGCCTTGGTCGTGTAGCCGGTCTCGAACAGGTGCGGGAGGGCGGACGGGTCGACCCCGGGCCCGCTGTCGGCGACCCGGACCGTCACGGCATCCGGCCCCTCCACGATGCTCAGCTCGACCCGCCGCGGAGGACGCGTCGCCGCGACCGCGTCGAACGCGTTGTCCACGAGGTTGCCCACGATCGTCGTCAGCGCCTGCACCCGCTCCGGAGCCTCGCCGAGCACGGTGTCCGGCGACACCCGCAGATCGATGCCGCGCTCCCCCGCCTCGGCGGCCTTGCCCAGCAGCAGCCCGATGATCTGCGGGGCCGCGATGTGGGCGCGCAGCGTCTCGTCGAGGTCGGCGCTCGTGCCGCGGATCTCGTGCACGTAGCTGAGCGCCTCCGGCAGCCGCCCGAGCTCGAGCAGCCCTGCGATCGCGTGCATGCGGTTGGCGAACTCGTGCTGCTGCGCCCGCAGGGACTCGGTGAGCGTGCGGGTTCCGATCAGCTCGCTCGCGAGCGCCTCCACCTCGGTGCGGTCGCGCAGGGTCACGACGGCGCCGTGCGGTCGGCCGTTGAGCACCACCGGCATGCTGTTGACCACCAGACGGAAGTCGTCGGTCACGATGATCTCGTCCTCGAGGCCGGCGGCATCCGTCAGTGCGTCGCGGATGCGGCCGGGCGGCAGCACGTCCTCGAGCCGGCCGTGCAGCGGGGCGGCGGAGAGCCGCAGCAGGCGCCGGGCCTCGTCGTTGATCACCGAGATGCGGCCGGTCGGGTCGATCGCGATGACCCCTTCGCGGATGCCGTGCAGCGTCGCCTCGCGCTCCTGCAGCAGCCGGGCGATCTCGTCGAGCTCGAGTCCGAAGGTGCGGCGCTTCATGCGTCGAGCCAGCAGCCAGGATGCGAGGGCGCCGAGCGCGAGCGCGACCACGAACCACACCCCGTAGGCCGGCAGCTGGCCCACCAGTTCGCTCGACACCGAGCTCTCCCGAAGACCCACCGAGACCTCACCCGCCATTGCGCCCTGCGGCGCGTAGAGCGGCACCCGCGCGTTCGCGCTGACCCCGGTCGATCCGGGATCCACGCGCAGGTGCACCTTGCCGTCCACCGTCACGATGGGCTCGCTCACCTTCTTGCCGATGAGCGCGGGATTCGGATGCGTGTGCCGCACCCGATCCATCCCGATCACCACGACGTACGACGCGCCGGTGCGCTGCACCGTGGAGCCCGCCAGCTGCTGCATCTGGGCGTCGCACGCTTCGCCCACGGGTGCGGATGCCATGCACGTGCGCACCGTGGGGATCTGCGCGAACGTCTCGGCGATGGCGGCGGCGCGGGCCTGGTAGTCGTGATCGAGGTTCGCCCGGGCCGCCTGCGTGAACAGCACGAACCCCACCGCCATGGAGGCGGTGAGGATCACCAGCTGGGCCAGGAAGATCTGGCTGCTGATCTTGCGGAAACGAACGGGCATCCGCCTGATTGTCGGTATTCCGCGGCCGGAAAGCAAGGTGCGCACAACGCGCAGAACCCTCCGAAACGCGCACAAAACGGGAATGGCGCGCAAGCGCGCGCCGGCATCCGCCACCTGCCTACATTCGATCCACCGAACGCTGAAGACAGAGAGGTCTGGCCATGGACGCCGTAGTCCCCCACGCATCGAGCCGCGCACCCGGCGCGGATGATGCCGCCCGAATCGAGATCACCGGGCTCACCAAACGCTTCCTCACGCCCAAGGGCGAGCCGTTCACCGCCATCTCGGACGTGAACCTGACGATCGAGCCGGGACAGTTCTGCGCCATCGTGGGACCGACCGGCTGCGGCAAGTCGACCACGCTCGGCCAGGTGTCGGGTCTCGACAAGCCCAGCGCCGGCCGGGTGCTCGTCGGCGGCCAGCCCGTCAGCGGCATCACCTCGGGCGTCAGCTACATGTTCCAGGGCGACTCGCTGTTCCCCTGGAAGACGGTGCTCGCCAACGTGATGACCGGCCCGGTTCTCACCGGCACGCCCAAGAAGGATGCCACCGAGCTGGCGCGCGACTGGCTGCGCCGCGTCGGCCTGGCCGGCTTCGAGGACCGCTACCCGCATCAGCTGTCCGGCGGCATGCGCAAGCGCGTCGCGATGGCGGCCGCGCTCATCAACAACCCGCGCATCCTGCTCATGGACGAGCCCTTCGGCGCGCTCGACGTGCAGACGAAGGCCATCATGCAGAGCGAGCTGCTGCAGCTGTGGGAGCAGCTGCGCCCCTCGGTGCTGTTCATCACCCACGACCTCGACGAGGCCGTGGCCCTCGCGGACCGCGTCGCGATCATGACCTCGAGCCCCGGCTCCGTGAAGGACGTGTTCGACATCGACCTGCCCCGCCCGCGCGGCAACGTGCAGGACCTCCGGCACGACAAGCGCTTCATCGAGCTGCAGTCCCAGATCTGGGAGTCGCTGCGCGACGAAGTCACCCGCGCCTACACCCGGACGGCGGTGGCAGCATGAGCGCCGCGACCTCGATCCCCCCGAAGACCGACGTGTTCGGCCAGTACGGCTACTCCGCCGACGACCCGCGCAACTTCTTCCGCCCCGAGACGGAGAACGAGCTGCGGGCGAAGGGCGCCCGTCAGCGCCGGCGCCGCACCTCCTGGGTGTGGATCGGCCGGGTGCTCGTCTTCGTCGTCTTCTTCGGCGGCTGGCAGCTGCTGACCTCGATCAAGCTGCCCGGCGCGAAGTACGCGATCGTCGATCCGTTCTTCTTCGGCAAGCCCACCGGCATCTGGGACAGCCTCGTGAAGCTGTTCACGCAGGGCACCGCGTTCGGCTCGATCTGGGCCAACCTGTGGATCACCGTGCAGGAGGCGCTGCTCGGCTTCGCCCTCGGCACCGTGCTCGGCATGATCGTCGGCATCCTGCTCGGCAGCAACGCCTACCTCGCCGACGTGGCCGGCCCCTACATCAAGGTCGCCAACGCCATCCCGCGTATCGTGCTCGGCGCCATCTTCATCGTGGCGTTCGGCCTGGGCATGCCGTCGAAGATCTTCCTGGCCGCGGTGCTGGTGTTCTTCGCCGTGTTCTTCAACGCATTCCAGGGCGTGCGGGAGGTCAACCCCGACCTCATCTCGAATGTGCGCGTGCTCGGCGCCTCCCCCTTGCAGGTGGCGCGCCACGTGACGATCCCCTCCGCGATGACGTGGATCATCGCGAGCCTGCACACCGCGTTCGGCTTCGCCATCATCGGCGCGCTGGTCGGCGAGGTACTGGGCGCGACCAGCGGCATCGGCCTCATCATCAGCCAGGCGCAAGGCAACTTCGACCCGAACACGGTGTGGGCGTGCATGATCCTCATCGCCGCGTTCACCCTCATCTGCGAATACCTCATCACCCTGCTCGAAGGCCGACTGCTGCGCTGGCGTCCGCCGTCGCGCACCTCCGCGGCATCCATCTGACGTCCCGTCGCGGGCACCCGAACCCCTCACCAAGGAACGCCGAGACCCTCGGCACATCGAAAGGAACCCTCATGAACAAGCGCCTCCTGGGCGTCGTCGCGGTCGGAGCACTGGCGCTCGGCCTCGCGGCCTGCAGCAGCACCGGCGGTTCGAGCGCCGGCAGCACGTCCGGCACGACCGCCGACAAGTCCATGCCCACCGTCACCATCATGGTCGGCGGCATCGACAAGCAGATCTACCTGCCCTACCAGCTCGCGCAGAACCTCGGCTTCTACAAGAAGTACGGCGTGAACGTGGTGCTGTCCACCGAGCAGAACGGCGGCGTCGGCGCGGAGGATGCCATGGCATCCGGCCAGGTCGACTTCGCCGGCGCCTGGTACATCCACACGTTCGACTTCCAGTCCAAGGGCAAGGACGTCATCAACGTGGTGCAGCTCTCCGGCGCCCCCGGCGAGCGCGTGATGTGCACGCCGAAGTCCGGCGTGAAGACCGGTGCCGACTTCAAGGGCAAGAACATGGGCGTCACCGACCTCGGCAGCGGCACCGACGAGCTCACCCAGTTCATCGCGCACCAGGCCGGCGTCTCGCACACGCAGTACCACACCGTCGCCGTCGGCGCCGGCACCACCGCGATCGCCGCCCTCCGGCAGGGCACCGCGGACTGCGTGATGACGACGCAGCCCACGGTCGGGGCCCTGACCAGCCAGGGACTCGCCACCTCGGCCATCGACCTCGCCAGCACCGCGGGCGCCACGAAGGCGCTCGGCGGAGCATGGCCGGCCGCCGGTCTCCTCGCCCGCGCCGACTGGGTGGCCGCCCACAAGGACGCCACGCAGAAGGTCGTGACCGCGCTCGTGGCCACGATGCACTGGATCGCGACGCACTCCGCCGCGGACATCGCCAACAAGCTGCCGCAGCAGTTCGTGCAGAACGCGACGATCACGAAGGCCCAGTACATCGCCGGACTGACCACCGACAAGGGTCAGTTCCTGCCCGACGGCATCATGCCCGCCGGTGGTCCGAAGACCATCGCCGCCATGGAGACCGCCCTCGGCACGGACATCTCGAACGTGAAGATCTCGGGAACCTTCACCCAGAGCTACGCCGAGGCCGCCAACAAGCAGCTCGGCATGACCGTCACCACCCCCGCGGCAGGTGCGGACGGCTGATCAGGCTCTCCCCAGGAACGGGTCGTGCGTCTTCGGACGCGCGGCCCGTTCTCTTTCCGGCGCCGGCCCGCGGTCAGGTGCGCTGTGCGAACGCCGACTCGTACAGGCACACGGAGGCGGCCGTGGCGAGGTTCAGCGACTCGGCGCGGCCGTAGATCGGCAGCCGCAGGGCGGTGTCCGCCAGCGCCAGGGCGTCGTCGGTGAGGCCGCGGGCCTCGTTGCCGAACAGCCAGGCGGTCGGCAGCGCCAGGTGCCCGGCGGCGCGGGCCTCGAGCAGGTCGCCGCCCTTCACGTCCGCCGCGACGACACGCAGCCCGGCCGCGCGCGCGGCGGTGGCGACGTCCGCCAGCTCACCGCCGACGGTGATCGGAACGTGGAACAG
>NZ_DATEJS010000293.1:0-5090 GCF_035277845.1 Microbacterium sp.
CCCCACGCCCCGGCCCGCGCGGCCAGCACGCTCGTCACCGCGGTCGCGAGGTCGCGCCGGGCCTGATCGACCGGCCCGTGCGCCGGCTCGGCGGCGGGCTCGAGGGTCTCGGTGAGGAACCGCTTGCGGCTGGTGCCGACGAGCACCCGCGCGCCCAGCGCCGTGAGCCGGTCGAGGCCCCGCAGCACGGCCCAGTTCTGGTCGCCGCGCTTTCCGAACCCGATGCCCGGGTCGACGATGAGCCGCTCCGAGGGGATGCCGGCATCCTGGGCGGCCGCCAGGCGCGCGGCGAGCTCGGCGGCGACCTCGGCCGCCGGGTCGACGTACTCGGCCCGCGCGTACATGTCGGCGGAGTGCCCGCGCCAGTGCCCGATGGCGTACTCGGCGCCGGAGGCGGCGACGGCGGCGAGCATGTCCGGGTCGGCGAGTCCGCCGGAGACGTCGTTGACGATCCGGGCGCCGGCTCCGACGGCCGCGGCGGCGGTCTCGGCGTGCATGGTGTCAATGCTGACGACGGCTCCGGATGCCGCCAGCTCGGCGATCACCGGCAGCACCCGTCGCTGCTCCTCGACCAGGCCGACGCGGGCGGCGCCGGGGCGCGTGGACTCACCGCCGACGTCGAGGATGCCGGCGCCGTCGGCGCGCAGACGCATCCCGTGCTGCACGGCGCGGTCGACGTCGAAATAGCGTCCGCCGTCCGAGAAGGAGTCGGGCGTCACGTTGACGATGCCCATGATGATCATCGGGACACGCGTTTCGTCTCGCTGCGCTCGCTCAACGACCGGAGGGACACGCGTTTCGGCTCGCTGCGCTCGCGGGGCGACCGGAGGGAGACCCGTTTCGGCTCGCTGCGGTTGCTCAACGACCGACTCCGATCAGGGCGATGAGCTCGGCGCGGGCGACCGGCTCGGCCAGCTCCCCGCGGGCGGCGATCGTGACGGTGGAGGCATCCCCCTGGCGTCCGCCGCGCATCGTCACGCACTCGTGCACGGCATCCAGCACGACGAGCACGCCGCGGGCGTCGAGAGCGCCTGCGATGGTGTCGGCGATCTGCTCGCCGAGGCGTTCCTGCACCTGCGGGCGTCCGGCGAGCACGTCGACGACGCGGGGCAGCGCGCCGAGGCCGACGACCTGCTCGCCCGGCAGATACGCGATGTGCGCACGGCCGGCGAACGGCAGCAGGTGGTGCTCGCACATCGAGCGGAATCGGATGTCGCGCAGCATGACCGCGCCCGACGGCAGCGTGTCGGGCGCCGGACCGTGCGTCACCGAGATCGTGTGCGCGAGCGGTGCCGCGGCATCCTCCCCCACCCCGGCGAAGAACTCGCCGTACGCGTCGGCGACGCGGGTCGGGGTCTGGCGGAGACCCGGTCGATCCGGGTCCTCGCCGATCGCGATCAGCAGTTCCCGCACCAGCTCGCGGATGCGGTCACGGTCGACGGCCACGATGCCTGTTCGCGGCCGGATCAGGCGGTGGCGGGGCGCGTCTTGCCGGCGGGGCGGTGACGCGGAGCCTCGTGCGTGGGCGCGGCCTCGTTCGCGGCGATCCCGGTCGTCTCAGGACGACGCGGCACCGCGACCGGCGGCAGCGCGGACACCGGACGCTCGGAGCTCGACAGCCACTGCGGACGCTCGGGGAGCTTCTTGACGTCCTTGAAGATCTCGGCGATCTCGTGGTGGTCGAGGGTCTCCTTCTCGAGCAGCTCCAGCGCCAGCTTGTCGAGGATCTCACGGTTCGCGTTGAGCACCTCGTACGCCTCGTTGTGCGCCTGCTCGAGGAGCTCGCGCACCTGTCCGTCGACACGCTCGGCCATCGTCTCCGAGTACTCGCGGCCGTGACCCATGTCGCGTCCCATGAACACCTCGCCGGACGCCGAGCCCAGCTTGACCGGGCCGACCGCGGTGGTCATGCCGTACTCGGTGACCATCTTGCGGGCGATGCTCGTCGCCTTCTCGATGTCGTTCGACGCACCCGTGGTCGGGTCGTGGAACACGATCTCCTCGGCGACGCGGCCGCCCATGGCCCAGGCCAGCTGGTCCTGCAGCTCGTTGCGCGTGACGGAGTACTTGTCGTCGAGCGGCATCACCATCGTGTAGCCGAGGGCGCGGCCGCGCGGCAGGATCGTGATCTTGGTGACCGGGTCGCTGTAGTTCATCGCCGCCGCAGCGAGGGCGTGGCCGCCCTCGTGGTACGCGGTGATGAGCTTCTCCTTGTCCTTCATGACGCGGGTGCGACGCTGCGGACCCGCGATCACGCGGTCGATGGCCTCGTCCAGGGCGCGGTTGTCGATGAGCTGGGCGTTGGAGCGCGCGGTGAGCAGCGCGGCCTCGTTCAGCACGTTCGCGAGGTCGGCGCCGGTGAAGCCCGGCGTCTTGCGCGCGACGACCTCGAGGTCGACGGAGTCGGCGAGCGGCTTGCCGCGGCCGTGCACCTCGAGGATCCTCTGGCGGCCCTTGAGGTCTGGGGCGTCCACGCCGATCTGGCGGTCGAAGCGGCCCGGGCGCAGCAGCGCCGGGTCGAGGATGTCGGGGCGGTTGGTGGCCGCGATCACGATGACGTTCGCCTTGGGGTCGAAGCCGTCCATCTCGACGAGCATCTGGTTCAGCGTCTGCTCGCGCTCGTCGTGCCCGCCGCCGAGACCCGCGCCGCGGTGGCGTCCGACGGCGTCGATCTCGTCGATGAAGATGATCGCGGGGGCCGACTCCTTGGCCTGGTTGAAGAGGTCGCGCACGCGGCTCGCGCCGACGCCGACGAACATCTCGACGAAGTCCGAACCGGAGATCGAGTAGAAGGGCACGCCGGCCTCACCGGCGACGGCGCGCGCGAGCAGCGTCTTTCCGGTTCCGGGAGGGCCGTACAGCAGCACGCCCTTCGGGATGCGGGCGCCCACGGCCTGGAACTTGGCCGGGTCCTTCAGGAAGTCCTTGATCTCCTGCAGCTCTTCGATGGCCTCGTCCGCCCCGGCGACGTCGCCGAACGTGACCTGCGGCATCTCCTTGGTCACGAGTTTCGCTCGCGACTTGCCGAACTGCATGACCTTGCTGCCGCCGCCCTGCGCGGAGGACAGCAGGAACCAGAAGAGCAGGCCGAGCAGCACCATCGGGATGGCGATCGACAGGAAGCCCGAGAACCAGCTGGTCTTCGGGACGATGTCGTTGTAGCCGCCCTTGGGGTTCGCGGCGTCGATCGCCTGCATCACCTGGGGCGCACGCGCCTCGACGTAGTAGAACTGCACCTGGTCGGAGCCCTGGAAGGGGGCGGACAGCGTCATGTTGACGACCTGGTCGCCGTCGGTGTTGGTGACCTTGGTGACGGTGTCGCTCTTGAGCAGCGTCAGACCCTGTTCGGTCGTGATCTGCTTCGCGCCGCTCAGACTGGACATGAGCGAGAACCCCACGATCAGCAGCACCACGATCAGCGCCACATAGATCAGCGGGTTGCGGGAGATCTTCTTGAAGTCCATGGTGCGGGGATGCCCCCGAGCCCTTTCGTCGCATGCCCGACGGTACGGGCAGTGAATTCAGGGTATCGCGGCATCACCATGGGGTGACTGGGCATTCGCCGACGGCGTACAAAGGATTCCGCCCGGCGGCAGGTCAGCTGTACACGTGCGGAGCGAGCACGGCGACGTCGCGCAGGTTGCGATAGGTCTCCGCGTAGTCGAGTCCGTAACCGACGACGAACTCGTTCGGGATGTCGAACCCGATGTACTTGCAGTCCACCTGCACCTTCGCCGCTTCGGGCTTGCGCAGCAGGGCGAACACCTCGACCGACTCGGCGCCGCGGGATGCGAAGTTCTCGAGCAGCCAGCTGAGGGTCAGACCCGAGTCGATGATGTCCTCGACGATCAGCACGTGCTTGCCGTGCAGGTCGGTGTCGAGGTCCTTGCGGATCTGCACGACCCCGCTCGACCGGGTTCCGGCCCCGTACGACGAGACCGCCATCCAGTCCATCGGCACGGTGCGGGGCAGGGCGCGCGCGAAGTCCGCCATGACCATGACCGCGCCCTTGAGCACGCCGATCAGCAGCAGGTCCTTGCCCTCGTAGTCGGATGCCACCTGCGCGGCGATCTCCTCGAGCTTGGCGTGGATCTGCTCCTCGGTGACGAGGACGGTGCTGAGCTGATCTGCGATGTCGGCCGCGCGCATCCCCCGATTCTACGGGGCGCCTCCGTCGCTCATCGACGGGGCGGGTGGGCCGCCTCGAAGACGACGAGCGCGCCGGCCCGGCGGGCGCGGCATCCGGGCAGGTCGATGGGGCCCTGACCGGTCCAGTCGGTGGCGAGACGGGCGACCTCGAGGGTCTGGGTGCGGGTGAGGCTCGCGCCGAATTCGGATGCGACGACGTGGCGGATGATGCGGTGCCGCAGCGCGGCCGGGTTCGCCGCGAGCGCGACCGCCGAGACCGCGATGCCCGCCTCGGCGTGCTCGACGATGTCCTCGATGGTCTCGTCGATCATGTCCGCGAAGGCGGCGGCATCCTCCTGGAGCTGCTCCGCCGTGCGGGCGAGGGCCTCGGCGATGCCCGGTCCCAGCTCCGACTCGAGCGTCGGCAGCACGGTCCGCCGCACGCGCACCCGGGCGTACCGCGGGTCGTCGTTGTGCGGGTCGCGCCACGGTTCGAGGTGCTCGGCCGCGCAGGCGGCGAGCGTGTCGGATCGCCGCACGCCGAGCAGCGGACGCAGCAGCAGGATGCCGCCCCGGTCGGCGGCCGGGGCCATCCCCTGCAGGCTCGCGGCCCCCGCCCCGCGGGCGAGGCCGAGCAGCACGGTCTCGGCCTGGTCGTCGAGGGTGTGCGCGGTGAGCACGGCGACGGCACCGAGCCGGCGGGCGGCGTCGAAGAGCGCACCGTAGCGGGCGTCGCGCGCGGCGGCCTCGGTCCCGTCGCCGGCGTGCGCGACCTGAACCTCGACCACCTGTGCATCCAGGCCGAGGGCCACGGCGGCCCGCGCGGCCGTGGCGGCGACGGCATCCGATCCCGTCTGCAGGCCGTGGTCGACGGTGACGGATGCCGCCTGCAGGCCCAGCTTCGGCGCCTCGAACGCGACCGCCGCGGCGAGCGCGAGCGAGTCCGCCCCGCCGGAGAGCGC
>NZ_DATEJS010000294.1:0-6561 GCF_035277845.1 Microbacterium sp.
GGCAATCCGCAGCACCATCAGAAGCGCGGCACCGTGACCATGGGCGGCACGATCTTCATCCTCGGCTCGATCGTCGGATACGTCGTGGGATGCTACGTCGGCAACAATCCGCCGACGGTGTCCGGGCTGCTCGTGATCTGGCTGATGGTGGGCTTCGGAGCGGTCGGCTTCATCGACGACTTCCTGAAGGTGCACCGCAACAACAGCCTCGGGCTGTCCGGCTGGCGCAAGATCGCCGGGCAGGTGTTCGTCACCGTGACCTTCGGCATCGGGGCCCTGATGTTCCCGAACGTCGACCGGCAGACCCCCGGATCGGCGTACATCTCCGTGTTCCGCGACGTCCCCGTGCTGTCGTTCATGGCGCTCGGCCTCGTCATCGGCTGGATCGTGTATCTCATCTGGATCACGTTCATCGGGGTCGCCTGGTCGAACAGCACGAACCTCACCGACGGCCTCGACGGACTCGCCACCGGAGCCGGCATCCTCACCATCGCGGCGATGAGTCTCACCACGTTCTGGCAGTACAACCAGTCCTGCACGACGGCGGCGCTCGTCGCGGTGAACCAGCCCGCGTGCTACGACACCCGCGACCCCATGGACCTCACGATCATCGCGGCGTCGTTCGTCAGCGCCCTGGTCGGGTTCCTGTGGTGGAACGCGCCGAAGGCGAAGGTCTTCATGGGCGACGTCGGCTCGATGGCGATCGGCGGGGTGATCGCGGCGCTGTCGATCCTCGGGCACACCGAGCTGCTCACGATCGTCACGGCGGGGCTGTTCATCCTGGGGCCGGCCAGCGTCATCCTGCAGCGCTTGTACTTCAAGGCGACCCGCGGCAAGCGGCTGTTCCTGATGAGCCCGTTCCATCACCACCTCGAGTTCCTCGGCTGGCCGGAGATCACGATCGTGGTGCGGATGTGGGTCATCGCCGGGATGCTGGCGGTCACCGGGGTCGGCCTGTTCTACGTCGAATGGCTGAGCCACTGATGGCGGCTCCGCTCGACGAGCTCACCAGCTGGAACGCGGACTGGACGGGCCTCCGGGTCGCGGTGCTCGGGCTCTCGGTGACCGGGTTCTCCGTCGCCGACACCCTCGCCGAACTCGGCGCCGTCGTGCTCGTGGCCACCGAGAGCGCGTCCGAGGAGTACGCCCGGCTCGTGCCCGTCATCGGGGCGGAGCTGCACGTCGGCCCGCTCGATGAGGTGCCGCCGCGGCTCGCGGACTTCGCGCCCGACGTGGTCGTCGCCTCCCCGGGCTTCCCGCCGCACCATCCGGTGGTCGTCTGGACCCGGCAGCAGGGCATCGCCCTCTGGGGGGACGTGGAGCTGGCCTGGCGGGTGCGCGACAAGGTGCCGCGTCCCGACGGCACGCCCGCCGACTGGGTGCTCATCACCGGCACCAACGGCAAGACGACCACGACGCAGCTGACCGCGTCGATGCTGGTCGCGGGCGGGCTGCGCGCCGCACCGTGCGGCAACATCGGCGTCCCCGTGCTCGATGCCGTGCGCGACCCGGGCGGGTTCGACGTGCTCGTCATCGAGCTGTCCAGCCACCAGCTCTGGTACCTCGGGCTGCAGCAGGACGGACCGCGCCCGGTGTCGCCGCTCGCAAGCGTCTGCCTCAACCTCGCCGACGACCACCTGGAGTGGCACGGCTCGTTCGAGGCGTATCGCGACGCGAAGGCGCACGTCTACGCCCACACCCGGGTGGCGTGCGTGTACAACAAGTCGGATGCCGCGACCATGCGGATGGTGGAGGAAGCCGACGTCGTCGAGGGCGCCCGCGCGATCGGCTTCGACCTGGGCGTGCCCGGGCCGAGCGACCTGGGGCTCGTCGACGGCATCCTCGTCGACCGCGCCTACCTCGCCGACCGGCGCACGAGCGCCCGGGAGCTCACCACGCTCGCCGAGCTGCAGGAACGCGGACTCGCCGCACCGCACGTCGTCGCCAACATCCTCGCCGCCGCCGGGCTCGCGCTGGCGCTCGACATCGAGCCGGCTGCGATCCGCGAGGCGCTGCGCGGCTTCCGGCTCGACCCGCACCGCATCGAGGTCGTCGCGGTCGCCGACGGCATCACCTGGGTCGACGACTCCAAGGCGACGAACCCGCATGCGGCCGCCTCGTCGCTCGCCGCCTACCCGGGAGCCGTCTGGGTGGTCGGGGGTCTGCTCAAGGGCGTCGACATCACCGAGCTCGTCGCGGGACGCGGGGCCGGGGTGCGGGCGGCGATCGTCATCGGTCTCGACCGGGAGCCGATCGTGTCGGCGTTCGCACGACACGCGCCGACGGTGCCGGTCATCGAGATCGTCCCGGGCGACACTGAAGACGTCATGGCGCAGGTCGTCGAACGTGCGGCCGAAGTGGCCCGTGACGGGGACGTGGTTCTGCTCGCCCCGGCCGCGGCGTCGTTCGACCAGTTCTCGTCCTACGCCGACCGCGGCCGGCGCTTCGCCGACGCGGTGGCGCAGCGAACGGGAAGGGGAACCGGTGGCAGCCAGTCAGGCGACATCCGCTGAGCCGCGCCGCGGGCTGTCCGCGCGCATCGTCCTCGGCCGGGTGTTCGCGCCGGTGCCGAGCGAGTTCGTGCTCATCGCCTCGACCGCCCTGCTGCTGACCGGGTTCGGGCTGACGATGGTGCTGTCCGCCACCACCGCCAGCTCCATGGCCGCCGGGCAGGATCCCTACGTCGCGCTGCTCAAGCAGGCGATCTTCGCGGCCATCGGCATCCCGCTGATGTTCATCGCGAGCCGGATGCCGGTGCTGTTCTGGAAGCGCATCGCGTGGCCGGCGCTCATCTTCGCCGTGCTGTTCCAGCTCACCGTGTTCACGCCTCTCGGCGTCTCCGCCGACGGCAACCGCAGCTGGATCTACATCTTCGGCCTGCAGGCGCAGCCGGCCGAGTTCCTCAAGCTCGCCCTCGCCATCTGGATGGGGGCGGTGCTGGCGCGCAAGCAGCCGCTGCTGCACAAGGCCCGGCACGCGTTCATCCCGGTGATCCCGGTCACCCTGATCGTGGTGGCCACGGTCATGGCCGGCAAGGATCTCGGCACCACGATGATCCTCGGCCTCGTCTTCACTGCCTGCCTGTTCTTCTCCGGGGTTCGGCTGCGGCTGTTCATCCTGCCGGTCGCGATCGGCCTGGCGGGCGTCGCGTTCTTCGTGTTCACGAGCCCCGACCGCATGCGCCGCATCACGACCTTCGCCGGCTCGGACTGCCTGGCCCAGTACTACGGCAACTGCTATCAGACCCTGCACGGCATCTGGGGACTCGCCAGCGGCGGCGTCTTCGGCCTGGGGCTCGGCAACTCCAAGCAGAAGTACGACTGGCTCCCGGCTGCCGCGAACGACTACATCTTCGCGATCGTCGGAGAGGAGCTCGGGCTCATCGGCTGCGTCGTCGCGCTCGCGCTGTTCACCCTCTTCGCCGTGGGCGCGTTCCACGTCATCCGCAAGACCCGGGACCCGTTCGTGCGCACCGTCGCCGGCGGCATCACCATCTGGATCGTGGGCGAGGCGCTCATCAACATCGCCGTCGTGCTCAAGCTCTTCCCGGTCATGGGCGTGCCGCTGCCGTTCATGTCGCAGGGCGGAACGTCGCTCGTGGCGGTGCTCGTCGGCTGCGGCATCCTGCTGAGCTTCGCACGGTCGCTGCCGGCGAGGACCTCCGCGCCGACGGGTACTCTCGCACGGTGACCACGTATCTGCTCGCCGGCGGGGGGACCGCCGGCCACGTCAATCCGCTCCTCGCCGTCGCCGACGGGCTGCGCGCCCGCGACCCGCAGGCGCGGGCGCTCGTGCTCGGCACCAGCGAGGGGCTCGAGGCGCGCCTCGTCCCGGAGCGCGGGTACGACCTGCTGATCGTGGACAAGGTGCCCTTCCCGCGTCGCCCGAACGGTGCCGCGCTTGCCTTCCCTCGGCGGTTCGCGCGCGCCGTGGGGCAGGTGCGCCGGCACATCCGCACGCATGGCGTGGACGCGGTCGTCGGCTTCGGCGGATACGCCGCCGCGCCCGCCTACGTCGCCGCGCGACGCGAGAAGGTGCCGTTCGTCGTGCACGAGGCCAACGCCAAGCCCGGGCTTGCGAACGTCCTGGGGGCGCGCAGCGCGGCATCCGTCGGCGTCGCGTTCGAGGGCACGCCGCTGCGCCGCGGCGAAGTGGTCGGGATGCCGCTGCGCCGCGAGATCGTCGAGCTCGACCGGGCCGCGGTGCGCGCCGAAGCCGCGGAGTTCTTCGGGCTGGACGCGTCCCGGCCGACACTCCTGGTGTTCGGCGGCTCGCTCGGGGCGGTGCGCCTCAACGACGCGTTCGCCGGCGCCTGGCGGGACGTGCTGGATGCCGGCTGGCAGCTGATCCACGTCACGGGGGAGCGGTCCGAGCTTGCCGACCCCGGCGTCGCGGGCTATGCGCAGCGCCGGTACGTGGACCGCATGGACCTCGCGTTCGCGATGGCCGACCTGATCGTGTCGCGGTCGGGCGCGGCGACGGTCAGCGAGATCAGCGCCCTCGGCATCCCCGCCGTGTACGTGCCGTACGCCGTCGGCAACGGCGAGCAGAGCCTCAACGCCCGCTCGGCCGTGGCGGCCGGTGCGGCGCGGCTCATCCCGGACGCCGAGTTCACGGCCGACCGGGTGCGCACGGAGATCGTGCCGCTGCTGCGCGACGATGCGGCGCTGGCACGGATGCGGGATGCCGCCTCACATGCCGGAACCCGGCGCGGCACCGAGAACGTCATCGCCCTCATCGATCGGGCGCTGGCCGTCGGCGTGCGCTGACCGGCCGGGCGCCGGCATCCTGCGTGCCGGGCGGATCCTCAGCCTGCGCGGGCGCGCCCTGGAGACGCCCTCAGGGAGCCAACCTAGGATTGACGGGTCATGATCAGACCCGATTTGAGCCTTCCCATCCCCGAGCGCATCGAGGCGGCGCACTTCATCGGCATCGGCGGTTCCGGCATGTCGGGTCTCGCGCGCATGTTCCTCGAGCGCGGCATCCGCGTCTCCGGGTCGGACCGCGCCGACAGCAAGGCGCTGCGGGATCTCGAGGCTCTCGGCGCGCGGGTGCACGTCGGTCACGACGCCGCGAACCTCGGCGATGCGGACACGGTCATCCACACCGGCGCGATCTGGCCGGAGAACCCCGAGTTCGTCACGGCGAAGCAGCGCGGGATGCCGGTCATCCACCGTTCGCAGGCGCTGTACTGGCTGATCGGGGGACGGCGCCTCGTCTCCGTGGCGGGGGCGCACGGCAAGACCACCTCGACGGGCATGATCGTCACCGCCCTGCAGGCGCTCGGCGACCAGCCGACGTTCGTCAACGGCGGTGTCATCGCCCAGCTCGGCGTGTCGAGCGCCACCGGCTCCGACGAGCTCTTCGTCATCGAGGCCGACGAGTCCGACGGGACGTTCCTGCTGTACGACACCGCGATCGCGCTGATCACCAACGTCGACCCCGACCACCTCGACCACTACGGCACCGACGACGCGTTCTACGCGGCCTTCGCGCAGTTCGCCGACGACGCCGGCGAAGCGGTCGTGATCTCCACCGACGACCCCGGCGCCCAGCTCGTGCGGGCCCGGCTCCGCCACGCCCACGTCGTGGGGTTCGGTACGGCGGAATCCGCGGACGTGCGCGTCTCGGACGTGCGCACCGACGGTCCGGTCTCGTGCGCCATGACCTACCGCGGCGAGACCGTCCGCGTGCGGCTGCAGGTCGCCGGCGTGCACAACGCCGTCAACGCCGCAGGCGTCGTCGCCGTGCTGGTGACCCTCGGCTTCCGGTTCTCCGACGCGGTGGATGCCGTCTCCGGCTTCACCGGCACCGTGCGCCGCTTCGAGCTGCACGGGATCGAGCACGGGGTCAGCGTCTACGACGACTACGCGCACCACCCCACCGAGGTCGCTGCCGCACTCGCCGCGGCGCGCACCGTCGTCGGCGACGGCCGCATCATCGCCATCCAGCAGCCGCACACGTACTCGCGCACGCAGCACATGGCGCAGGAGTTCGCCGACGTGCTCGAGCAGTACGCCGACCACACGGTCATGCTCGACGTGTACGGCGCCCGCGAGGATCCGATCCCCGGTGTCACCGGCGAGACCGTCTCGTCGCGGTTCGCCGACGCCTCCCACGTGCACTTCGTGCCCGACTGGCAGGAGGCCGCGGACTACACGGCCGCCATCGCGCGGCCCGGCGACTTCGTGATCACGCTCGGCTGCGGCAACGTCCACCTGATCATCCCGCAGGTGCTCGCCGCCCTCGCCGGCGCGGAGCCGCGCGACGGCGGGACCGCGGGGCAGTGACCTGATGCGACGCCCTCCGCCGATCCAGCCGCCGCGACGGCCGGACTCCGGGGCGCCCGCCGACGCCGACACCATCGAGGCCGACCAGCCGTTCGTCTCGCCGTTCCACCGCGTCGCCCAGCGGGGGCGGACGGCCCCCGAGGCTCCCGGCGTCCCGCAGGACCACGCCGTTTCGTCGTCGAGCGCAGCGGACCCGGTCGAGCCTCCCGTCGGCATCCGCGACGTCTGGCGGGCCGCGCGCGCCCGCCGGCGTGCGCTGCACGCGGAGGCG
>NZ_DATEJS010000295.1:0-4819 GCF_035277845.1 Microbacterium sp.
GCCTTCACGGTCCTCGACGACCCCGACCTGTTCGTCGTCGTCGAGGAGTACGAGGATGCCGCGGCCTTCGACGCGCACCTGGCCACACCGCACTGCGCTCGCTTCAACGAGGAGTTCGCGCCCTTCGTCGTCGGCGGCCGATCGACGCTCACCCGGCTCGAACCGGTGCCCACGTGATGCGGCCCGTCCTCGTGATCGGTGAGTCGCTGATCGACATCGTCGACCGCGGCGACGGGACCGAACCGGTGCGACACGTCGGCGGCAGCCCGCTCAACGTGGCGTTCGGTCTCGGACGGCTGGACATCCCCACGGTGTTCGCGACCGAGTTCGGCGACGATGCGGACGGCGAGGCGATCGCTCGTCACCTTGCCTCCGCGGGTGTGCGGATCGAGCGTTCCGACGACGGCGTGCGCCCGACGGCCACGGCGATCGCGCGCATCGGAGCGGATGGATCCGCGGAGTACGTGTTCGACCTCGACTGGACGTTCACCCGCCCCCCGCAGCCGACCGGTCTCGCGGCGGTTCACATCGGGTCGATCGGCGCGTTGCGCACTCCCGGGTCGCAGAAGGTGATCGGGTTCGTCGAGGCTCTGCCCGACGACGTGCTCGTCACGTTCGATCCGAACATCCGGCCGGCTCTCGTCCCGCCACGCGACGACACGCGCGACCTCGTCGAGCGGTACGCCGCGCGGGCCGGCATCGTCAAGCTGAGCGACGAGGACGCGGAATGGCTCTACCCGGGCCGCGCCGACGCTGTTGCGCAGATCCTCCTCGAGCGGGGTGCGAGACTCGTCGCGGTCACGCGGGGCGCCGAAGGCAGCACGCTGCACACCGCCTCGGCGACGGTCGACGTGCCGGCACGCCCCACGCGCCCCGTGGACACGATCGGCGCCGGCGATGCGTTCATGGCCGGACTGCTGGCGGCCGTCGTCGGGGGCGGCGGGGTGCAGGACGTCCTCGACGGAGGCCTCACGCCGGCCGATCTCTCCGCCATCGGGCGCATCGCCGCGGTCGCCGCTTCCATCACCGTCAGCCGTGCGGGGGCCATGCCCCCGACCGCCGCGGAACTCGAACGACACGTGCAGGAGCCGTACGTGTCCGCTGTGTAGCCGGCCGGGACCCACCTGCGCCGGATCGCGGTGCCGCATGGTCCTCCTTCCGTCGCGAATGGGCAACCGGGTTGCCGGGGCATCTGCGGCGTGCGACGTTCGGACCGGAGCCGATCGACGGCGAGAGGGCGGGTGACGGCATGGGTCGGGGCGTGACTGTGGTGACGGTGGTCGACGGCGGGGCACATCGATGAGGCCGTCGGCGATCGCGTGGGCGGACTTCTCATGATGCAGCTCGAATCCCTGGCGGCGCCGGCCCGGAAGGCCGGACGATGACCTCGCGGCAGATCACGACGTCGTCCGGTGCACGGCTCGGCATCACAGGGTATGGCGATCCCGCATCCGGCCGGCTCGTCGTCCTGTTCCATCCGGCGCCGGGCGCCTCCCGATTCGACCCCGACCCGGCCGCCACCGGGCATTGGGGCGTCCGCCTTCTCGGCATCGAACGACCCGGGTACGGAGCATCCGACCCCGCCGGGAAGGCGCCGTCGTTCGTGCGCTTCGCCGACGACGTGGCCGAGTACCTCCGGCGGATCGAGACGAACGCGGAGCAGATCGGCACGGTGCCGTTCCACAGCGTCGGCGCCGTCGGCTGGGGCGTCGGCGCGATCGCGGCGGCCGTGCTGGCCGCACGCCATCCGCGACAGGTCGACGCGCTCCTCCTCGTGGATGCGCCCGCCGATGCCCGGCTCGACGACCTGCATGCCCCGTTCCAGCTCGCGGATCTCGGGATCGGAGACGAGCCGGCAGCGGAGGCGGCGCATCCCGACATCCTCCGAAGGGTGGGCCGCATGCTCGATGACGCCGGGCGGCAGGGCGAAGCGGGCATCGATTTCGACCGGGCCGCGCTCGACGCCGACGATTGGAAGGATCGACTGGGCGGCATCGACGTGCCGACGGTGCTCGTCTACGGCGACGACCACCCGTTCGTCCGCGCCGACCGAGACGGCGCGTGGCTGTCGGACCGCATCCCCTCGGCGCGGGTCGTGCGGGTGCCCGACGTGGCGGGACTCGCCGTCGGCGCCGTGTGGTCGCGGATCCTCACGCACGTGGCGCCGGAGCACGGAGCCACGGCGGACGAATAGGTGCGGCGTGTACCGTACGGGGATGCCTGAGCAGACTGAGCAGCCACCGCCCGAAGCGGTCGAGGATCGGTCCAGCCGGCAACGACTGACGACGCGGGCGAAGGTCGAGACCGCCGTCGTCTGCGCCGTGTTCGTCCTCTACGTCGTCTTCGCGCTGAAGCTGCTGCTGTTCTCGCGAACGCCCGGTTCGGAGCGATCGCTCAACCTCGTCCCGTTCGCGACCATCGGGGACTACCTGTTCGGCGGTTCGTCCGGGCTGAGGAGATTCACGTTCGGCAACGTCGCGGGAAACATCCTGCTCTTCCTCCCGCTCGGCGCCTACGTGTCCGTCCTGACGAGGTCGACGGTGGCGCGCACCATGCTCATCGTCGCCTCGGCGAGCGTGGCGGTGGAGGTGATCCAGGGCGTCTTCGGCCTGGGGGCGTCGGACATCGACGATGTCATCCTGAACTGCCTCGGAGGGTTCGCCGGCGTCGTTCTGTTCCTGCTGTTCAGGATGGTTCTGCGAGATCGCGGCCGGGTTCGCACGGTCATAGCGGTGCTGTCGCTCGTCGCGCTTCCGGCCGTGTTCTTCTTCCTCTTCGCCGTCAGACTGCGGATGTGAGCCGTCCGGGCGACCCGGGCTACGCGTGAAGGGCGAGGATGTCCTGCCCATCGGGTCGGGAGGTCAGGGGCGCGGTGGGTTCGGGGACGAGGTAAAGGCCGCTCTGCCCGTTGGCAGTCTGTGCGAGGGCCTCGACCCAGGCGATGTTGATCTCCGGTTGCCGGGACCCGTAGAACTTGAAGACCAGGCTGACGCCCGGGTGGATCCAGACGGTGGTGCGTCCGTTGCCGAGGCTGGCATCGTCCTTCCAGGTGAGCGTGAACGGCTCCCCGCGGCGGAGTTTGTTGACGATGACGATCTGCAAGTGGGTGAGGGCGCGATCTTCGACGTCGACCTTGATGCTGTTGTCGTACGTGAGCCTGCCCATCAGGCACCTGCCAGTACGGCGAGGGACGCCGGGGCGACCTGGAGCGCGACCCCGCGGGTGGAATTCGCCTGCGAGGCGAGTTCCTGCAGCAGCACCGGATCGAGCGACTCTGCCTGGTCGCTGTCGAACTCGAACCGCAACGGGATCGCCGGGGCGAACCAGAGTGTCGTGGACGCGATGCCGTCACCGTCCGCGGGAGCGAAGGAGACCGCGAACCTCTCGTTGCGGCGCAGTTTGACCGTGACGACGGCTCTGAGATGAGCGAGAAGTCGGTCGGGGATCGCAACAGGCGGGGCCGTTGCGTAGTAGAGAGAGCCCACGATGTTCCTCCGATCGGGTGCCGGAGCGAGGCGCGGTGAGGGGGCGGACTCCGGGTGCTGTCACCGCAGTCTAGATCTTATCTCGCAAATTTAGATAACTGTTCTAAAAGTCAACGATGCTAAGCGTCTGATATCCTGTCCTTGGACAGCGCGATCCGAGGGAGGGCTGACATGGAACCGAACCAGCGTCGTGGCTCTTCCTCGTTGGCGGCCGCGCTGCAGCGGTACCTGCACTCCCGCTCCGCGGCGATGATCGACGCGCGGCGGGAGCTGCGCATCAACGACCTCGACGCGCGGGCGCTCCTCTACGTCGCCGACCACCCCGGCACCCGCCCCGGCGCCCTGTCCGCGTTCCTCGGCATCACCTCCGCCGGCGTGACGACCCTGATCGATCGGCTCGTCAAGCGCGGCGCCGTCCGCCGCGACGTCGACCCCGACGACCGCCGCGTGAACCGTCTCACCGCCACCGTCGACCTCTCCGCCGCACCGTGGTCGGCGCTGACCCGATTCGACGAAGCCTTCCACCTCGCCACGACCGAGGCCGGCGATCCGCACCTCATCGAACAGTTGGTCGCGGCGCTGGACGACTGCACGAACGCCGCAGCCGAGGCATCCGCCCGGCCGCCCCGATTCTGACGATCAGGGGACGTCCGGACCCGCGAAGCCCTGCGACTTCGCCTGCAGGAACGCGCACAGCGCGGCCACCACGGACAGCTCCGCCGCGAAGTTCAGCACTTGAGGCGAAGGCAGCGATGCCGCCACCTCCCGGGGTTCCAGGGTCACCATCCACCGCAGGGCATCGCGTGACTCCGGTTGGATCGTGATCACCGTCGCCGGGTCGGCGACGCTCACCACGACCAGACCGGTATTGGCGTCGTCCGCACCATCCTGCGGAACCACGCGGACCTGGCCGCTGAACTCATAGCCGAGCTCCACGAACTCGTCGACCCACGATTCCAGCGTGCGCATGCTTCGGAACGACATCGACTCCCCTTCGATCGGCCGGATACCCCATTATCCGCCACGCCCACCGCAGATGATCGGCTGCCGTTCAGAGGCCGAAGGCCTCCCGCAGTCCGGTCTTGCGGATCTTGCCCGAAGCCGTGCGCGGCAGATCGTCGATGAAGACGACTCGGCGCGGGATCTTGTACCGCGCCAGGCGCCCGTCCAGATGACCCCGGACGGCGCCCTCCGTCAGGGAGGCATCCCCGGTGAGCACGACGAGAGCGGCGGGCACTTCACCCCATCGATCGTCCGGAACGCCGATCACGGCGACCGACGCGACCTCCGGCAGCTCCATGATCATCTGCTCGACTTCGGCGGGGTAGATGTTC
>NZ_DATEJS010000296.1:0-16111 GCF_035277845.1 Microbacterium sp.
TCCGGTCGCGGCGATCACGATGAGGTCGCGCAGCCGCTCGAGCAGGTCGTCGACGAATCGGCGCGGGTCCTGCCCGGTCTGCACCACGCGGTCGACGGCGCTGAACGCGGCCGCCGCGTCGTCGCCCGCGAACGCGTCGACGACCTCGTCGAGCAGCTCCGCGGGCGTGTAGCCGAGCAGGGCGACCGCGCGGTCGTACCGCACGGTGACCCCGCCCGAGGCATCCTGATCCGACCCGGCGATCAGCTGGTCGAGCAGCGACAGGGTGTCGCGCGGCGACCCGCCGCCGGCCCGAACGACGAGGGGCAGCACGCCGGGTTCGACCTGCACGCCCTCCTGCTCGCACAGCCCGCCGACGTACTCGAGCATCGCCGCCGGGGCGACCAGCCGGAACGGATAGTGGTGGGTGCGCGAGCGGATCGTGCCGATGACCTTCTCGGGCTCGGTCGTCGCGAAGATGAACTTGACGTGGTCGGGCGGCTCTTCGACGAGCTTGAGCAGGGCGTTGAACCCCTGCGGCGTGACCATGTGCGCCTCGTCGAGGATGAAGATCTTGAACCGGTCGCGGGCGGGCGCGAACACCGCGCGCTCGCGCAGGTCGCGGGCGTCGTCGACGCCGTTGTGGGATGCCGCGTCGATCTCGACGACGTCGAGCGATCCGCCGCCGCCCCGCCCCAGTTCGATGCAGCTGTCGCACTCGCCGCAGGGCGTGTCGGTCGGCCCCTTCGCGCAGTTGAGGCAGCGCGCCAGGATGCGCGCGGACGTGGTCTTTCCGCAGCCGCGCGGGCCGGAGAACAGGTAGGCGTGACCCACCCGGTCGCCGCGCAGCGCCGTCATCAGCGGCTCGGTGACCTGGGCCTGCCCGATCATCTCGGCGAAGGACTCGGGCCGGTAGCGGCGGTACAGAGCTGCGGTCACCAGACCAGTCTAGGAGGGGCCCCCGACATCGGGCCGGGGCGGCCCGGATGCCGGCGCCGATACCGCGCGGATCCGTCACGAACGTCCGTCTGAGTCGACCCATCGTGACGGATCCGCAACGATGGCGGGTATGAAAGCCCTGCTCTACGAGACGTTCGGCGGCGACATCCGGGTCGCCGACGTGCCCGATCCGGATGCCCCCGACGGCGGCGCGGTGATCCGCGTCACCGCCTCGGGACTGTGCCGCAGCGACTGGCACGCGTGGGTCGGCCACGACGACACCGTGCATCTGCCGCACGTGCCGGGGCACGAGTTCGCGGGCGAGATCGTCGCGGTCGGCGCGGGCGTGCAGAAGTGGCGGGTCGGCGACCGCGTCACGACGCCGTTCGTGAACGGATGCGGTCGCTGCACGTGGTGCCTGTCCGGCCAGGCGCAGGTGTGCCCGGACCAGACGCAGCCCGGGTTCACGCACTGGGGCTCGCACGCGGAGCTCGTCGCGGTGCGCGCCGCCGACCTGAACCTCGTGGCCGTGCCCGACGGTATCAGCGACGATGCGGCCGCTTCGCTCGGATGCCGGTTCGCGACCGCGTACCGCGCGGTCACGGCGCGCGCCGGCATCCGCCCCGGCGAATGGCTCGCGGTCTTCGGCGCCGGCGGGGTCGGGCTCAGCGCGGTGCAGATCGCCGCCGGACTGGGTGCGCGCGTCGTCGCGGTGGACCCGTCCCCGGACGCCCGCTCCCTCGCCGCCGAGCTGGGTGCGGAGCTCGTGCTCGACGCCGGCCCCGACACCCCTGCGGTGATCGCGGACGCCACCGACGGCGGGGCGCACGCGTCCCTGGATGCCGTGGGCTCCGCGCAGATCGCGGCATCCGCGATCCTGTCGCTGCGCCGGCGCGGCCGGCACGTGCAGGTGGGGCTGCTCGCCGATCCGGCGACGGCGATCCCGCTCGGCCGCGTGCTCGCCTGGGAGCTCGACGTGCTCGGCAGCCACGGTATGTCCGCCGCGGACTACCCGCAGCTGCTCGACCTCGTGACCACCGGCGTGCTCGCCCCGGACCGCCTGCTCTCCCGCACGGTCGGCTTCGCCGAGGCCGCCGAGCTGCTGCCGGCATCCGGCATGCCGACCGCCGGCATCACCGTGCTGCACCCGGCCGGCTGACCCGGCAGCCGCCGAGACGCTCAGGTCAGCTCTTCGGCCTCCACGATGATCGGGATCGTCGCGGTGACGGTCGGGACGGATGCCGACAGCAGCGTGCCGTCCTCGCGCCGCGCCCCGGCCAGATGCCCGCGCGTCGGGCGGCCCGGGAACAGCGGACCCTGGCCCCGCAGCGGCACCCGCAGCGTCTGTCCGGATGCCGCGAAGTACGGCACTCCGCGCACGCTGAGCGGCACGTCGCGGCCCTCGCCCACCTCGAACGAGATCTCGTTCGAGGTCACCGTGATCGTCAGCGGGGTGTCGTGCCACTGCAGTGCGTACGTCAGGTGGTCCCACCCGGCCGGCAGGCGCGGGTCGAACGCGAGCTCGCCGGAGTGGTCGCGCATGCCGCCGAACCCGGCGACGAGGGCGGTCCAGACACCGCCCGCGGATGCCACGTGCACGCCGTCCGACGCGTTGTGGTGCAGGTCGGCGAGGTCGACGAAGATCGACTGCTGGAAGTACTCCAGGGCCAGATCCTGGTAGCCCACTTCGGCGGCGAGGATCGCCTGCACGACCGCCGACAGCGTCGAGTCACCCGTGGTCAGCGGGTCGTAGTACTCGAAGTCGGCGAGCTTCTCGTCCATGGTGAAGTGGCGGCCCTGCAGGAACAGCGCCAGCACGACATCCGCCTGCTTGAGCACCTGGTAGCGGTAGATCACGAGCGGGTGGAAGTGCAGCAGCAGCGGGCGCTGCTCGGGCGGGGTCGATTCCAGGTCCCACACCTCGCGCTCGAGGAACACCTCGTCCTGCGGGTGGATGCCGAGGGCGGCGCTGTACGGGATGTGCAGCGCGTCGGCGGCCCGGTCCCAGGCATCCGGCTCGTCCTCTTCGAGGTCGAGACGGGCGATCAGCGAGCGGTACACCTCGCCGTCGAGCGCGGCGATCTCACGCACCGTGCGCGCCGCGAAGCGCAGGTTGAACCGGGCCATCACGTTCGTGAACAGGTTGTCGTTGACGACGGTGGTGTACTCGTCCGGACCGGTCACGCCGTGGATGTGGAACGACTCGACCCCGTCGGACACGCGCCAGAACCCGAGCGTGCGCCACAGCCGCGCGGTCTCGACCGCGATGTCCACGCCCTCCCGGAACAGGAAGTCGTTGTCGCCGGTGGCGCGCACGTACTTGGCCAGCGCGTAGCAGACGTCGGCGTTGATGTGGTACTGGGCGGTGCCGGCGGCGTAGTAGGCGGATGCCTCTTCGCCGTTGATCGTGCGCCACGGGAACAGCGCCCCCGCCTCGTTGAGCTGCCCGGCCCGGCGCCGCGCCGCGGGCAGCATCAGCGACCGCATCCGCAACGCGTTGCGCGCCCACAGCGGCGACGTGTACGCCAGGAACGGCAGCACGTAGATCTCGGTGTCCCAGAAGTAGTGGCCGCTGTAGCCGGAACCGGTGACGCCCTTCGCGGGCACGCCGAGGCTGTCGGCGCGGGCCGCCGCCTGGGCGAGCTGGAACAGGCACCAGCGCGTGGCCTGCTGCAGTTCGGGCTGTCCGCCGATGACCACGTCGGAGCGCTTCCAGAAGGCGTCCATCCACTCGCGCTGCTGGGCGAACAGGGCGTCCGCTCCGAGAGCGCCGGCCCGGTCGAGGGTGCGGCGGCAGCGGTCGATGAGCTCCGGCGCGGGCACCCCGGTGGAGGTGTGGTAGCTGACGAGCTTGGTGACGGTGACCGGCACGCCCGCGTGCGCCTGCACGCGGAACACGTTCTTGGCGATGTCCGCCTCGATGAGGCCGCGGGTCGTGTACCCGTTCTCGGTCTGCACGATGTGGTCGGCGACGAGGGCCAGGGTCATCCCGGACTCGGTCACGCGGTAGCTGAGCGCCGTGCGCAGGCGGTCCTGCCAGTAGTCGACCGGCTGCAGCACCCGCTGCTCGAACGCCTCCGCCTTGCGCGGGTCGAAGCCGTGGGCGCCCGCGTGCATGCTGCCGCCGTAGACGTCCTCGCCGTCCTGCCGGTTGATCAGCTGGCAGCTGACCGTCACCGGGGCATCCGCATCCAGCACGGTGACCGTCAGACGCAGAACCGCGAGGTGGCGCTCGGTGAACGACACCATCCGCTCGTCCTCGATGCGCACGCGCTTTCCGGACGGGGTCGCCCAGACCAGGCGCCGGCGCAGCACGCCGTCGCGCATGTCCAGGTTGCGCTCGTAGTCGTGCAGGTCGGCGGTGTCCAGCTGCAGCGGCTCGTCGTCGACGTAGACGCGCATCACCTTGGCGTCCGGCGCGTTCACGATGGTCTGCCCCACCTCGGCGAACCCGTACGCGCGTTCGGCGTGCCGGATCGGGAAGGTCTCGTGCAGGCCGTTCAGGAACGTGCCGTGCTCGTGCGCATGGCGCCCCTCGATGTGGTTGCCGCGCAGACCCAGGTAGCCGTTGCCGACGGCGAACAGGGTCTCGGTGACCCCGGCATCCTCATGCCGGTAGCCGCGTTCGATGAGGTGCCACGGGTCGACGGGGAAGCGATCGCGATCGATCATGGGACGAGCTCCTCGAGGTCGGTGACGATCAGGTCGGCGCCCGCGTCGCGCAGGGCGGACTCCCCCGCACCGCGGTCGACGCCGACGACGAGGCCGTAGCCGGCTGCGGCGGCCGAGGCGACGCCGGAGAGGGCGTCCTCGACGGCGACGCTGTGCCGGGGGTCGACCCCGAGCATCTCGGCGGCGCGGGCGAACACGTCGGGTGCGGGCTTGGACGCCAGGTGCTCCCGCTCGGCGACGAGGCCGTCCATCACCACGGGGAAGCGATCGCGGATGCCGGCGGTGGCGAGCACCTGCTCGGCGTTCTTGGAGCTCGACACGACCGCGACGGGCGTGCCGGATGCCTGCAGCGCGTCGAGCAGTCGCAGCGATCCCGGATACGGGGAGATGCCGTCGGTGTGCAGCGCCCGTTCGAAGAACACGTTCTTGCGGTTGCCGATGCCGCACACGGTGTCGGCGGTCACCGGGTCGGACGGCTCGCCCCACGGCACTTCGATCGCACGGCTGCGCAGCACGCTCGCGACGCCGTCGTAGCGTTTCTTGCCGTCGAGGTATCGGAAGTAGTCGGCTTCGGTATACGGGGGCGTGACGTTCCATGCCGCGAACAACTCGGTGAACATCGTCGCCCACGCGTGCATGTGCACCTCGGCGGTGGGCGTGATGACACCGTCGAGGTCGAACAGCACGCCCTGGTAAGCGCGGAGGTCGGGGGTCTCAGACACGGCTCACTAGCGTAGTCGTCGGGCTCGTCGCGGTGGCAAGGTCTGCGGTCAGGTTGCGAACTCCCGGGCGAGTCGGGCGATCGCGAGCTCCTCGTCGGTGGGAACGACGAGCACGGTGACGGCGGAGGCATCCGTGGAGATGACCCGCACGTCGCGGCTTCCCGCCTCGTTCCGCTCGTCGTCGATCTCGACCCCGGCGAAGCCCAGCGTCGCCATGGCGGCGGCCCGGACGCGCGGCGCGTTCTCCCCCACGCCGGCGGTGAACGAGATGACGTCCACGCCGCCGAGCTGCGCCAGGTACGCCCCGGCGTAGGCGCGCAGGCGGTGCACGTAGACGTCGAACGCGAGGGATGCCGCGGCGTCGCCGGCATCCCGGCGCTCGTTGATGTCGCGCATGTCCGACACGCCGGCGAGCCCCAGCATGCCGCTGCGGCGGTTCAGCAGCACGTCGAGGTCGTCGATCGACAGGCCGGCGGTGCGTGCGAGGTGCAGTGGGATCGCCGGGTCGAGGTCGCCGCACCGCGTGCCCATCACGAGGCCCTCGAGCGGCGTCATCCCCATCGACGTCTCGACGGAGCGGCCGCCGTCGACCGCGGTGACGGACGCCCCGTTGCCGAGGTGGAACACGATCTGCTTCAGTTCGCCGAGGTCCCGCCCGAGGAACGCGGCCGCCTGCTCGCTCACGTACTGGTGCGACGTGCCGTGGAAGCCGTACCGGCGGATGCGGTGCTCGCGGGCGACCTCGGCGTCGATCGCGTACGTGTACGCGGGCGCCGGCAGCGTCTGGTGGAACGCCGTGTCGAACACGGCCACGTGCGGCAGCGCGGGGAACGCCCGCCGCGCCGCGCGGATGCCGAGCAGCGCACCCGGGTTGTGCAGCGGGGCGAGTTCGGCGAGCGCATCGATGTCGGCCTCGACCGCGTCGGTGATGAGCGTCGGGGCGACGAACAGGTCGCCGCCGTGCACCACGCGATGCCCGACCGCGATCGGCGGCCGCTCCGCGAGCAGGGCGCCGATCTCCTCGAGCATGATCGCCACCGCGGCGGTGTGGTCGAGGCCGTCCTCGCCGATGCGCTCGACGATGCCACCGGCCACGGCATCGCCGCTGTCGGCGTCGACCAGCCGGTACTTCAGAGAGGAGGACCCGCTGTTGACCACGAGGACCGTGGTCACCGGGCATCCTCCTGCGCCTGGATCGCCGTGATCGCGATCGTGTTCACGATGTCCTCCACCGTCGCGCCGCGCGAGAGGTCGTTGATCGGCCGGTTGAGACCCTGCAGCACCGGTCCGATGGCGACCGCCCCGGCGGAGCGCTGCACCGCCTTGTACGTGTTGTTGCCGGTGTTGAGGTCGGGGAACACGAACACCGTGGCCCGGCCGGCGACCGTCGAGCCCGGCATCTTGGCCTGCGCCACGGCGGCGTCGGCCGCCGCGTCGTACTGGATCGGGCCCTCGACGAGCAGTTCGGGCGCGCGCTCCCGCACGAACGCGGTCGCCTCGCGCACCTTGTCGACGTCGGCTCCGGAGCCGGACTCGCCGGTCGAGTACGACAGCATCGCGACCCTCGGCTCGATGCCGAACTGCCGGGCCGTCTCGGACGACGAGATGGCGATGTCGGCCAGCTGCGTCGCGGTCGGGTCCGGGATGACGGCGCAGTCGCCGTACACGAGCACGCGGTCGGCGAGCGCCATCAGGAACACCGACGACACCACCGAGGTGCCCGGCCGGGTCTTGATGATCTCGAACGCCGGCCGGATGGTGTGCGCGGTGGTGTGGGATGCCCCGGACACCATGCCGTCGGCGTAGCCGAGGTGCACCATGAGCGTGCCGAAGTAGGAGGTGTCCGTGACCGTGTCGGCGGCCCGCGCGTACGTGACGCCTTTGTGCGCCCGCAGCCTCTCGTACTCGCGGGCGAACTTGTCGACGTACACCGCGTCGAAGGGGGACAGCACCTCGGCGCCGCGGATGTCGATGCCGAGCTCGATCGCCCGGGAGCGCACCTCGAACTCCTCGCCGAGGATCGTCACGTCGGCGATGCCGCGGGCCAGCACGGTGGCGGCGGCGTGCAGGATGCGGTCGTCGTCACCCTCGGGCAGCACGATGTGCTTGCGGTTCGCGCGGGCGCGCTCGAGCAGCTGGTACTCGAACATGAGCGGGGTGACCACGGACGGGCGGGACAGCCCGAGCGCGTGGGCGAGCTCGCCGGCATCCACGTGCTGCTCGAACAGGGCCAGCGCGGTGTCGTAGCGGCGCCGCGAGTCGGCGGCGAGGCGGCCGCGGGCGCTCATGATGCGCACCGCGGTCTCGTAGGTTCCGCTGTCGGTGGTGAGGATCGGCAGGCTGGAACCCAGACCCGAGATCAGTCGCTCCACCGCGTCCGGCAGCGGGAACGGGCCGTTGAGCACGATCCCTGCCAGCGACGGGAAGGTGCCCGAGCGGTGCGCGAGCAGCACGGCCAGCAGCACTTCGGTTCGGTCGGCGGGGATCACCACGACCGCGCTCTCGGCGAGGCGCGGCAGCACGTTCTCCATCGACATGGCGGCCACCACGATCGAGAGCACCTCGCGGGTGAGCAGTTCCGGGTCGCCCTTGATGAGCGTCGCGCCGAGGGTGCGCATCACCGAGCGCATCGACGGGGCGACCAGGAAGCGGTCCTCGGGCAGCGCCCACACCGGCACGTCGCGCACGGCGGGGCGGATCGCGGCGATGATCTCGTCGAGGCGATCCGGGTCGGCGCGGTTCGCGATGACGGCGAGCAGCTCGGCGCGGAGGTTCCCGAGCTCGGCGACTGCCAGCCGGGCGATCTGGCTCATCTCCTCCGGGGTGCGCGGGCCGGAGGTGCCGAGCGCCTGACTGTCGCCGGGGGCGTTGCGGCCGCCGAGCACCAGCAGCACCGGCGACCCGAGGTTCGCGGCGATGCGCGCGTTGTAGCCCAGCTCGGCGGGGCTGGCGACGTCCGTGAAGTCGCTGCCGAGGATCACGACCGCGTCGCACTTCGCCTCGACGGCCTTGTAGCGCTCGACGATGGTCGCCAGGGACTCCTCCGCGTCGCGGTGCACGTCGTCGTAGGTGACGCCGATGCACTCGTCGTAGTCGAGGGCGACCGCGTCGTGCGCGAGCAGCATCTGCAGCACGTAGTCGGGCTCCACGGTCGAGCGCGCGATCGGCCGGAAGACGCCCACCCGGGATGCCGCATGACTGAGCGTGTCGAGCACGCCCAGGGCGATGCTCGACTTTCCCGAGTGGCCTTCCGCGGACGTGATGTAGATGCTCTGCGCCACGTGCTCAGCCTAGAACGGCGCGCCTGTCCGCGTGCTGAGCCTGTTGCGCGGTGCGACCGGGGAAAGAAAGACTCTCCGCGAACCCGGCAGAGCCTGGTTACCCTTGCTACGTTTCCGTCCTGGGGGAGTTGGCCTGGATGCCGCCTCGCGGAGAGCTGTGTCCAGTCTAAGGCATGACTTGTGGCGTTACGATCGGTAACGTGAGCACCGACGTCGCCTCCGCATCGTCCACCGGTGCGCTCACAGCCGAGTCGTTCGCCGAGCTGACCAGGGCGATCACCGACACCGTGGGGCGCGTCATCGACGGCAAGCCGGATGCCGTGCGGGCCGCGCTCGTCTGCCTCCTCGCCGAAGGCCACCTCCTCATCGAGGACGTGCCCGGCGTGGGCAAGACCATGCTCGCGCGCGCGGTGGCGGCATCCGTCGACGCCACAGTGCGCCGCATCCAGTTCACGCCCGACCTGCTGCCCGGCGACATCACCGGGGTCAGCGTGTTCGACCCGGGCAGCCGCGAGTTCGAGTTCAAGCCCGGAGCCGTGTTCGCGAACCTCGTGATCGCCGACGAGATCAACCGCTCCTCCCCCAAGACGCAGTCCGCGCTGCTCGAGGCGATGGAGGAGCGCCACGTCACCGTCGACGGCACGACGCATCCCCTGCCGAGTCCGTTCCTCGTCGTCGCGACCCAGAACCCGTTCGAGATGGAGGGCACGTATCCGCTGCCCGAGGCGCAGCGCGACCGCTTCATGATGCGCATCTCGATGGGGTATCCGGATGCCGCGAGCGAGGCGCTCATGCTGCGCCAGCGGCAGACCGCGAGCCCGCTCGACTCGATCGTGCCGGTGGCGACCTCCGCGAACGTCGCCCACCTGATCGCGTGGGCGCGCGGCATCCACGTCGCCCCCGCCATGGAGCAGTACGCAGTGGCGCTCGCCCGCGCCAGCCGCGAGCACCCCGACCTCAGGCTCGGCGCGAGCCCCCGTGCCACGCTGCAGCTGGTGCGCGCCGCGAAGGTGTGGGCCGCGCTCGACGGCCGCGCCTTCGTCATCCCCGACGACGTGCGCGCCATGCTCGCCCCCGTGTTCGCGCACCGGCTCATCCCGGTGCGCACCGCCGGGGCATCCCGCACCGGCGGCGGTGCCGTCGCCGGCATCCTCGCGGGCATCGCGGACGCGGTCCCGGTGCCGGTCGCCAGTTGGTGAGCTGACATGTCCCGCTGGTGGCCGCTCACGTTGCGCGGCACCGGCATGCTGGTTCTCGGCCTGTGCTGCTTCATCGCGGCCGGTGTCGTGGGCCTCGACGCGCTCCTCTGGTTCGGGGTGCTGCTGGTCGCCCTGCCCGTCGTGTGTGCGGCGTACGTGCTGCCCGCCCGCCGCGCCGAGCACGTGGCCCGGTCGCTCGAGCCCGAGGTCGCGCGGGTCGGGATGCCGGTGCGCGTGACCGTCTACGCGACGGTGCGCACCACCCTGCCGACCGCGGCCGGCATGTGGCTCGACACGCTGCCGCCGGGCATCACCGGCCGGCCCACCGGCCCGCTGCGCGGGTTGGGGTCCGGGCTGCGGGGCGCGGCGCAGACTCTCACACTGCCGTACGAGGTCACCGCGAGCGAGCGCGGCATCCGGTACATCGGACCGCTCGTGTTCGACGTGGTCGACCCGTACGGAATGGCGCGGCGCCGCGCGACCGCCGGCGACCCCACACGCATCGTGGTCGCCCCCGCGATCGTCGACCTGGGGCCGGTGGCCGGTGCCGCGCTCGACGTGGGCGGCATCCAGCACGCCAGCGCCAGCCGGCTCGGGCAGGGCAGCGACAACCTGACGCCGCGGCGGTACGTGCCCGGCGACTCCATGCGGCGCATCCATTGGCGGGCCACCGCGCACCGCGACACGCTGATGGTGCGGCAGGAGGAGCAGGATGCCACGCCCGAGGCCACCGTCGTGATCGACCGGGCCGCGGACAGGTGGGCGCCGGCGGCGGCGCGTCCGGGCGCCGACGAGGACTTCGAGCGTGCGGTCACCGCCACCATGTCGGCGGTGGCGCGCCTGGTGCGCGACGGGTACGCGGTCGACGTGATCGACGACGACGGCGTGCCGCTGTGCGATCAGCTGGCCGGGTTCGACGGGCCTGCGGTCGACCGGTTGCTCGCCCAGACCGCGACGCTCACGTCGCGCGCACGGGCGAGCACCCGGCCGCACCCGTTCGACGGGGCGACCGAAGCGCTCGGCGGCGCCCTCACCGGACCCGTCATCGTGGTGGCGGGCCGGCTCGACGAGGCAGCGGTGGCGTCGCTCGCCCACCTGCCCGCGCACACAGAGCTGCCCGCGCTGCTCGCGGTGGCGGCGGTGCCGGAAGCGCTCCAGGCGGCGGCCGAGGCCGGCTGGCGGGCGATCGACATCGGCTCCGATCGCGACCTGCAGACGGCGTGGAACGACGCCGTCGCGATCCGGGAGATGCGCGATGTCCGGCGCTGACACCCTGACCCGTCCGCAGGCGGCATCCGGCGACCGCCGCCGCACGCCGGTGCGGTGGCTCGGATGGCGGATGCCGCGCTGGCTGGCCGCCGGGCGTCCGGTGCTGCTGCCCGCGGCCGTCCTCGCGACGATCGTGGCGGCACTCCTCCCCCTCGCGACCGCCGTCGTCGGCGGATGGATCGCCGGGGCCACCGTGTTCGCCGCCGTGCTGCTGGCGCTTGGCGCGGTGCTGCGGTCGCGCCGGATGCCGGGCTGGCTCGTGGTCGCATGCGGGGCGCTGCTGTGGGTGTTCACCGTCACCGCCCTGTTCCTCAGCGGCACCGCCGTGTTCGTGATCGTGCCGACCGTGGCATCCGTCGACCGCGCCTCGGACCTCGTGGCGGGCACGATCGACCAGCTGCAGCGGAGCTCGCCGCCCGTGGATGCGAGTCCCGCGACGACGGCGGTGCTGATCGCCACAGCCGGGCTCCTCGTGGTGGTCGTGGACCTGCTGGTGGCAAGCCTCCGGCTGCCGGTGGCCGCCCTCGCGGTGCTGGTGTGCGTCGCGGTGATCCCCGCCATCCCGGTGTCGAACTCGTTCACCGTGCTGACGTTCGCGGCGTTCGCCGCGGCGGGGCTGTGGATGCTGCACGTCTGCGCGGAGGATCCGCGGGCTCCGAGATCCACCGGCACGGCGGGCGCGACGGTCGCGATCGGCGGCATCGCGGCCGTCGTCGCGATCGCGATCGCCCCGCTCATCCCCGCACCGGCGCCGGTCGCCCGCACGCCCGGCATCGGCAGCGTGTCCATCGACGGGTCGCTGAACCTCGGCACCGACCTGCGGCTGCCCGCCGACGTGCAGGTGCTCACCGTCACGACCAGCGCGACGACGGCGCCGTACCTGCGGATCGCGACGTTGTCGTCGTTCACCGGCACGATCTGGACCCCCGACCCCGCCGACGGCGTCACCCCGCTGCGGGCGGGCACCATCGCGTCCGGCAACCCGCTCGCCGGTCCCGGGTCGTCCGACGTCGGCTCGACATTCCCGCCGGTCACGGTCGGACCGGGCATCGAGGAGCAGAAGACCACCACCAAGATCGTCGTCGACCACCTGCGCACCACGTTCCTGCCCCTGCCCTACCCGGCGACCGCGCTGAAGGGGCCGACGGACGGCTGGGGCTTCGTGCCTGGCAACCGCACCATCGTCGGGTTCGCCGAGCAGACCGGCCCCGGGCTCACGTACGACGTCACCACCGAGGTGCCCGAACCGACCCTGGAGCAGATCGACGCGGCATCCGCCACGGTGGATGTGCCCCGGGACGACGGCGTGCCCGCGAGCACCCCGGCCATCGTCGGGCAGCTGGCAGAGCAGGTCACCGCCGGCGAGATCACCGACTACGACAAGCTCGAGGCCCTGCAGGCGTGGTTCCGTGGACCGCTTTTCACCTACTCGCTGAAGTCCCCGGTGACGCACGGGTTCGATTCGTCGGGTGTGGATGCCGTGGCCCAGTTCCTCAAGGTGAAGGCCGGGTACTGCGTGCACTTCGCGTCGGCGTTCGCGCTGATGGCCCGTGAGCTCGGGATGACGTCCCGCATCGTGATCGGGTTCCTGCCCGGGACCGCCACCGACAAGACGGCGGACGGCAGCCCGATCTATTCGGTGATGAGCTCGCAGCTGCACGCGTGGCCGGAGGTCTACTTCAGCGGCATCGGCTGGGTGGCGTTCGAGCCGACGAAGAGCCTCGGCACCCCGACCGCATTCAGCCCCGCGGCGAGTCGCTCCAAGAACGGACCGGGAGCCGGCCAGAACGGCGGCACGACACCGCACCCGTCATCCTCGACGATCAACGGCGGCCGCAACTCGCGCTTGGCGCCCGACCAGATCGGCGGCGGCGCGCAGCCGGCGGCGCAGTCGTTCGGCTGGTGGGGTGCCGCCTTGGTGGTGGTGCTGCTGCTCTCGGTGCCGGGCATCGTCGGGTTCACCCGCCGCCGGCGCGAGGATGCCGCGATCCGCGAGGGCGACCCGGTCGCCGCGTGGACGAGCGTGCTGCGCGTCGCCGTGGATCTGCGCATCCCGCTGCCGCCGGGCGATTCCCCGCGTATGTTCGGGGACCGCCTCGCACAGGAGTACGGCGTGGCCTCCGACGACGCGGATGCGCTCGTCGCCGACATCGAGCGCGCGTCCTATGCGCCGGAGCGGCTGCGCTGGGCCTGGTCGGATGACACGCTCCCCGCTCACGTGATCGCGGTGCGCCGCGCACTTCGCGCATCCGTGCCCCGCGGACGCCGCTTGATGGCGGTGCTGTTCCCCCGTTCCCTGGTGGTGCGGCCGGACAGCGCGGCGGCCGCGTCATCGGAGCCCTCCCGCACCCGTTAGGATGGTTGACGGCCGTGCGCCGCGACCCCCGGGTCGAAGCATCCGGCCACCCGGAGGATTCGCCTAGTGGCCTATGGCGCACGCTTGGAAAGCGTGTTGGGGATGAAACCCCTCGGGGGTTCGAATCCCCCATCCTCCGCCAACGTTTTACCTAGAAAACACTGGGATCGCGACCCGTGTCGAGAGCGCGTGACACGCGTACTGACACAGTTGGGGCCGAATCCGAGGCCCGCCGCGGCGATTTCTTGCGATTCGAGCGACGCTCCACGACTCGTTCCGACGCTTGCGCCTCACACCTCCGCCGCCTCAGCGATGATGACTGCGTGGCGTTGTTCGCAGCCCGTAGCGTGATCAACTTCGATGATCTCTGCGAAGAGCGCATGGTCCTCTTCACGGCGTCGGCCTCAGACGACGCGTCGCAGAAGGCGGTCACAGAGACTCTCGAGTACGTTGACGCGCTCAGTTCGGGACTGGATTACGGACTTCAGCAGATCTACCAGCTCGACGGAACGGAGATATCCGACGGAACCGAAGTGTTCTCACTCATGCGAATGGGCGAGCTGGGAGCGGACGACTACCTGTCCCGCCACTTTGATACCGGGACAGAGCGCCAGGGCCACCTTTAACGGACGGTTCCGGCGCCCGTTCTGGGCCGGAACGCCATCGCGTCGAGATCGACGCCGTCGCACCCCTCGCCATCCTTATACGGGCAGTGCCCGCAAGCGAAGCGTCGGCGCGCACGGTCTAGGAGCTCCAGCTGGGGGGGCGAAGCTCCGGCATCCTGATCAGCCTGGTTGATGGCGCCGCACGCGCCGGTGAGCGTTCCCGTTGTCAGGCACATGAAGCGGGTCGCACGGCTGTGCTGGTCTACGGGCTAGTCCTTGGACTACCGCGCAGCCAGCCGACGTGCGATGCCCCACACCGGCGCTGGGCGACCGCCCCAGCCCGAGTCACGGTGAGAGTGGAGCCCGCGCAAGGTCAACCGCCACAAACACCGCAGGCGTGGCGAGGTACAAAACGGACGCTGACTTGAAGATCACGCGCCATGCCGACGTCCATGGCGGGCGCTCCCGACGCGTCCGTCGCCATCCGACCAGCACCCAATCAGCGCCCGCCAACAGCGCGAACGCGAAGAGATGAAGGCCCGCGAACCTGTACGGCAGACGCCCCACGCCAATTAGGTAGATGAGCAGGCAGGTCCCAAGGAGATAAACGGCGAGGCTGAGGAGTGCGAGCACGGCCCCACCAAGTACGCTCCGCAAGTGCTCCACCAGATCACCGTATGTCACGCCCATGGCCGGCCTGTAGTCCGATCAACGGGCGCGTGCCGCGCAAGGCGTGTATCGGACGCCCGACGTGACGACGCCCCGCCGCTTGAAGCAACGGGGCCGTTCTGCCGTCAAGTGGTGGGCGCGCCGCGAGACGATCGATACCGACGTGGCCAGGCCGCTCGGGGGATCCCGCCGCGTGTTGACCGGGCCTTCAGCGCGCACCGCCCGCAGAAGGATCCCTATGCGGGCAGCGCACGCTGCCGGGACACAACCGGGCACCGAACATCGTGCGATTCGAGCGAACTGAGCTGAAGTCCGATCAGCGGCGCCTCGACAGCTGACTGTTCAGCGCTGCGATCACGGTCGTGGCCGCCGGTGCATCGAATCCTGCTGGCAGGAGGCTAAGTCGGTGAGTTTGTTGCTCGCCGTTCTCAGCGCGCCCATCGGGGTGCCTCCCGATCTCGCGAACATCAAGCAGCCCAAACCAGTCGAGGGTCTTGCGAGCTGACGAGTAGACATCGCGATGAATCCCATAGTTCCGCAATCGAACGTCCGGAGGCACCACGAGGGCGCCGTTCTCCGACCATGCATCACGTGCGCACGCCAACATCAGCAGGATCGCGATCTCCGAGTCTTCTAACACCTGGAGCCATCCGTTCGCGACGAATCCACTGGGCAACCCGAAGGTCGGCTCGGCCTTGGTTGGGACTCGGTACTCCTCGGCTTCCCCAAGTGCTTCGACACCGCGTTCATCCAGGAGGACGAACCGCTCGTAGCGGGCGCGCTTCCCTGGACCTTCCGCGAAATCAACCAGTCCCGCATTCGAGAGCGTGAGAAGCGCGCTCCGAACGCTTCGTGCGCGCTTGTCGCGGGCGGTCATGAGCACTCCGTCGCGATTGCTGTCGGATGCGTCAGAGGCGAGCAGGTCTGCCCATCCACGAGTGCGGGAACTGCCTCGCACCTCGAATCCGAACTCGACGAGTTTCGCCCTCGCACCCGGCTTGCGTTTGGTCTGCACAAGCGCGAGCAGGGTCAATTCGAATCGGAGCGCCGCGCCGCGACTGCTCATGAGCCGCGTAGCGGGCGGACGCAGCTCGCGGGGCGGAGCGCTCCGATCTGACGCATCCTGATCGATGCCCTCGTCTCGGAAGGAGAAGCCGGAACGAATGATGAGCCCATCTGCGGGTAACTCCGCACCCATCGACTCGTATATCCGCTCGATACGTTGAAGCTGTTCTGGGCGGCTCAACCGATGCAACCGGGCGTCGAGCTTCGCGGACTCCTTCGCGGTGGGGGCACGCGAAAAGTCGACTGTGATTGGCACAATCTTTGTCCGATCTGTGACGCTTCAGGCTGAACGTTTCAACCAGCCAGATTCTCTCTCTATCTCTCAGAGGTACTTGACGTTCCTGGCCGGTTAAGA
>NZ_DATEJS010000297.1:0-8178 GCF_035277845.1 Microbacterium sp.
CACCGTGGTCAACCTGCTGAACCCGCGCGTCATCGTGATCGGCGGCGCCGTCGCCCGTGCGGGCGAACATCTGCTCGCCGGCGTGCGCGAGGTCGTCTACCGGCGCAGCATCCCGCTCGCGACCCAGCACCTCGCGATCGTGCAGTCGCAGGCGGGTGACACCGCCGGTGTGCTCGGGGCCACGATGATGGTCACCCAGCAGGTGCTGTCGTCGGGCGCCGTCGACGAGTGGGTCGCGCGGGCGTGACCCGGGATCCGGAGGTCGCGCGGCCGGATCGCGCGGACGAGCGGCCGGGGCCGCGGGCCGCGCTGCGGGTCGCGCCGTACCGGCGGTGGTTCGCCGCGCAGATCTTCTCGGCCTCCGGCGCCAACACGCAGGTGGTGGCGATGGCGTGGATCATCGTCAGCCGCACGCACGACGGTGTGGCGCTCGCCCTGCTGTCGTTCCTCATCTTCGTGCCCGTGCTGTTCGCCGGGCCCTGGGCAGGGCGCGTCGTCGACCGGTTCGCGCGGCACCGCATCCTGCTCGCCACCCAGCTGGCGTACTTCGTGCTCGGCGCGATCCTCGTCGTCGCCGCAGTCGGCGGGTTCGACGGCATCCCGTTCCTGTACGCCGTCGCCCTCGCCACCGGCATCGTCACCGCGGTGGATGCCCCGGCCCGCCAGATCTACGTGCAGGACCTGCTGCCGCGGCGCCTCATCCCCGCGGCGATCGGCCTGTTCGAGGTGGTGATGAATCTCGCCCGCGTGCTCGGTCCGGGGGTCGCCGGCATCCTGCTCGCCCTCGGCGGCGCGGTGCCGGCGTTCGTGTTCAATGCGGTCGCCTACCTGCCCGCGATCTGGGCCGTGGTGCGCAACCGCGACGTGCCGTCGTTCGCGGAGCCTGCGGCGCCCGGCGACGGACGCGTCAGCGTCTGGGCCGGGCTCGGCTGGGCGGTGCGGCATCCGGACGTGCTCGTCGTGCTGCTGCTCGCGATGGCGTCCGGGCTGCTGTTCAACCTCACGGTGTCGGTGCCGCTGCTGGCCGACGGGGAGTTCGCGATCGGGCCGCAGGGGTACGGGATGCTGATCGCCGTCTTCGGCTGCGGGGCGCTGCTCGGCGCCGTGCGCGCCGCGACGCAGCACACCGCGCCGCCGTTCGGCCGCACCCTGCTGCTCGCCGCGGTCACCGGGGTGCTCGTGCTGGCGAGCGCCGTCGCCCCGGTCTGGCAGACGTTCGCGGTCGGGCTGCTGCTGGTCGGCGGGGTCAGCATCTGGTTCGTCGCCCGCGCCAACGCCTACGTGCAGCTGGCGGCGCCCGCCGGCATCCGCGGCCAGGTCATGAGCATCTGGACGATGTCGCTGATGGGCGTGAGCCCGTTCCTCGGCCTGCTCGCCGGCTGGACCGCGCAGGTCGCCGGCCCCCGCGCCGCCTTCTCCCTGTCCGGCTGGCTGTTCGTCGCGGTGATCGCGGCCGCCGCCGCCACCCGCCTGGTGCGCAGGCGTCCGCTGGAGCGCGGCGACCGCTGACCCCTGCTCCCGCCCCGGCGCCGCCCCGGACCCCCTCCCGCCGGGTCTCCTCCTCCGTTGACTTGCCCTGGATGTACGCGACACGCCGTCGGCGGTGTACATCCAGGGCAAGTCAACACAACACGACGGACGGGGCGGGGCGGGGCGGGAGGCATCGGCGCGGACGTCAACTGTGTGACGCTGCGTGACGCTCCGTTCCATCACGTGACAGCGGGCGTGACGACATGCCGCGGCATCCGTACCTTCAAAGTTGTGAGCCTCACCGACACGCCCCCTACCGCGCCCCGGGACCGCGCCCGACCCCCGCGCCCGTCTTCCAAGCCCAACGGGCAGTGGAAGATCGACGGCACGGCGCCGCTGAACGGGAACGAGGAGTGGAAGCAGGTCGACGACGGCCTGAGCGTGCGCGAGCGCATCGAGAACGTCTACTCCAAGGGCGGCTTCAAGAGCATCGACCCGACCGACCTGCACGGCCGCTTCCGCGTGTGGGGCCTGTACACGCAGCGCAAGCCCGGCATCGACGGCGGCCGCACCGCGACCCTCACGCCCGAAGAGCTCGAGGACGAGTACTTCATGTTCCGCGTGCGCATCGACGGCGGGCAGCTGACCACCGAGCAGCTGCGCGTCATCGCCGGCATCTCGACCGAGTTCGCGCGCGGCACCGCCGACATCACCGACCGCCAGAACATCCAGCTGCACTGGATCCGCGTCGAGGATGTGCCGGAGATCTGGCGCCGCCTCGAGGCCGTCGGGCTGCGCACCACCGAGGCGTGCGGCGACGTGCCCCGCGTCATCCTGGGCTCCCCCGTCGCCGGCATCGCCGCCGACGAGCTGATCGACCCGACGCCGCAGATCGAGGAGATCTCGCGCCGCTTCATCGGCGACCCGTCGCTGGCGAACCTGCCCCGCAAGTTCAAGACCGCGATCACCGGGCACCCCAGCCAGGATGTCGTGCACGAGATCAACGACGTCGCCTTCGTCGCCGTGGAGCATCCTGAGCTCGGCGTCGGCTACGACCTGTGGGTCGGCGGCGCACTGTCCACGACGCCCCGCCTCGGCGAGCGTCTCGGCACGTTCGTGCGTCCCGATCAGGTGGTGGATGCCTGGCACGGCGTCACGCAGATCTTCCGCGACTACGGCTACCGGCGCCTGCGCAACAAGGCGCGCCTGAAGTTCCTGCTGGCCGAGTGGGGCACCGAGAAGTTCCGCCAGGTGCTGCAGGACGAGTACCTCGGATACGAGCTCGCCGACGGCCCCGCCGCGCCGAAGCCGAAGACGCCCGGCGACCACGTCGGCATCCACAAGCAGAAGGACGGCCTCTTCTACGTCGGCGTCGCCCCGACGGTCGGGCGCCTCTCCGGCCCGGAGCTGACGAAGCTCGCCGAGATCGTCGAGGCGCACGGCTCCACGCGCCTGCGCACCACGCCGCACCAGAAGATCGTGGTGCTCGACATCCCCGAGGCGCAGGTCGAGTCGCTCGTCGCCGAACTCGGCGAGCTGGGTCTCAGCGCCAAGCCGAGCGTGTTCCGCCGCGGCACGATCGCGTGCACCGGCATCGAGTTCTGCAAGCTCGCCATCGTCGAGACCAAGGTCAACGCCGCGAACGCCGTCGCCCAGCTCGAGGAGCGCCTCGCCGACATCGACGTGCCGCACGCGCTCAGCCTGCACGTGAACGGATGCCCCAACAGCTGCGCCCGCATCCAGACCGCCGACATCGGCCTGAAGGGCCAGCTCGTCACGATCGACGGCGAGCAGGTGCCCGGCTACCAGGTGCACCTCGGCGGCGGTCTGGCGTCGCTCGACCGCGACGAGCCCGGCCTCGGCCGCACCGTGCGCGGCCTCAAGGTCGCCGCGGACGGCATCGCCGACTACGTCGAGCGGGTCGTTCGCCGGTTCGTGGCCGAGCGGGATGTCGCATCCGACGAGACGTTCGCCCAGTGGGCGCACCGTGCCGACGAGGAGGCCCTGCAGTGAGCACACAGGAGCGGACGGACGCGCGCAGCGCCCGCGATGAGACGCAGCGGCCCGCCAAGCGCACCGCGGAGGAGCTTCGCGCCCTCGCCGAGGCCGGCAACGCCGAGCTCGGCTCGCTGACCGACCACGAGGCATCCGCCTCCGAGGTGGCCGCATGGGTCGCCCGCAACTTCGCCGTCGACGCCGTCGCGGTCGCCTGCTCGATGGCGGACGCCGTCATCCCCTTCATCGTCGCCGAGCAGCTGCCGGGCGTCGACGTGCTGTTCCTCGACACCGGCTACCACTTCACCGAGACGTACGCCACGCGCGACGAGGTCGCCCGCGTGCTCGACGTCAACATCGTCGACGTCAAGCCCAAGCAGACCGTCGCCGAGCAGGATGCCGCCTACGGCAAGGACCTCTTCGCCCGCGACCCCGCCCTGTGCTGCGACCTGCGCAAGGTGCAGCCGCTGCACGAGGTCCTCGGCGGCTACGAGGTGTGGTTCACCGGCGTGCGCCGCGACGAGGCGCCGACCCGCACGAACACGCCGCTGGTCACGTTCGACGAGCGCAACGGCCTCGTCAAGGTGTGCCCCGTCGCCGCGTGGAGCTTCGACGAGCTGCAGTCCTTCGCCGCGCAGCACAATGTCCCGGTGAACCTGCTCGTGAACTTCGGCTACCCGTCTATCGGGTGCGAGCCCTGCACGAAGCCGGTCGCCGCCGGCGAAGACCCCCGGTCCGGCCGCTGGGCCGGGTCCAGCAAGACGGAATGCGGACTCCACGTATGACCTCTGACGCCCTCGCCACCGCCGCCCCCGGTCGCCGAGATCAGGCAGATCGCCGAATTCAGGATGCTTCGGCCCCGATTCAGCCTGATCTGGCCGAATCGCCTGATTTCGCCGACACCCGAACGGACCCGGGGCACCACGCTCCCGATGCTCTCGACCTGCTCGAGGCCGAGGCCATCCACGTGATCCGCGAGGTGGTCGCCGAGTTCGAGCGGCCGGTGCTGCTGTTCTCCGGCGGCAAGGACTCCGTCGTCGTGCTGCACCTCGCCACCAAGGCGTTCGCGCCGGGCCGCGTGCCGTTCGCGCTGCTGCACGTCGACACCGGGCACAACTTCCCCGAGGTGCTGCAGTTCCGTGACGAGACCGCGGCGCGCCTCGGCATCCGCCTCGAGGTCGCCCGCGTGCAGGACTACATCGACGACGGCCGCCTGCACGAGCGCGCCGACGGCACCCGCAACCCGCTGCAGACGCAGCCGCTGCTGGACGCCATCGCCGCCGGCCGCCACGACGCCGTGTTCGGCGGTGCCCGTCGCGACGAGGACAAGGCACGCGCCAAGGAGCGCATCTTCTCGCTGCGCGACGAGTTCGGCCAGTGGGACCCGCGCAATCAGCGGCCGGAGCTCTGGAGCCTGTACAACGGCCGGCACACCCCGGGTCAGCACGTGCGCGTGTTCCCGATCTCGAATTGGACCGAGCTGGATGTCTGGCGCTACATCGAGCGCGAGCGGATCGCGCTGCCGTCGCTGTACTTCGCGCACGAGCGCGACGTATATGCCCGCGACGGAATGTGGCGCTCGATCGGGGAATTCTCCCCCGCGAGGCCGGACGAGACCGTCGAGAAGCGCACCGTGCGCTACCGCACCGTCGGCGACATGAGCTGCACCGGAGCGGTCGAGTCGGATGCCGCGGACCTCGCCGCGATCGTGCGCGAGGTGGCGGCATCCACCCTCACCGAGCGCGGCGCCACGCGCGCCGACGACCGCATCAGCGAAGCAGCGATGGAAGACCGCAAGAAGGACGGGTACTTCTGATGAGCAGTGAATCGACTCCGGTCCTCACCCCCCGGTCGCCCCGCGAGGCCCGCCAGGGCCGAGACGAAACGCAGCGACCGCACGAAATCGACGGGAACCGCGTTTCGGCTCGCTCCGCTCGCTCAACGACCGCCGAGGCGACCACGCTCTTCCGCTTCGCGACGGCCGGCTCCGTCGACGACGGCAAGTCGACGCTCGTCGGCCGCCTGCTGCACGACTCGAAGGCGATCCTCGCCGACCAGCTCGCCCAGGTGCAGCGCACCTCCGCCGACCGCGGGTTCGCGCACGGCGACTTCGACTTCGCGCTGCTCACCGACGGCCTGCGCGCCGAGCGCGAGCAGGGCATCACGATCGACGTCGCCTACCGGTACTTCTCCACCGGCACGCGGTCGTTCATCCTGGCCGACTGCCCCGGGCACGTGCAGTACACCCGCAACATGGTCACCGGCGCCACCACCGCCGACGCCGTCATCGTGCTGGTGGACGCCCGCAACGGCGTCGTCGAGCAGACCCGCAGGCATCTCGCCGTGGTCGCCCTGCTGCGCGTGCCGCACGTGATCGTCGCGGTCAACAAGATCGACCTGCTCGGCTACGACGAAGACGCCTTCGTGCAGGTGGCCGTGGATGCCGCCCGCGTCGCCGACGAGCTCGGCATCCGGGACCTCCACGTCATCCCGGTGTCGGCGCTGCAGGGCGACAACATCGTCGACGCGTCGCCGGAGACCCCGTGGTACGCGGGCCCGACGCTGCTGCACCTGCTCGAGACCCTCCCTGCCGGCGACGCCGCGGCCGAGCAGGACTTCCGCCTGCCGGTGCAGCTCGTGCTGCGTCCGCAGGGGGGCCTCGCCGCGCACCTCGCCGAGGATCCGGATGCCGCGGCCCGCTACCGCGACTACCGCGCCGCCGCCGGGCGCATCTCGACCGGCACGGTGTCGGTCGGCGACGCGGTGGAGGTGCTGCCCGCCGGCATCCGCACCACCGTCACCGGCATCTCGGTCGCCGGACGCCACACCGAGCGCGCCACGGCCGGGCAGTCCGTCGCCCTGGAGCTGGATGCCGACATCGACGCCGCCCGCGGCGCCCTGATCGCGGCCGCCGGCACGCTTCCCGCGCCCCGGCGCGAGTTCGGGGCGGAGCTGTTCCAGCTCGACGCCCGCCCGCTGGCATCCGGAACCCGCGTGCTCGTCAAGCACGGCACCGCCACGGTGCAGGCGATCGTCACCGTCGAGTCCCGCTACGACCTGGACGCGCTCGCCCACAACCCGGCCGAGACCCTCGCCGTCAACGACATCGGCCGCGCCCGCATCCGCGTCGCCGCCGACCTGCCCGTCGAGCCGTACGCGCACAGCCGCGAAGGCGGGTCGTTCCTCGTGATCAACGCCGCCGACGGCGCGACGCTCGCCGCCGGCACCGTGCTGGACTGACGCCGGCTCGCGAGCTCCGCGCGAATCCGTCACGAACGGCCACGTTCGGGGTGCATTCGTGACGGATCGGCGCCGCGCCCGCCCATCGGCGCCACGCCGCGCCCGCGGATCGCCCCGTATTACGCCCGGTGACGCCCCGTTCCACCGCGTGACACCGCGCTCGCGCACGGCATCCGGCGGGCCCTAGCGTCGAGGGGAGAACAGTGCCCGCACCTCCGTGGACACGTCACAGCCCCCGAAGGAGGCGACGATGAAGAACACCCGCACCGCGAAACTCACGATCCTGGCCGTGACCGCGATGATGCTGGCCGGGTGCGCCGCACAGGCGTCCGCGTCGCCCCAGCATCCCGCCGATCTGAACAAGGGCACCGCCGCCGCCCAGCTGCGTCTCGGCTACTTCGCCAACGTCACCCACGCGCCCGCGCTCATCGGGCTGCAGGAGGGCATCCTGCAGAAGGACCTCGGCAAGACGAAGCTGCAGACGCAGATCTTCAACGCCGGCCCCGCCACCATCGAGGCGCTGAGCGCCGGCGCGATCGACGCCGCCTACCTCGGCCCGAACCCGGCGATCAACTCGTTCATCCAGTCCAGGGGCGCCTCGGTGCGGATCGTCGCCGGCGCCACGAGCGGCGGCGCCGAGCTCGTGGTCGCCAAGGACATCACGGACGCGAAGCAGCTCAAGGGCAAGACCCTGGCGACGCCGCAGCTCGGCAACACGCAGGACGTGGCGCTGCGCACCTGGCTGAAGAGCCAGGGCTACCAGACGAGCATCGCCGGCGGCGGTGACGTGAGCATCACCCCGACGGACAACGCGCAGACCCTGCAGCTGTTCCAGCAGGGCAAGATCGACGGCGCCTGGCTCCCCGAGCCCTGGGCGTCGCGCCTGGTCGCCGCGGGCGGACACGTGCTCGTCGACGAGGCGTCGCTGTGGAAGGACGGCAAGTTCCCCACCACGGTGCTCGCCGTCAATGCGGAGTTCCTGCGGCAGCATCCGCAGACCGTGAAGGCCCTGGTGCAGGGCGACGTCGACGCGATCGCCTGGCTCGACGGCCACAAGCAGGATGCCCCCGCCGCCATCAACGCCCAGCTGCAGGCCGCCACCGGCAGGCAGCTGCCCGCGCCGGTGCTCGCGCGCGCCCTGCAGCACGTGACGTTCTCGTCCGACCCGCAGGCGCAGACCTTCCAGGAGCTCGTCGACCACGGCCTCGCCGCGGGCACGCAGAAGAAGGGTTCGATCGACGGGCTGTTCGACCTGCGACTGCTGAACGAGGTCGCGCCCGCCAAGGCGTCGGCCGACGGCCTCGGCGAGGACTGAGCACGACATGACCTCCGACACCCGGCTGTTCCCGAGCTTCGACGGCACCGCGCCCGCCCCGGCGGCGTCGGCCGTGCCGCCCGCCGTGCGCATCGACCACGTGTCCAAGCGCTTCGGCACGGGCCCGCTCGTGCTCGACGACATCTCGCTCGACATCG
>NZ_DATEJS010000298.1:0-13519 GCF_035277845.1 Microbacterium sp.
AATCCGCACACGTGTCGGATGCCGCCTCGGTCGGCACCCTGCGCGCGGCACTCGCCGAGGCGGGCGTCGTCGCACCCGTCGTCGGCGGGGCACGGTCGCACTTCACCGAGCTCAATCGCGAACACCGCCGGCTGCCCGACGACCTCGACGGCATCGTGTTCAGCCTCACGCCCCTGTTCCACAGCAGCGGCACCGCACAGCTCGTCGAGTCCGTCGCGATGCAGCGCCTCGTCGCGGAGCAGGCGGTGGACGAGGCCGCCGCAACGCCGGTGCACATCGGCCCCGTGACCCTGCGTCCGCGGTTCAACAACGTGGCCACCACTCCCCCGCCGATGCCCGCCGACGCAGACCTGCGCGCGGGCTACGGCCCGCAGCTGATCGACGCCGACGACGAGCGTCAGGATGTCTGGGAGCTCGCCGCCTGGACGATCGCGAGCGCCGCCGCCCTGGCCGTGCCCGGGGTCGCGAGCCTCACGTACTTCGAGGAATGGGGCGCGCGCGGCCTGCGCCGCGCCGACGGCACGGATCGACCGGTCGCGGACGCCGTGCGCGCCCTCGCCTCGCTGTCCGGCACGACGCTGCTGCACGGCGCGAGCCCCGATGGGCTGGTGTGGGCCGTCGGCGGGCGATCCCGCGGCGGCGACGAGACCGTGCTGGTGGCCAATCTCGACCGCGGGCCCCGCACCCTCTCCGTCTCGGCCCCCGGGGGCACGGTCCGGGTGACCCTCGGCCCCGGCGAGTGGCTCAGCTCCCGGTCAGCCGGGACAGCACCGCCCCGCGCTGATCGTCGGTGATCCGCTGCCCCTGCCAGGGTTCGTCGCCGACCTCCGCCTGTGCACGTGCCAGCTTCCGCGTCATCATCTCGCGCACCTCGGCGTACGCCGGATCCGCGTAGACGTTGTTCAGCTCCTCGGGATCGACGTCGAGGTCGTAGAGCTCCCACTCCGGCGGATACTCGAAGAACCCGGCCCCGGCCAGCCCCAGGCTGGCGTTGTAGAAGTAGATGATCTTGTAGCGCTCGTCGCGGTAGCCGTAGTGCGCGGGCGCCTTGTGGAACCAGTCGTCGTTCTCCCAATAGCGGTAGTACATGCCCTCCGCGGGAGGCGTCGTCGGCGCGCCGTGCAGATCGCCCCAGAAGCTGCGTCCCTGCATGCGGTCGTGCGGCGCCACGCCGGCGACTTCGAGGATCGTCTTGGCGAAGTCGACGTTCGTGACGATGCCGTCATGGGCGGTGCCGGCCGGCAGGCCGTTCGGGTAGCTCATGACGAGCGGCATCCGCAGCGACTCCTCGTACATGAACCGCTTGTCGAACCAGCCGTGCTCGCCGAGGAAGAACCCCTGGTCCGAGGAGTACATCATCAGGGTGTCGTCGAACTCCCCCCGCGCACGCAGCCAGTCGATCACGCGGCCGACGTTGTCGTCGACGGAGGCGACGCAGCGCAGATAGTCCTGCATGTACCGCTGGTACTTCCACAGCGCCAGTTCCTCGTACGAGAGGCCCTCCGGCGGATCGACCTTGAGGTCCTCCTTGTTGAGGTAGTCCACGATCCGCATGAGCGCGCGACGCGCGGACGCCGACCGCGTGCTGTAGTCGTCCCAGAAGGTGCCGGGCACCGGGATCGGGTCGGCGTACATGTCCTGGTGCTTCTCGTCCGGCTCCCACGAACGGTGCGGAGCCTTGTGCCAGATCAGCAGGCACCAGGGCTCGTCGCCGTCGAGGCCGTCAGCCCAGTCGAGCGCGAGGTCGGTGATGACGTCGGTGGCATAGCCCTCGACGCGGCGCACGCCGTCCTTCGACAGGAACCGCGGATCGAAGTACTCGCCCTGGTTGATGAGCACGTCCCAGTAGTCGAACCCCCGCGGGTTGGACGGGGCGCCCTCGCCCATATGCCACTTGCCGACGATCGCGGTGCGATATCCCGCTGCCTTCAGCTGCGACACGAACGTCGGCTGGCTCGCGTCGATCGGCGTGAACAGGGTGGTCACGCCGTTGACGTGGCTGTACGTGCCGGTGAGGATCGAGGCGCGGCTCGGCGAGCACAGCGAGTTCGTGACGTAGCACCTGTCGAGGCGCACGCCCGCTTCGGCCAGCTCGTCGATCCGCGGGGTCTCGTTCACCACCGAGCCGTACGCGCCGATCGAGTGCGCCGCATGGTCATCGGTGAGGATCATGACGATGTTGGGCCGGCGGCGGGCGGACTCGACCATGGATGCTCCTGACTTCGGGTGCCGCCAACTATATGACTATCACCCTAGTCACGCAAGGGCGAGGATGCCGCTTCGGGCCACCGCCCGTCCGGCCACACGGCCCCGGTCCGCTCGATCAGCCGCACCAGACGGCGCTGCGTGGTGGTGAGCCAGGAGATGTGCGCCAGGGCCAGTGCGTTGCCTCGGGCATCGGCCAGGAACGCGGCTTCCTCCACCCAGTCGGGGTCGTAGCGCGCGCCCGTGCCGGCATCCGAGGCGGGGTACCCGGCGGGCGTCCCCTCGGCTTCCTGCGCGATCCGGAACTGCAGCTCGACCTCGACGATCCGGAGCGCGAGGACGGGCGACACCGCCCCGGCCAGCAGGAAGTGGCGCTGGAAGTTAGCGTCCATGGGCCGCAGGCTCGGCTCGAACGGCGCATCAGCCCAGGCCAGGAAGGCCGACGTCCCCTGGGGGGTGAGCGAGTACACCTTGGCATCGGGGCCGCCGCGGTCGGTGTCGACGGCGTAGTCGAGCAGTCCGCGCCCGACGAGCGACGCCAGCTGCCGGTAGATCTGCGAGGACTGCGGGATGTATCCGAACACGCGTCCCTGACGCTCGAGGTACCGCCGCAGGTCGTATCCGGCCGCCGGACGTCTCGCGATGAGCCCCATGAGCACCGACTCGAGCAGGTTCAGATCCGTCATCATCATCCCTCACTAGGTGATTGTTGACATAGTATGCGATCGGGTGCCCCGACGCGGCATCCGCGCGGTATGGTGGGGAGCCGTCAAAACCGAGCACCCCTAGGGTTTTATGTGAGCCGGCTAGCGGGATCCCGTGAGCGTTCTTTTCTTTGGTGCAACCGGTTGACCAGTTTGACCTTCCGGTGCTACTTTTCGAGGCAGAGCGATCCGCAGGGGTATCGCCAGACCGAAAGGGACCAAGGATGTTCCGTTGGAAGGCCACAGCAGCAGCCCTTCTCGCGGCTACCGCCATCACGCTCGCCGGGTGCTCCGGCGCGGGCGGCAGCAGCTCGAGCAGCGCCACCTCGGGGGGAACACTGACTCTCGGAGCGGTCGTCGCTCCCCAGACTTTCGATCCGGCCGGCGCCCAATGGGGCAACGCCTCGCCGTTCTACCAGGCCGTCTTCGACACCCTCCTGCTCATGAAGCCGAACGGCAAGGTCGAGCCGATGCTCGCGTCGAAGTACGCCTACAACGCCGACGGGACGCAGCTCACCCTGACGATCCGCAGCGGCGTGACCTTCACCGACGGCAGCGCACTGACCGCGGACGTGGTCAAGCAGAACCTCGACCGTTTCAAGAAGGGCACGTCGCCCGACGCATCCGATCTGTCCGATGTGAAGAGCATCACGGCGAGCGGGGACACGGTCGTCCTCACCCTCAACGCCCCCGACCCCGCCCTGCTCAACAACCTCTCGCGCGACGCGGGTCTCGTGGCGAGCGCGAAGTCGCTGACCGCCGGCGACCTCGCGACCAACCCGGTGGGCTCCGGGCCGTACGTGCTCGACACCAAGGACACCGTCACCGGCACGTCGTACGTCTACACGAAGAACCCGAAGTACTGGGACAAGGGCCTCCAGCACTACGACAAGCTCGTCATCAACGTGTACAGCGACGCGACCTCGGGGCTCAACGCCATCAAGTCGGGCGAGGCGAACGCCGTCAAGCTCATCAACAACGACAGCCTGCCGCAGATCCAGGCCGCCGGCTGGACCATCAACAAGAACGAGCTCGACTTCGAGGGCATCATGCTCTACGACCGCGGCGGCAAGATGAACAAGGCCCTCGCGAACGTCAAGGTCCGCCAGGCCATCAACATGGCGTTCGACCGTCCGGCGCTGCTGAAGGCCGTCGCCAGCGGATACGGCACCGTCACCGAGCAGGTCTTCCCGAAGTCGTCCGCCGGCTTCGACGCCACCCTGGACGGCACGTACGCCTACGACCCGGCCGGCGCCAAGAAGCTCCTGGCCGAGGCCGGCTACCCGCACGGCCTCACGATCGACATGCCGACCACGTCGCTGCTCGGCGCGAGCACCTTCAACCTGCTCGCACAGCAGCTGGCCAACGTGGGCATCACGGTCAAGGGCACCGACGTCGGCACCAACTACATCACCGCCCAGCTCACCCCGAAGTACCCGGCCGCGTTCATGGCGCTCGAGCAGAACCCGGACTGGCAGCTGATCCAGTTCATGCTCTCCCCCACGGCGACCTGGAACCCGTTCCACTACTCGGACCCCACCGCCAATGCGCTGATCGCCAAGATCCAGCACGGCGACACGAGCGCGGTGAAGCAGCTGAACGCGTACGTCGTGCAGCAGGCCTGGTTCGCCCCCCTCTTCCGCGTCCAGGGCAGCGTGGCGACCGACTCCGCCACGTCCGTCACGATGCTGAACACGAACGCGTTCCCGGCCATCTACGACTTCACGCCGAAGTCCTGACACCCGGCACCTCCGGCCCGCCTGCGCGCAGGCGGGCCGGATCCGACATCTGACAGGGAGCGAAAATGCTCGTGTTCATCGTGCGGCGCCTGATCTCCGGCGTCGTCCTGGTGGTCGCGATCTCCGTGATCGCCTTCACCCTCCTCTACCTCGGCGGCGGGAACATCGCCCGGCAGATCCTCGGCCCCACCGCGACGCCTGCGACCGTGGCCCTGAAGACCCACCAGCTCGGCCTCGACCAGCCCCTCGTCACGCAGTACTGGAACTGGCTGACGGGCGCACTGACCGGAAACCTCGGGCGCTCCTGGACCACCGGTCAGCTCGTCTCGGTGAGCGTGTCGAGCCGGCTCGCCGTGACCCTGTCCATCGTGATCGGCGCGGTGCTCGTCTCGGCGGTCCTCTCGATCGTGCTGGGCGTGCTCGCCGCGCGCCGCGGCGGCTGGGTGGACGGGCTCGTGCAGTTCGTGTCGGTCGTCGGCTTCGCCATCCCGGGCTTCCTCATCGCCCTCTTCCTCGTGCTGACGTTCGCCATCGACCTGCACTGGTTCAAAGCGGTGGGCTACATCCCCGTCACGACCTCGTTCACCGGCTGGCTGTCGTCGGTCACCCTGCCGATCGCGGCCCTCTCGATCGGGGCGATCGCCTCGGTCTCGCAGCAGGTCCGCGGCTCGGTCGTCGACGCCATGTCGCGTGACTACGTGCGCACCCTCCGCGCCCGCGGGATCGGCATCAACCGCGTCGTGTACAAGCACGTGCTGCGCAACGCCGGCGGTCCCGCGCTCGCGGTGCTCGCGCTCCAGTTCGTCGGCCTCATCGGCGGCGCGGTCGTCATCGAACAGGTCTTCGCCCTCCCTGGCATCGGCCAGCTCACCGTGCAGGCCACCACCGCCGGCGACATCCCCGTCGTCATGGGCGTCGTCATCGCGACGGCGATCATCGTCGTCATCGTCAATCTCGTGATCGACCTCGCGCAAGCCGCTCTCAACCCGAAGGTGCGACTGTCATGACCGCCGTCGACGTCCCCCAGACCGTCCCCACCCCGCCCGTGCGCGCGTCGCTGTTCCGCCGGCTCAGCCGCCGCCCGCTCGGTCTCGTCTCCGCGATCTTCCTCGCCGCCGTCGCCGTCATCGCGATCGTCGGCCGCTGGCTCGCGCCCCACGACCCCAACAAGGCATCCGTGCAGCTCGTGCTCGCACCGCCGAGCGCCGCCCATCCGCTCGGCGCCGACAGCAGCGGGTTCGACATCCTCTCGCGCCTGCTCGTCGCGACCCAGGTGAGCATCGCCGCCGCCCTCGTGGCCCTCGTCACCGCCCTCGTCATCGGCGTGATCTCCGGTCTGGTCGCGGGCTACTACCGCGGCTGGTTCGACGGGGTCGCCTCGTGGGTCACCTCGCTCGTGATGGCGCTGCCCGGCATGGTGGTGCTGCTCGCGGCCCGCTCCGTCCTCGGTCCGTCGGTGTGGCTCGCGATGCTGGTGTTCGGCGTCCTGCTCGCACCCGCCTTCTACCGCCTGGTGTACGCCGCGGTCACCGCGGTGCGCGGCGAGCTGTACGTGGACGCCGCCCGCGTCTCAGGACTCTCCGACACGCGCATCATCGGCCGCCACATCCTCTCCGTGGTGCGCGCGCCGATCATCATCCAGTCCGCGATCATCATGGGCATCGCCATCGCCATCCAGTCCGGGCTCGAGTTCCTCGGTCTCGGCGACGCGTCCATCCCCACATGGGGCCAGATGCTCGGCGACGCGTTCACCAACATGTACAAGACGCCCCTGAACATGCTGTGGCCGTCGCTCGCGATCTCGCTCACCTGCATCGCCCTGACCCTGCTCGCCAACGCGATGCGCGACGAGCTGGAGCGCACCGTGGTCGTCCGCCGGCGGCGCCGCCGCGCCGTGACCACCGCCACCGGGTCCATCGCGGCCGTCACCACGTCGATCGCGACCGGCGGCGGGGATGCCGCGCCCCTGGACGACTCCGCTGCGCTGCCGGTCATCGCCGAGACCATCGTGCACCCGGACGACCCGGACGCCGCCGCGCACCCCGAGGTGCTGCGCATCCGCGACCTGACCGTCGGTTACGACCAGCCCGACGGCTCCGTCGTCGAGGTCGTGCACGGCGTGAGCCTCGACGTCCGCAAGGGCGAGGTGCACGGACTCATCGGGGAATCCGGCTCAGGCAAGACCCAGACGGCGTTCTCCGTGCTCGGCCTGCTCCCCCGCGGCGGCCGGGTCAGCGGTGGCCTCATCGAGTACGAGGGCATCGCCCTGCAGGATGCCTCCGAGAAGGTGTACTCCGGCATCCGCGGGGCACGCATCGGATACATCCCGCAGGAGCCGATGTCGAACCTCGATCCGTCGTTCACGATCGGCAGCCAGCTCGTCGAGCCGCTGCGCCTCACCCTCGGGCTGAGCCGGCGGGATGCGACCGAACGCTCACTGGCGCTGCTGGAGCGCGTCGGCATCCCCAACCCGAAGCGCACCTTCGCCGCCTACCCGTTCGAGGTGTCCGGCGGCATGGCCCAGCGCGTGCTGATCGCCGGCGCGGTGTCGACCGACCCCGACCTGATCATCGCCGACGAGCCGACGACCGCGCTCGATGTCACCGTGCAGGCCGAGGTGCTCGACCTGCTGCGGGACCTGCAACGCGAACGCGGCATGGCGATGCTCCTGGTCACGCACAACTTCGGCGTCGTCGCCGATCTGTGCGACCGTGTCACCGTCATGCAGCAGGGCCTGTTCGTCGAGTCCGGCCCGGTGCGCACCATCCTGAAGAACCCCTCCCACCCGTACACGCAGTCGCTGCTGGACGCGATCCTCGACGAGGGACCCGCCCGCGGACCGCTCGCCGCCGGCGCCGTCGCGCAAGGAGCCTGACATGGACCCCCTCCTCGAGATCAACGACCTGGTCGTCGAATACCCCGCGAAGGGATTCCGCGCGCAGCCGTTCCGGGCCCTGAAGGGTGTGTCCCTCGACATCCGTCCCGGCGAGACGGTGGGCCTCGTCGGCGAATCCGGCTCCGGCAAGACCACCCTCGGGCGTGCGGTGCTGGGCCTCGCCCCGGTCACGGACGGCAGCATCCGCTACGCCGGCCGTGAGATCGGGCAGTTGACGCGACGCGCCCGCCGCTCCCTCGCGGACGAGATCCAGGTCGTGTTCCAGGACCCGTACTCCTCCCTGAATCCGTCGCTCACGATCGAGCAGATCCTCGCCGAGCCGCTCACCGCACGCGGCGTGGCGACCCGGGACGCGAAGTCCCGGGTCGGCGGCCTGCTCGACCGCGTCGGACTCCCCGCGGGCGCCGCGAGCCGTCTGCCGCGGGAGTTCTCCGGCGGTCAGCGGCAGCGCATCGCGATCGCGCGGGCGCTCGCCCTCGACCCGAAGCTGATCGTGTGCGACGAGCCGGTCTCCGCGCTCGACCTGTCCACGCAGGCGCGCGTGCTCGACCTGTTCATCGAGATCCAGGAGCGCACCGGCGTCGCCTACCTGTTCATCTCGCACGACCTCGCCGTGGTGCGCCACATCAGCCACCGCGTCGCGGTGATGTACCGCGGCGAGCTCGTCGAGACCGGCGACGGCGACCAGGTGACCGCTCGCCCGCGGCATCCGTACACGCAGCGCCTGTTCCTCGCCGCCCCGGTGCCGGACCCCGACGAGCAGAAGGAGCGACGCGCGGCCAGGCGTGCGCTCATCGCGGCGCAGGGCGAGGCGGCATGAGCGATCGCGACCTCGCACCGCGCAGGCTGGGACTGCCCGACGACTTCGTGTTCGGGGTGGCGACGGCGGCCTACCAGATCGAGGGCGGCGTCGCCGAGGGCGGGCGCGGCCCCAGCATCTGGGACACCTTCGCGACCCGCCCGGGCGCGATCCACCACGGCGAGACGGCGGAGGTCGCCTGCGACCATTTCCACCGCTGGCCGCACGACCTCGACCTCATGGCCGAGCTCGGCATCCCCGCCTACCGTCTGTCGCTGTCGTGGTCGCGACTGCAGCCGACCGGCGACGGCCCGCTCAACCCGGAGGGCGTGGCGTTCTACCGGGATCTCCTCCGTGGGTGCCGCGAGCGCGGCATCGAACCGTACGTGACGCTCTACCACTGGGATCTGCCGCAGGCGCTGCAGGATGCCGGTGGATGGCCGGAGCGTCGCACCGCCGAACTGTTCGGCGCGTACGCGAGCCTCGTCGCCGACGCCCTGGGCGACCTCGCCGAGCACTGGATCACGGTCAACGAGCCGGTCTGCGCGTCGTTCCTGTCGTACTGGTGGGGCATGCAGGCGCCCGGGCACACCGATCTGTCCGAGGCGGTGCGGGCCGCGCACCATCTGCTGCTCGGCCACGGCCTCGCGCTGCGCACCTTCCGCGAGCGCCGCCCCGCGGCGAAGCTCGGCATCACCAATCTCGTGAGCAGCCTCGCCCCCGCGACCGCGAGCGCCGCGGATGCCTCCGCCACCGCCGACCTCGACATCCGGTTCAACCGGGTCTTCCTCGAGCCCGTCTACCACGGCTCGTACGGCCCGGACGTCGCCGCCGTCTTCGGCGACCAGGGCCTCACCGAGACCGAGTCGGACACCGGACTCGTCCGCCACGGGGACCTCGCGCTCATCTCGGCGCCGATGGACTTCGCGGGCGTGAACCACTACACGAACACGCTCGTCGCGGCCGACCCCGAGGCGTGGAACGGCGCGCGGATGATCCAGGTGGAGCCGGCCCCGACGGACTTCGGCTGGTCCGACACTCCGGAGGCCCTGAGCGCCGTCCTGCAGCGACTGGCGGCCGAGTTCACCGACCTGCCGCTGTACGTCACCGAGAACGGCGCGACGTTCGGCGACTATGCGACCCCGGACGGGGCCGTGCACGACCCGGAGCGCGTTCGCTACCTCGCCGGGTACACGGCAGCGCTCGCAGATGCCCGCGGCGGAGGTGCCGATGTGCGCGGCTACTTCCTGTGGTCGTTCCTCGATAACTTCGAGTGGTCGTGGGGGTACTCGCAGCGCTTCGGCATCGTCCACGTCGACTTCGGCACCCAGCGTCGCACGCCCAAAGACAGCGCCTACTGGTATCGCGACCTGATCCGCGCCCAGCGCGCACCCCTCGCCGCGGCAGCCGCGGCATCCCAGGAAGGAATCCCCGCATGACGTCCACCCGACTCGACGGCCTCCTGCACGGATGCGCCGACACCCGGCTCGGCACGATCGTCGAGCGGCTCGAAGCGAGCCTGGCCGCCGACCCCGATCTGTCGTTCCAGGCCGCGGCCTATCACGACGGCGGGATCGTTCTCGATGTGTGGGGCGGTCCGCATCTCGCCGAGGACTCGCTCATGGTTCCGTTCTCGGTCACCAAGAACACCATCGGGTTGACGATCGGGCTGCTGGTGGAGCGCGGCGAGCTCGATCTGGACGCCCGCGTCGCCGACTACTGGCCCGAGTTCGCCGCGAAGGGCAAGGCCGCCGTCACCGTGCGGCAGCTGCTCTCCCACCAGGCCGGCCTTCCGCAGGCCACGCCGGCCCTCACCTGGGCGGACCTGCTCGACCACCACGCCGCCGCGCACAAGCTCGCGGCATCCCGTCCGTTGTGGCAGCCGGGATCGGCGTTCGGCTACCACGCCGTCACGATCGGCAACCTGGCATCCGAACTCGTCTTCCGCGTGACCGGCCGCACCCTGCACGAGGTGTTCGAGCAGGACATCCGCGCGCCGCACGACATCGACGTGCACCTCGGCCTGCCGCCCGAGCTGGACGGACGCCGGGTGCCGGTGCTGCCCATGATCCGTCCCGTGTCGGACTCCCTCGTGCCGCCGTGGTCGGGCCTGCTCGCCACGGCGATGCGGATGGACGGCCCGCCCGTCGACCTCGCCAACGACGAGGTCAGCTGGCGGTTCGGGCATCCGGCCGGATCGGGAACGGCGACGGCCCGCGGGCTCGCCCGCCTGTTCGCGAGCGCGGTCACCGGTGTCGGCGACGCCGCGCCCTTCCTCAGCGCCGACACGGTCGAGACCATCGGGCTGCAGCAGGTGCGCGGATACGACGAGGTGCTCGGACAGCAGGGCCGGTCCCACGCGATCGTGTTCCAGAAGCCGTCCCAGCAGCTCGCGTTCGGCGGTCCGCGCGCGTTCGGGCACGACGGCGCGGCCGGGGCGCTCGCCTGTGTCGACCCGGACACCGGGATCTCTTTCGGCTACACGATCGCGCGCGGTCCATGGCCGGGCGGCGCCGACCCGCGCGCGGTGGCCCTCGCCGCCGACCTCGGCGTCATCCTGGCCGCCTGAATCACTGATCCTCGACCGGGCCACCGCCCACCCTCCTCCCCGAAAGACAGAGGTCACCGATGTTCGACCGCCGCTCCACGTTCGGCGAAGCCCTCGACCACCCCGCCGCGCGGGCGATCCTGGAGCGCTACCTCCCCGGGATCGCCGCGTCGCCGATGGCGGTCCAGTTCCGCGACGGCCGGCTGGGGTCGCTGATCGCCATCGCCCCGACCCTCGAGGATCCGGCCGCCCGAGACGAGCTGTGGGCGGCTCTGGCCGAGGTGGGCGACGACGTGCAGCGGCCGCCGTACGCTCCGGCGATCGACCCGGACCCCGCCTACGAGGCCGTCGACGTCGCCCGCGGCTCGGCCGCCCTGACCCCGCCCGCGGAGGCGACGCGGTGGGGTGTGCTCGAGGCACGGCTGACGGGTCCGTCGCACGGCAACCCGTTCGTCGACGTCGAGCTGGATGCCGTGTGGACGCGCCCGGACGGGTCGACCGTGCGCACCGGCGGCTTCTACGACGGCGACGGCGAATACGTGGTGCGTGCGCTGGCGGATGCCGACGGCGACTGGACGTTCACCACGCGTTCGACGGCGCGTTCGCTCGACGGCATCGCAGGTCGCGCGAGGGTCACCGCCGCGGCCGACGGCGACCACGGGCCCGTGCGGGTCGACGGCTTCCACTTCCGCCATGCGGACGGCACGCGGCACCGCCCCCTGGGCAGCACCGCGTACGCGTGGACGCACCAGTCCGAGGCCCTGCAGCAGCAGACCCTCGCCACGCTCGCCGACGCGCCGTTCACGAAGCTGCGCATGTGCGTGTTCCCGAAGTCGTACCTGTACAACGCGAACGAGCCCGCCGACTTCCCGTTCCCCGGATCGCCGGCGGACGGCTTCGACCTGGAGCGGTTCGACCCGGCCCACTTCCGTCGCCTGGAACAGCGCGTCGCGCAACTCCGAGCTCTCGGCATCCAGGCCGACCTCATCCTCTTCCACGCGTACGACCGGTGGGGCTTCGCGGACCTCGGCCCCGCAGTCGACGACCGCTACCTGCGCTACGTCGTACGCCGCCTCTCCGCCTTCGCGAACGTGTGGTGGTCGATGGCGAACGAGTACGACCTGCTCTGGGCGAAGGACGAGTCGGACTGGGAGCGCCTGGCCGCCATCGTGTCCGAGGAGGATGCCGTGGGCCACCTCAACTCGATCCACAACTGCCGGCCGTTCTACGACTACTCGAAGCCCTGGATCACGCACGTCAGCATCCAGCGCGTCGACGTCTACCGCACCGCGGAGAACACCGACGAGTGGCGGACGCGGTGGGGCAAGCCCGTCGTCATCGACGAGTGCGCCTACGAGGGCGACATCGACCAGGGGTGGGGCAACATCACCGGCGAGGAGATGACCCGCCGGTTCTGGGAGGGCGCGGTGCGCGGCGGCTACGTCGGCCACGGAGAGACCTATCTGCCCGTCGCGGCGGGCGGTGCGACCGATACGTCCGGCAACGCCGGCGACGACCCGGAGGTGCTGTGGTGGTCCAAGGGCGGTGCACTGCACGGCTCGTCCCCCGAGCGCATCCGCTTCCTCGAGCACCAGCTCGCGCTCGCACCCGACGGCGTGTGGGATCCGCTGGTGAGCGACTGGGACGTGCCGTGGGGCGGCACCGAAACCCACCGCATCGGCTACTTCGGCTTCAACCGCCCGCGCTTCCGCAACCTGATGCTGCCTGACGGCGACTGGACGATCGACGTCATCGACACCTGGAATATGACCGTCGACCGTCTTCCGGGCACCCACGCGGGCACCGTGCGCGTGGAGCTGCCCGGCCGCCCGTACATGGCCGTGCGCGCCGTGCAGGTGTGACCCCATGACCTCCATCGGCATCGAGGGCGAGGCGTTCATCGTCGACGGGCGCCTCGCGAACGCCGGGCGCACGGTCCTGGGCGTGCCGGTCGACGGGCTGCTGCTGAACAGCCGCATGATCAACGGCATCTTCGACGATCTCAACCCGGCGACGCGCGGGCAATGGGCCTATCCGGACACCGGCGTGTGGGACGCGGAGCGCAACGCGGCCGAGTACCTGGCGGCGATGCCGCGCTGGCGCGCCGGGGGCCTGGATGCGATCACCGTCGGCATCCAGGGCGGCAGTCCGCAGGGTTACAGCGCGTCGCAGCCGTGGGACAGCGGCGGATTCGCACCCGACGGCTCGCTGCGCCCGGCCTTCTTCGCCCGCCTGCGACGCATCCTCGACGAGGCCGATCGCCTCGGTCTCGTCGTCATCGTCGACTACTTCTACCAGGGACAGGAGATGCGTCTCGAGGACGAGGATGCCGTGCGCCGCGCCACGATCGCCGCGACCCGGTTCCTGCTCGAGGGCGGCTGGCGCAATGTGCTGGTCGAGATCGCGAACGAGTGCAACTTCGACTGGGAGTACACCGGCAACCGCATCCTGCACGCCGCCCGCGTGCACGAGCTGATCGCCCTCGCCCAGTCCGTGCAGCTGGACGGACGGCGCCTGCTCGTCAGCACGAGCTTCGCGGCGCTCGATCCGATCATGACGTCCGCCGTCGCGCGGCGGGCGGATTGGTTCCTGCTGCACGGCAACGGCACCGAGCGCGCCGACCGCCTC
>NZ_DATEJS010000299.1:0-11671 GCF_035277845.1 Microbacterium sp.
GTGGGCCGACCTCGACGCCGGGCGCGCCGAGTGCATCGCGCAGGCCGCCGCGTTCAATCCGGTCACCGACCGGGCCGGCCGCGCGATCGCGGCGACCTTGCCGGCGGACGCCGTGGTGGCGGGCGACTCGTCGCAGATCACGTACCTCGGCATGGCCAGCGCCGTGCGCCAGGACGAGCCGCACGCGTTCCTGTACACCCCCGCCTACGCCACGCTCGGCTACGGCCTGCCCGCCGCGATCGGCGCCGCCGTCGCCGAGCAGGCGCGCGGCGCGGACGCCCGGCCCGTCCTGTGCGTCGTCGGCGACGGTGCGCTCATGTTCGCGGTGCAGGAGTTCGCCACCGCCGTGGAACAGGACGTCGACGTGACGGTCGTCTGCTTCGACAACGGCGGCTACGCCGAGATCCAGCAGAACGAGGCCGACCGCGGCATCCCGCCCATCGGCGTGCAGCTCGCCCAGCCCGACTGGGCCGCGCTCGCCGACGCGTTCGGCGGCCGCGGCTGGCGCGTGTCGTCGGTGTCGGAGCTCGGCGACGTCGTGCGGCAGGCGGTGGATGCCGGGGGAGTGAACCTGGTGCACCTTCCCGCGGACCTCTTCGTGGAGGACGGATGCCGGTGACCACTGACATGAGCCCGGCCTACGCGCGCCGTGCCGCGCACTTCCGCCCGTCGCCGGTGCGCGCCGTGTGGGACGTGTCGATGCGCGCGGGCATGATCTCGCTCGCCGGCGGCAACCCGGACCTCGCCGGGCTGCCCCTCGACGAGCTGGGCGACCTCGCCCGGCGGCTCGTGGCGGAGCACGGCACCGACGCGCTGCAGTACGGCAGCGGCGGCGGGGTCGAGGCGCTCAAGCACGAACTCGTCGAGCTCATGCGGCCCGCCGGCATCGGGGCATCCGTCGACGACGTGCTCGTCACGGCGGGCTCGCAGATGGCGCTGCAGCTGGTCACGACCCTGCTGTGCGATCCCGGCGACGTGGTGCTCGCCGAAGGGCCCACGTACGTCGGCGCGATCAACGTGTTCGAGGGGCTCGAGGCGTCCGTCGTGCACGTCGGCTCCGATGCGGACGGCCTCGTGCCCGAGGCCCTCGAGTCGTCGATCGCGGCGGTGCGCGCGCAGGGGCGCACGATCAAGTTCCTCTACACGATCCCGAACTACAGCAATCCGTCGGGGGTCGTCACGAGCCGGGAGCGCCGCGAGCGGGTGCTGGCGATCTGCCGGGATGCCGGCATCCTCGTGGTCGAGGACGACCCGTACGGCCGGCTCGGCTTCGACGGCGCCGTGATGCCTGCGCTGCGGTCGATGGACGAGTCCGTGGTGTACCTCGGCTCGATGAGCAAGATCTTCTCGCCCGGCATCCGGATCGGCTGGGTGGTCGCGCCCGCGGAGCTGCGCCTGCGGCTGCAGATCGCGGCCGAGACCGCGACGATCCACCCGTCCGTCTTCAGCCAGCACCTCGCGCTCGCCTACCTGCGGCACACCGACTGGCAGGCCGGCCTGCGCGCGAGCATCGGGCGGTACGAGGAGCGCGCCCGCACCCTCGTCGCCGCGCTCGAGCGCGAACTGCCGGACGGATGCCGCTGGACGGTGCCGCAGGGCGGGTTCTTCACCTGGGTGACGCTGCCCGCGGGCGTGTCCGCGCAGCGGCTGTTCGACGCGGCCGTCGACGAGGGCGTCGCATTCGTGACGGGCACGGCGTTCTATGCCGGCGGTCGCGGCGGGGACGGCGAGTTGCGCCTGTCGTTCTCGCTCGAGACGCCCGAGCGCATCGACGAGGGCGTGCGCCGGCTCGCCGCAGCCCTCCGGCGCGTGATGGCCTGAGACGCGCCGGACTGCGCCCGGGGCGCCGCCGGGGGCGCTCAGCCCAGGATCGTGTCGAGCAGGATGCGGACGACGGGCCGGTCGACCTCGCGGACGATCCGCACGCCGCCACGGGACGAGTCGCCGAGCCCGCGCCAGATGCCGCGCAGGTCCGCGATCGTCGCGCCGCGGCTCGGTCCGTGGGTCGTGTCCACCTCGAGCGGCACGCGCGGGGCGCTCGTCAGCCCGATCTCGCCGGCCGCGATCACCGCGGCGAGCGGGTCGTGCAGCGCGCACGTGCGGCGGCCGAAGATCGGACGGTAGAACTCCATGTAGTGATCGAGCATGGTCGCCAGCACCTGCGCGAGGGGATCGTCGGATGCCGCGAGCGCGCGCTGGTCGTCCTCCTCGAGGGTGTGCGCCATGGTGACGTCGAGCGGCACGAGGGCGGCATCCCACTCGGCGGCGAACGCCACCGCGGCCGCCTCCGGGTCGTTGTAGATGTTCGCCTCGGCGGCCGGGGTCACGTTGCCGGGGGACAGGCAGGCTCCGCCCATGACGGTGAAGCCCGCGACCCGGGTCGGCAGCGTCGGGTCCGCCTGCAGGGCCAGCGCGATGTTCGTGAGCGGGCCCACCGCGACGACCTGCAGTGCGCCGGCGTACTCGTGGGACAGATCGAGCAGCAGCTGCACGGCGGTGCGGTCGTCGGGCCGCCGGTCGGAGCGCGGCAGCTCCAGCCCGCCGATGCCGTTGTCGCCGTGCACGTGGGCGGCGCCGCCGTGGTAGTCCTGCGCGAGGTGGTGGTGCGAGCCGATCGCGACCGGGATGCCGGATGCCCCGGCGATCGCGAGCAGATCCAGCGTGTTGATCGCGGCCTGCGCCGCGTCGGTGTTGCCGGACACCGTGCCGATGCCGACGAGGTCCACGGCGGGGGAGCGCAGCAGATAGCCGAGGGCCAGCGCGTCATCGATGCCGGTGTCGCAGTCGAAGAAGACGGGAGTGGGGGCGGGCATGTGCTCTCCTCGGGTCGGACCGGCGCGTGGTGGAATGGGCGTATGGCATCCTTCCGCCCGTTGTGCGTCGTCGGCAGCGTGAACGCCGACATCACCGTATCGGTCGTCGAGCTTCCGCGGGCGGGTGAGACCATTCTCGGGCATGCGCTGCGCCGGGATGCCGGGGGCAAGGGTGCGAACCAGGCTGCGGCGGCCGCGCGCCTGTCGGATGCCCGGGTGCGCATGATCGGCGCGGTCGGCGACGACCCCGACGGTCAGGCGATGCTGCAGAACCTGCTCGACGCGGGGGTGGATGCCTCCGGCATCTGGCTCGGCGAGGAGCCCACCGGCACGGCGCTCATCACTGTCGACTCGCACAGCGAGAACCACATCGTCGTGGTGCCCGGCGCCAACGCGGCGGTCGGCATCGACGGGGTGAGGTTCGATCCCGACGAGGCCGTGCTCGCGCAGCTGGAGATCCCGCTCGACACCGTCGAGGCGCTCGCCACCGCGGTGCCCGGATTCCTCGCGATCAACGCGGCTCCGGCCGCGCACCTGTCGGCGGAGCTCATCGAGCGCGCCGACCTCATCATCGTCAACGAGACCGAGTACGCGGAACTGCCCGAGGTGGCATCCGCGCGGCTCGTCGCCGTCACCCACGGCTCGGCCGGGGCGATCATGCTGGAGCGCGGCGTGCAGGTGGCATCCGCCGCGGCCCCGAGGGTGTCCGCGGTGTCGTCGGTCGGCGCCGGCGACGCGTTCTGCGCCGCACTGACCCTGGCGGTGCACGCCGGCTGGGCGTACGAGGACGCCCTCCGCGCCGCGTGCGCCGTGGGTGCGGATGCCGTCACCCACCTCGGCGCCCAGCCTCCGCTGCGAAGCCTCGTCACCTACGCCTGACAGGCGCCTATGGGTGTCGGCCACGCCCGACCCGCCGGTCGCAGGCAGGTATAGCTTCAGGGCATGCGACGGAATTACTGGGTCTACAGCGTCGGGCTCGCAGTCGTCTGGGCGATCGTCCTGATCGTCGCCTTCTCGCTGCGCGGTGCCGCCGCGATGCCCTACCTGTATGTGTTCGGAGGGTTCGCCATCGCCTGGATCTCGGGCACGATCGCCCGGTACGTGTACCCGCCGCCCGCCCGCTGGCACGCCACCGAGTGAGGTGCCGTCCGGCGTTCGACGGAGGGGACCTCAGTGCGGGGAGCGGCTCCGGGAATGTCGCTCGAGGAAGTCCAGGCTCGTCGCGGCGAACGCGCCCGGGGCGTCGCGGCGCACGAAGTGCCCGGCCCCGTCGACCACCACGACCTCGGCCCCGAGCGACTCCGCCAGGCTCCGGTGCGCCGACGTGATCCCGATGCGGTCGGTGCCGGTCACGATCCGCACGGGCACGCCGTGGCCGATCACCTCGTCGAGGAGGTCCGGCCAGGGCGCAGTCGGGATGATGTCGCCGTTCTCCACGATCCACGGGTCGGTGAGCGTCTTCGCCCGGGCCCAGGCCTCGACCTCCGCGTCATCCCAGCGCGGGAAGCGGTGATGTCCGATGGCCTGACGCTCCGCGGCGCTCGCCTCTTGCAGGCGTCGCAGGTCGTCGGCGGCGTCGGCCGCCGTCCTGCGGTCTTGGTGCCGCGTGACCGGGAGGCGCCAGAAGGGGTCTTCCAGCACGACACCGGCGAATGCACCGGGTCGCCGCGCGGCGACGGCGATGACCGCGCCGCCCGCGGAGTGCCCGTAGGCGAACCGCGGTTCGGGGAGGTCGAGGATGCTCCGGTCGAACGCGTCCGTGAGGTCGTCGACGATGACGTCTCCGGGATGCCGGGATGCCCCGGCGCCTCTCCATCGGGGCGAAGCACCGTGGCCGCGCAGGTCGACGCAGACCACCGCGAAGCCGGCTGACGCCCAATCCTCCGCGAGGGGGAGCAGCGTGTCGGCCGACTCGGCCAGGCCGTGCACGGCGAAGACGGATCCCCGCGCGGGGCCCCGCGCCGGAGTGAGCAGCCGGTGCAGTCCTCCGCCGACGTCAGCCATCGTGACATCCTTCCGCCTCCGCGCTGGAGTGCGACGAAGACCGGGACAGTGCGCAGACGACCGTGAACCAGGTGCCGACCGTGGCGTCGGGCACGCAGACCACCGGGGTCGATGTTCCGCGGCCGAAGCCGCTCGGGTGGGTCGCAGTATCGACCCACGCCGTCGCGGTCGTCGGGTCCGTGGTCCGCAGGGTGCTCCGCAGGCCGTCGGGCGCCCGAACCGCGGCGCCTCCCGGTGCGGTCCGGGTGTCGGCTTCGCCGCTGATCGGGTATCCGGTGAAGAACAGATCCCGAGGCCCGCCGCTCAGCAGTCGAGCGGACCGGTGCTCCTGCCCGTCGCGGATCGCGGAGGCGAGCTCGACCTCGACGGGCGCGAGGTCGGCCTCTGGCGACACGAGCGTGAAGGTGCTCTCGACCGTCGACTCGTCCATCCGGGTGACGGTGAGGTTCTCACGCAGCAGCGGGCGGCCGGATGCATCGACCACGAACACCGAGTTGTCGGGGAGCGCGATCGGTGCGTCTTCGCTGACGAGCGATTGGTCGAGCACGGGCGCGGTCGCCGTCGAATACGCGATCCGCGCATAGTTCGGGTCATCCCGAAGATGCCGCGAATGCGGATCGCGGCGTTCACGCGGCCGCCAGGTGCCGTGGTTGATCACCCGGATGAGACCATCCTCCGCTGTGCCGTGCACGAGCCATCCGGGCGTGGGCTCCGGCCCGATGAAGTCGCCGGCATCGACCGGAAGGGACTCGGCGGGCTCCGTCCAATACGGGTGCTGCGGGTCGAGCAGCAGCCCGACGAAGGCCTTGCTCATCCAGTAGGGCGATCCGGGTCCGGAGTAGTCCTGCGCGATCTCGGGCGTGCACTGCGCCCACCCCATGCTCAGCGGTGCTCCGTGCCGGGCGCCGGTCCGCAGGAAGTACGACAGGACCCGTGCCGCCGCCGAGCGCAGCTCACCCGGCCCGACCGGGGCATCCAACAGCGCGGTTGCGGGCAGTGAGGCCGCGACTCCGGCGCGGTAGATCAGCGATCGTCCCTGGTAGATCGGAGCGCCGTCCCGGCCGATCATCCTCAGAAGCGATCGCGCATGCGCGGCGCTCTCGGCCGCGTAACGCCGGACGCGCCCGGGATCGATGCGGGCGCCCTCCATGCGCGCCCAGAGTGCCGGGTAGAGATGGAACGACCAGCTGTTGTAGTAGTCGAAGGTGTGCTCGCGGCCGTCGTCGCCGTCGGAGTACCAGCCGGGTCCGCGGCGATAGGTCTCGATGCGATCGAGGTCCTCGACGGTGGACCGCACCGGGATGTCGTACCCCACGCTGCGCAGGAAGGCGTGGACGAGGACCCGGAAGAAGATCCAGTTGCCGGACACGTCCGTCTGCGCTGCGAGCAGGTACTCGACCACCCGCTGCCGGGTGGCATCCGGCAGTGCGTCCCACAGCTGCTCCCGCGTTTCGAACAGGGCGAACGCGAGCGAACCGCACTCGACCATGATCTGCGGGGTCTCGTCGAGGTGCGGCCAGCGCTCCGGATGCCGCGCGTCCGTTCCCGCCGCGAGAGCCTCGGCGTAGCCGTCGAGAAGGGACGCCCGCGTCTCGGGTGCGGAGTGGGCGGCGGCGCACGCCGTCAGCCAGAACGTCCGCGCGAACCCCTCGAATCCGTCGCTGCGGCTCCCGGACGCGCTCGGCCGTCCGGGAAGCATCACGAGCGACCGCGAGGCCGAGCGGAACGGCGCCACATCGTCGAGCATCGCTGAGGCGGCGGCCATCCAGCCGGTGCGGCGATCGAGGTCCGCAGGCATCGCGCCGGAGCTCGGCCGAAGCGGGCCCCCGGTCACGGAGTCCAGGGCTCCTGCGGCGCGACTCCGGTCGAACCCCGCACCACCAGGCGCGGCTCCAGCAGGACGTGACCGGTGTGCTCGGCGGAGAGGGCGATCTCGGCGGCCGCGACGCCGACTTCGTAGAAGGGAGGATGCACCGTCGTCAGCCCCGGGGTGAGGTCGCCCACGATGGGCACGTCGTCGAAGCCGACCACGGACATGGCGTCGGGGATCGGGACGCCCGCTGCGCGAAGGGCGCGCATCGCGCCGATCGCCATGACATCGGTCATGCAGACCAGGGCGGTGGCGGGAATCCCGGTCTGCAGGAACCGCCGGACCGTCGCCTCGGCGGCATCCTCATGGTTGGTCGTGTGCAGCACCAGCGACGGATCGAACACCACGCCGTGCGTGGCGAGTCCGTCACGGTACCCCCCGAATCGCAGGTCCGAGGTCGTCATGCCCGGCCCCTCGCCGAGGTACGCGATCCTGCGGTGGCCGAGCGACACGAGATGGTCGACCACGCTGCGCATCCCGCCGGACTGGTCGTAGTCGGCGCTCGGGATCTCGTTGTGGCCGGGGATCGGCGGCCGCCCGCAGAAGACGAGCGGGGCGTCGATGTCCGCGAGCGACCGGGCATACTCCACGGCGGTCTGCGCGAATGCCTCGTCGCTCTCGGTCGAGCCCACGAGCAGGACGGCGGCGGTGCGCTGCTCCCGGAGGGTCTTCACGAGCTCGCGCTCACGGTCGCGATCGCCGTGGGTCGTGCAGATCATCAGCAGGTAGCCGTTCGGCGTGGCCCGTGACTCGACGCCGGCCGCAAGCGCGGCGAACGTGGGGCCGATCATCTCCCGCACGACGAAGGCCATGGTGCGCAGGCCGCGCCCCGTCATCGAGCGGGCGAGGCCGTTGACCACATATCCGAGCTCATCGGCGGCAGCGAGGACGCGTTCGCGCGTGCTCGGCTGCACGCCCTTGGCGTCGGCGAAGACGCGCGACGCCGTCGCCGCCGAGACACCGGCCCGCATCGCGACATCGCGAAGATTGACCGAGCCGATGCGCGCCGGCCCCGGGCGAGTGCGCCCCGTCGTCGCGTTCTGATCCTCTTCGTCGCTCACATGCATGATGCTAGAGCATGCCAACCCCCTATGGAACTAGTTGCAGAATTTCGCTTGACTTGCCGTCGAGGGTGATCTAGCGTCCAAGTGAAACTAGTTACAAAGTCTCCGGACGAAGACGGCGTTCCGTGTCGGATCGCTTGACTCGGGAAACTCGAGTGGTCTACTTTCAGCAGTGTGAAACTAGTTCCAAGCCGATTGGAACGAAGAGTCGAGGAGAGCCTCGTGCAACGAAGCATCACCGCCGCACCACGCCGGCGAAAGCCGACCAGCCGCGGCACGATCGGGCTGCTGCTGCTCGCCCTTCCCGGAGTCGTCTGGTTCGTGGTGTTCGCGTACGGACCGATGGCCGGCCTGGTCGTGGCGTTCAAGGACTTCAACGTCAGCGAGGGCATCTTCGGCAGTGCCTGGAACGGCCTGCAGAACTTCGCGTACTTCTTCTCCAGCGGGGATGCTCCGCGCATCGTCATCAACACACTCGTGCTGAACGCCCTGTTCCTCGCCGCGTCGATGGCCGCGGGGCTGTTGCTCGCCCTCATGCTGAACGAGATCAAGGGCCGCGTCGCGCGCCGGTTCGGGCAGTCGGTCATCTTCTTCCCCTACTTCGTCTCGCCCATCGTGATCAGCATCATCCTGCAGGCGATCCTCGCCGGGGTCGGCGGGCGCGGCGGCATGCTCAACGACTTCCTGAACGTCTTCGACCTGCCCCAGCCGAACTGGTACACCACCCCCGGCGCCTGGCCGTGGATCCTCACGATCGTGAAGATCTGGCAGCTCGGCGGGTACACCTCGGTGATCTTCCTGGCCGCGATCACCTCGATCCCCGAGGAGGTGTACGAGGCCGCCGCCTTGGACGGTGCCAGTCGGGCCCGCATGGCGCGATCGATCACGACGCCTCTGCTGCTGCCGACCCTCGGCATCCTGATCGTGCTGGGCGTGGGACGGATCTTCTTCGGAGACTTCGCCACGATCTACGCGATCGTCGGCGACAACGGCACCCTGTTCCCGACCACGGACGTGATCGACACCTACGTCTTCCGGTCCCTGCGCACGGTCGGCGACTTCGGCACGACCGCGGCGATCGGGCTGTTCCAATCAGTGGTCGGCTTCGTGTTCGTCACCGCCGCGGTGCTCGTGCAACGTCGCATCGACAAGGAAGGCAGCATCCTGTGAGCATCGCCGCCCGCACCGAGACGATCACCGATCTCGGCGCAGAGACCGTCTTCGAAGAGGTCCGCCCGGTTGCCCGGAAGCCCAGGCGGACTCGTCCCGACGCCTTCCAGGTGACGAGCTACGTCGTCGTCACGCTGTTCTCGCTGTTCTGCCTGATCCCGCTGTGGATGATCGTCGCCGGCTCGTTCACCGACGAGTCCACGCTCGCCGCACAGGGATACAGCTTCTGGCCGGAGCCGTTCTCGCTGGCGGCCTACCAGATGCTGTTCACCGGCACGGGGCTGCTGAACGGCTACATCGCGTCACTGTTCATCACCGTGGTCGGCACGGCGCTGTCGCTGTCCTGCACCGCTGCGCTCGCCTGGGTGATCGCGCGTCGCCTGCCCGGGATCAGCCGCCCGCTGACGATCTTCGCGTACATCCCGCTGCTGTTCACGGGCGGCCTGGTGCCCCTCTATCTGCTCGTCACCCAGGTGCTGCAGCTGAGCAACAGCTGGTTCTCCGTGATCCTGCCGATCATGCTGGCGCCGTTCCTCATCTTCGTGGCGGTCAGCTTCTTCCGGCAGCTGCCCGAGGAGATCCTCGACTCGGCCCGCATCGACGGGGCGGGTGAGCTGCGCGTCTTCTTCCAGATCGTGCTGCCCCTGTCCAAGCCGATCCTCGCGGTCCTCGGACTCTTCTACGCCGTCACCTACTGGAACGAGTGGTTCATGGCGCTGCTGTTCATCTCCGACCCCGACAAGTTCCCGTTGCAGCTCATCCTGCAGAACCTGATCTCGAACGTCACCAACGCCGCGAGCCTGCCCGGAGCATCGGCGGCGCAGGCGGCGGCCCCGGTCTACCAGCTGCGGTTCGCGATGACCGTGCTGACGATCGCCCCCATCCTGTTCGCCTACCCGTTCGCTCAGCGCTACTTCGTCAAGGGCCTCACCCTCGGCGCGAGCAAGGGCTGATCCGTCCTCACCCGACCCACCACCTCTGCAATCTGTTCAAAGGAGTACACAGATATGTCCACGACCATCACTCGGCGCGGATTCCTCGCGCTCGGTGGCACGGCCGCGCTCGCGGCCGGTCTCGGCGCCACCCTCGCGGGATGCTCACCGGCCGGCTCGAGCGGTGCGGGCCTCTCGGGCTCGTCCCTCGCAGTGCTGCCCAGCACGGCACCCACGACCTGGAACACGGTGCTCGCCAAGTTCAACGCCGGCCTCAAGAAGACGCACGGGTTCGAACTGAACGCCCAGTTCATCAACTGGACCAACTACGCGCAGCAGTCGCTGCTCAAGTTCACCGCGGGCGCCAAATTCGACACCGCGCTGCAGGCGCTGTGGCTGAACATGGCCCAGCTGCAGCAGCAGAAGGCGCTCGTCGACCTCACCAGCCACATCTCCAAGTGGCCGAACCTGTCGAAGCAGCTCGCGCCCGAGCTGATCGCCTCCAACAAGTGGAGCGGGCGCCTGTGGGGCATTCCGCAGGTGAACAGCGCCGGTCGCGTCCAGCACTTCAGCATCCGCAAGGACCTCGCCGACAAGTACGGGTTCGACACCATCCAGGACTTCGACACGCTCGAGAAGTACTTCTACGACGTCAAGCAGAAGGAATCCGGGATCACCCCGTTCGCGGTGTCGTCGAACCAGACGTTCGAGCTGGCGATCGGCCCCCAGGGACCCGTCGGCCTGTTCGACGCCGAGGGCTGGCAGAATCCCACCCAGTACTTCAACACCCTGTTCGCGGGCTCCGGCCTGTACTTCAGCTTCGACGAGGCGAAGCTCGCCGCCGGAACCGCGGACCCGGTGCCGTTCTGGGAGAACCCGCAGATCGTCGACACGCTGCGCCGCATCCGCAAGTACTACCAGGACGGCATCATCAACGCGAACGGTCTGAACGCCGACAGCGCGACCATCGGAGCTCAATTCCAGGCCGGCAAGTTCGCCGGGCAGTGGGCGATCACCGACGGCACGGCCAGCAACGCGCTCGTCGCGCTGCAGAAGGCGGTTCCGAACGCGAACCTCGAAGAGGTGCTGCCGTTCGGCGGTCCGCTCACCTCGCAGAAGCCGCTGCAGACCTTCCAGGCCGACAACCTCGTCGTCGTCAACGCGAACGGGGGCGATGTCGACCGCGCCCTCGCCCTGCAGGACTACCTGTCCATCCCCGAGAACCACGACCTGCTGGCCTACGGCGTCAAGGGAACCGACTGGGAGCCGACCGGGGCGAACGGCATCAAGCAGCTGAGCACCTACAGCTTCCCCGGCTACGCCCTGCTGTGGCGCAGCAAGCTGGAGCGCCGGTCCTCGTTCATGACCGACTCGGAGTCCCAGGTGTTCGACTGGGCTCAGGACTACGGCAACTTCACGCGGGCGACTCTCGCCTCGTTCATCCCGGACGTGACACCGGTCAAGCAGGCCGCCGCATCGATGAACAACGTCATCACCCAGTACGCCAACCCGCTGTACTACGGCGTCGTCGACGTCGACAGCCAGCTGCGCCAGCTCAAGTCGGCCGCAGCGTCGGCCGGGCTCAGCACGCTGCAGAACGAGATGGCCAAGCAGGTGAGCGCCTACCTGTCCAAGAAGTAGGTCGTCACGACCACGGGTTCGGGCGGGCGAGCCGCAGCCGCCCGAACCCGCCGACCTTGCGGAGTCCGCCCCCGCAAGGCCCGTTCGGCGTGCGCGCGAAGCGCGTGATCAACCCGGCGGCGGCCGCCATCCCCCTCATCACAGCGAAGTGAACGGACAACGCATGAGCACTGAGAT
>NZ_DATEJS010000300.1:0-4568 GCF_035277845.1 Microbacterium sp.
CCGGCCACGAAGGACAGGCGCGCCGGCAAGCCCGCCGATGCGCGCCGGCAGCAGGCGCAGTACCGGGGCGCGCGGGGCGCCACCTTCGCCGTCTTCCCCGGATCGTCCCTGCGCCGCACCCGCGCGCAGGCGCTGATGGCCGCCGAGCTCGTCGAGACGTCCCGCCTGTACGCCCGCACGGTCGCCGTGATCGACCCGGCCTGGGCGGAGCCGCTCGCCGGCGACCTCGCCAAGCGCAGCCTCAGCGATCCGCACTGGTCGAAGGATGCCGGCGCCGCCGTCGCCGCCGAGAAGGTGACCCTGTTCGGGGTCGAGATCGTCCCGCGCCGACGGGTACAGCTCGCCCGCATCGACCGGCCGCTGGCTCGCGAGCTGTTCCTGCGGCACGCGCTCGTCGACGGCGAGTGGGAGCCGGCCCACCTCGACAAGCGGCTCACCGCGTTCTGGCGGCGCAACCTCGAGCTGCGCCGCAAGCTCGAGAAGATCGAGGAGCGCGAGCGCCGCCGCGACATCCTCGTCGGCGACGAAGCCGTCTACGCGTTCTACGACGCCCGCCTCCCCCACGATGTGTTCGACGTGCGCTCGTTCGAGGCCTGGTGGAAGGATGCCTCCGTCCGCACGCCGCGGCTGCTCGACATGGCCGAGGCGGATCTGCTCGACGAGGTGTCCCGCACCGACGAGCGCGACTTCCCGACCCGATGGCGCCAGGGGGACCAGGTGCTGTCCCTGGCGTACCGGTTCGAACCCGGGGCGGCGGACGACGGCGTCACCGCAGTGGTGCCCCTCGCCCTTCTCGCCCAGCTGCGTCCGGACGGCTTCGACTGGCAGGTGCCCGGCATGCGCGACGAGCTCATCGCCGCGCTCATCCGCGCCCTCCCCAAGACGATCCGGCGGCACGTCGTGCCCGCGGCGGACTGGGGCGCGAAGTTCGCCGAGGAGATCGCCGCGGACGGTCCCGAATCCCACGACGGGATGCCGCCCCGGTCTCTCCGCGACGCGCTCGCCGCCCGCATCCAGCGGGTCGCGAACCAGCCGGTCTCGGGCGCCGACTTCGATCTCGTGCGGGTGCCGGAGCATCTGCAGATCGCCTTCCGCGCCGTCGACGAGCGCGGCCGCGCGGCGGGCTCGGACCGAGACCTGGCCGCCCTGCAGGCACGGCTGTCCGACCGGGCCCGCAGTGCCGTGTCCCGGTCGATCTCCCGGGACAGCACGTCCCGTCCGGGCCCGGCGGGCCCCGCGCCACGCGCGCCGCACGGCGGATCCGCCACCGGCCCGTCCGGCGGACGGGCAGACGCGAACCGCGACTCCCGGGTGATCGAACGCTCCGGGCTCACGGCCTGGGACCTCGACGACCTGCCCGACGTCGTCGACACCCGCGTCGCCGGCGGCGTGGTGCGCGGCTACCCCGCACTCGTCGACGACGGCGACAGCGTGAGCGTGCGCATCGAGGCCGACCCGGGGATCGCCGCCGCCAGAACGCGCGCCGGCGCGCGGCGGCTGATCCTGCTGTCGAGCCCCTCCCCGGCCTCGTACGTGCTCGACCACCTCACCGCACCTGAGAAGCTCGCGCTGGCGGCATCCCCGTACCCCTCGGCCCGCGCACTCGTCGAGGATGCCCGCGCCGCGGTGTCGGACCGCATCATCGACGAGACCCTCGGAGCGCCCGGCCCGATCCGCACCGCCGCGGAGTTCGCCCGCGCCCGCGACGCGTTCGGTGCACGCGTGGTCGACGAGCTCTTCCAGGCGGTGTCGCTGTGCGCCCGCATCCTCACCCTGCACCGCGACGTCGAACGCGCCGTGAAGGGCCGGAACGCGCTCACGCTGCTCGCGGCGCTCGGCGACGTGAAGGCGCAGCTGGCGGGGCTCGTCCATCCCGGGTTCGTGTCCGCCACCGGCATCGCGCGGCTGCAGCACCTCCCGCGGTACCTGCAGGGCGCCCTCCTTCGGGTCGCAGCACTGCCGGACTCACCCGGTCGCGACCGGCAGCGGCAGACCGAGTTCGAGCGCGCAGCGGTGCTGTACGCCGAGGCGGGCGGGACGATCCCGCCGGCTCCGGATGCTGCGGGCGGGCTCGTCCACGTGCGCTGGCTGCTGGAGGAATACCGGGTGAGCCTGTTCGCCCAGACCCTCGGCACCGCCGAGCCGGTGTCGCTCCAGCGCATCCAGAAGGCGCTCCGGGAATAGACTGAACCAGCAGTCCAGCCGGTACAGAAACACGATCGAAGGGCGCAGGCCATGGCACGCGTGATCCAGTACACCGAGTTCGGCGGTCCCGAGGTGCTCACCCTCGCCGATGTGGAGGCGCCCGAACCCGGTCCCGGCGAGCTCGGCGTGCGCATCGACGCCGCCGGCGTGAACCCGGTCGACTGGAAGCAGCGCAGCGGCCTGCGCAAGACCGGCGCCATCACCACGCCTCGTCGGCCCGGCTCCGACGGCGCCGGGCGCATCACCGCCGTGGGCGCCGGCGTCGAGGGGTTCGCCGTCGGCGACGAGGTGGTGCTCTTCGGCGCGACCGGCCTCTACGCGACGGACGTCGTGGTGCCGGCCGCCCACGTGCTGCCCCGGCCGCCGCAGGTCACGGCCGCGGAGGGCGCCGCGATCGGCATCCCGGCCGGCACCGCGTACCAGGCCCTGCGTTCGCTGGATGTCACCGCGGCCGACACCCTGCTGATCCACGGCGGTTCGGGCGCGGTCGGCCAGGCCGCCATCCAGTTCGCGACGCTGTGGGGCGCGACCGTGCTCGCGACGGCCTCGCCGCGGCGCTTCGACCGCGTCCGCGAGCTGGGCGCCACTCCGATCGTGTACGGCGACGGCCTCGTCGACCGCGTGAAGGATGCCGACCCGGCCGGGGTGACGGTCATCATCGACGCGGCCGGCACCGACGAGGCACTCGACGCCTCACTGGCGCTGCTGGCGGACACCGACCGCATCGCGACGCTCGTGCGCGGAGCGGATGCCGCCGGTCTCGGCATCCAGGCGTACTCGGGAGGCGCACCGCATCCGCTCACCGCTCAGCAGGAGGCCTGGCGCGTGGAGGCCATGCCGGTCACGCTCGCGCTGATGGCGGCCGGGGCCTTCTCGGTCGAGCTCGGCCCCTCGTTCCCGCTCGCGCAGGCGGCGGAGGCGCACCGGGTCGTGTATGCCGGCGTCGACGGCAAAGTCACCCTGCTGCCCTGATATCCGTGTCGGTCCTCCTCGCACTCACCGCCGCGATCACGTACGGTGTCGGCGACTTCCTCGGCGGCCTGTCCGCCCGGCGGTGGCGGGTCTTCCCCACCACGCTCACGACGTGCGTCGTCGCCACGGTGCTCCTCGGCTTCGTGCTGCTGATCACGGGCGGCGAGTGGTCGGCGGCGACGCTTCTGAGCGGATCGCTCGCCGGGCTGTTCGCGGCATCCGGCTTCCTCACGTTCTACGCGGCGCTCGCCGTCGGCCCGATCTCGATCATCGCGCCGCTGATCGCCCTGCTCAACTCCGCCGTCCCGGTGCTGTGGTCGGTGCTGTTCGGCGCGCAGCTCAGCCCGCTGGCGTGGACCGCCATCACGATCGCCGTCATCGGGTCGGTGCTCGCGGGCTCCCAGCACGGTGGCACCGCGCGGGGCGTGCGCGGCAAGACGCTGCTCTACACGGTCATCTCCGGACTCTCGTTCGGGCTGTGCATCGTCGCCCTCGACGGACCACCGGCGAGTTCGCAGCTGATCCCGGCATTCCTCGACAGCGCGGTCTCCGCCCTCCTGCTCGTGCTGCTGATCGGGCTGGCCGCGGTCTCCCCGACGATCGCGCGCTGGCTGTCGGGGCTGGATGCCCCCGCCGACGTGGTGGGCACGCCGCACGGACCCGACATCGACGTGTCGAGCAGCTCGATCCGCACGCTCGAGCGCAAGCCGTCCGTCGGCCTGCGACTGGGAGTCGCGTCCGGCACGTTCACGGCAGCGGCGAACGCCGCGGTGATGACCGCGCTGCACACCGGCGATCTCGCCGTCGTCGCGGTGCTCAACAACCTCTACCCGGTCTCGACGATCGTGCTCGCCTGGATCGTGCTGCGCGAGCGGCTGAGCCTCGTGCAGCTGGCGGGCGTGGTGCTCGCTGTCGTCGCATCCGTACTGCTCGGCATCGCGTGAACCTCCGGGTGACGGGTCACGCCCCCGTCGCCACCGGCCGGCCGGGCGTGTTCGACCACTGGCTCCACGAACCGGGATAGACCGCCACCTCGACGCCGGCCACCGCAGCCGCCAGCGCGGCCTGCGCCGCTGTCACGCCCGACCCGCAGTAGGCGGCCGCCGGCTGTCCGTCCCCCGCGCCGACCTCGGCGAACGCCGCCCGGATCTCGTCAGGCGACCGGAAGACGCCGGTCACCGGATCGACGTATTCCGCTGCCGGCATGTTCACTGCGCCGGGGATGTGTCCGGCGATCGGATCCATCGGCTCCACCTCTCCGCGGAACCTCTCGGCGGCCCGCACGTCGATGAGCACCCCGTGGCGCGGCCACGCCGCCGCCTCGTCGATGTCGACGGCCCCGCCCGGAAACACGTAATCCGACAGCTCGATCTCGCTCGGCTCGTGCGCGA
>NZ_DATEJS010000301.1:0-9960 GCF_035277845.1 Microbacterium sp.
CGCTGCTCGTTCGTCGTCGGCTCCACCGCGGCCGCGCGGCGGGGGAGCCGTGCCGCGTGTGACGCGCCCACCCGCCACACGCTGCAGTCCCATCCCTCGTCGACGTGCACGATCCGGGCGTCGGGCGGGATCAGGTGGGACGCCTGTGCGTGTACGAGTCGCCGCACCAGCGGCTCGTCGATGGGGACCTCGGCGGCCGGCTTGTCGGGCATCGGGACGACGGAGCCTCAGACGTCGAGAGAGTCGCCGGCATCGAGGGCGGCGAAGCTGCCGCCGCCCTGTTCGACGCTCCAGGCGAGGCGCGCGCGTCCGAGTGCGAGGCCGGCCGGCGACAGAGTCTGCTCGTGCGTGCTGAAGGCGCGTTCAGGCGCGACCGCGAGCACGAAGTCCATGGCCTCGCTGATCTTCAGCCAGGGTGCGCCGACGGGGGCGGCGAGCAGCGGGACCCGCGCGCCGCCCTCGAGGGTGGGGACGGCATACGAGTCGCCGGGATAGTAGAGGGTGCCGTTGACGAGCACGCCGACGTTGTCGACCACGGGGATCGATGAGTGGATCACGGCGTGCCGGCCGCCGAAGAACCTCAGCGAGAACGGTCCGGCCCGGTGGGTCTCCCCGGGCGCGACGACCGTCACGCCGAATTCGGCCGCGGCATCGGCGACCCCCGGCGGCCCGAACACCGGGATGTCGCCCGCCGTCTCGCGGATGCGGCGCAGGTGCTCGGGCGTCCAGTGGTCGGCGTGCTCGTGCGTGATCACCACGGCGACGGCGCGGGACAGGTCGGGCAGAGCCGGGGTGAACGAGCCCGGGTCGATCACCAGCAGGTCGCCGCCCTCGTCGGCGACGAGCATGGCGTGTTCGTGTTTGGTCACTCGCATGAGTCGAGTCAACCCGCTCGACACGCCCGGCGGCAAGCAGGCGGCGGCCTCGATTTGTCCATGCCGTATCCGGCATGTCATACTCAGATGGTTGCGCAAGCGGCCCCATCGTATAGCGGCCTAGTACGCCGCCCTCTCACGGCGGTAACGCGGGTTCGAATCCCGCTGGGGTCACCAACAGCGAGAAGAGCCCACCCGGACGGGTGGGCTCTTCTGCGTGTGCGGGCGAACGGCTGCCGGGACACGCCGCCGGGCGGGCTCCGGTAGGCTGGGAAGGCACGCAGGGAGTATCCCGCAAACGCGCGTTCGTCATCACGGGCATCCGCTCCGGACACGCACCGCCTTCGGCGGGGGAGAGACTGTCGGCCCTCAGTCGACCCCTGCGAAAGGCCTCCTCATGGGTTTCGTCATCCCCGCCTGGTTCGAGATCACCGCGCTGATCGTGCTCGTCGCCGTGCTGGTGGGAGATCTGCTTCTCATCCTCAAGCGCCCGCACATCCCGTCCGCACGGGAATCGACGCTGTGGGTGGTGTTCTACGTCGCCCTGGCCCTCGTCTTCGCCGTCATCCTGCTCGCAGTGACGCAGAGCGGGGATGCCGCGACCCAGTTCGTCGCAGGATGGCTGACCGAGTACAGCCTCTCGATCGACAACCTGTTCGTCTTCGTGCTGCTGATGTCGCAGTTCTCGGTGCCGCGGCGCTACCAGCAGGAGGTGCTGATGGTGGGGATCATCATCGCCCTCGTGCTGCGCGGCGTGTTCATCCTGCTGGGGGCCGCGCTCATCGAGAACTTCAGCTGGATCTTCTACATCTTCGGGCTCTTCCTCGTCTACACGGCATGGCGCCAGGCGTTCCCCGGCAAGGAGGAGGAGGACGCCCGCACCGAGACCGGGATCGTCCGGTTCCTGCGGCGCTTCATCAGCATCAGCGACTCCTACGACGGCTCGAAGCTGCGCACCACCGTGGCGGGCACGGTGGTGTGGACGCCCATGATCCTCGTGTTCGTGGCGATCGGATTCACCGATCTGATCTTCGCGATCGACTCGATCCCGGCCATCTTCGGGATCACGCGGAGCCCCTTCATCGTCTTCACCGCGAACCTGTTCGCATTGATGGGCCTTCGTCAGCTCTACTTCCTGCTGGGGAACCTGCTCGATCGCCTGCGCTACCTGCACTACGGCATCGCGTTCATCCTCGCCTTCATCGGCGTCAAGCTCGTGCTGCACGCCCTGCACGTCAACGAGCTGCCCTTCATCAACGGCGGCGAGCCCGTCGAGGCGGCGCCCGAGATCTCGACCGGGATGTCGCTCGGCGTCATCGTCGTCGCGATGGCCGTGGCCGGCGTCGCCAGCGTGATCGCCGGCCGTCGCGAGCAGGCGGCCGAGGGCACGGACAGGACCGGCTCCTGAACGCCTGATAGTCTGACACCGTGCGGATCGCTCGCCTCCTTCTTAGCGGCCGCGACGGGGCCTCGCTCTGAGCCCATCCCCGTCGCGGAGTCTGTCGCGGGCTTTGATCCCCTTCCCTAGGAGAACGACGAACCCATGAGCACTGCGCACGCTGCGACCGAGAACGAGACGACGGTCGTGCCCGACCGGCCTCGCACGCTCGCCGAGAAGGTCTGGGACGACCATGTGGTCGTCAAGGGCGAAGACGGCCAGCCCGACCTCATCTACATCGACCTGCACCTGGTGCACGAGGTCACGAGCCCGCAGGCGTTCGACGGCCTGCGCGCCGAAGGGCGCCCGGTGCGGCGCCTCGACCTGACGATCGCGACCGAGGACCACAACACCCCGACGCTCGAGATCACGAAGCCCATCGCCGACCCGACCAGTCGCACCCAGATCGAGACGCTGCGTCGCAACGCCGCCGAGTTCGGGGTGCGCCTGCACTCGCTCGGCGACCGCGAACAGGGCATCGTGCACGTCGTCGGTCCCCAGCTCGGCCTCACGATGCCGGGCATCACCGTCGTGTGCGGCGACAGCCACACCTCGACGCACGGCGCGTTCGGCGCCATGGCGTTCGGCATCGGCACGAGCGAGGTCGAGCATGTGCTGGCCACCCAGACCCTGCCGCTGAAGCCCTTCAAGACGATGGCGATCACCGTCGAGGGCGAGCTTCGCCCGGGCGTCACCGCGAAGGACATCATCCTCGCCGTCATCGCCAAGATCGGCACCAACGGCGGTCAGGGCTACGTGCTCGAGTACCGCGGCAGCGCGATCCGCGCCCTCTCGATGGAGGGGCGCATGACGATGTGCAACATGTCCATCGAGGCCGGTGCGCGGGCCGGCATGGTCGCTCCCGACGACACCACCTTCGAGTACCTCAAGGGCCGGCCGCACGCGCCGCAGGGCCGGGACTGGGATGATGCCGTCGCCTACTGGCGCACACTGCCGAGCGACGAGGGCGCGGTCTACGACGCCGAGGTGTTCCTGGACGCGAACGAGCTGGAGCCGTTCGTCACGTGGGGCACCAACCCGGGCCAGGGCGTCTCGCTCTCGCAGAGCGTTCCGCAGCCGTCCGAGTTCGCCGATCCGAACGCCCGCGCCGCCGCCGAGCGCGCGCTGGAGTACATGGACCTGACCCCGGGCACGGCGATGAAGGACATCCACGTGGATGCCGTCTTCATGGGCTCCTGCACCAACAGCCGCATCGAGGACCTGCGCGCGTTCGCGTCGGTCATCAAGGGACGCACGAAGGCCGAGGGCGTGCGCGTCATGGTCGTGCCGGGCTCCGCCCGCGTGCGCCTCGAGGCCGAGGCCGAGGGCCTCGATCAGGTGTTCATCGACTTCGGCGCCGAGTGGCGCTTCGCCGGGTGCTCCATGTGCCTCGGCATGAATCCCGACCAGCTGGCGCCCGGAGAGCGGTGCGCCTCGACATCGAACCGCAACTTCGAGGGCCGGCAGGGCAAGGGCGGACGCACCCACCTGGTGTCGCCGCTGGTCGCCGCCGCGACGGCGGTGCGCGGCACGCTGTCCAGCCCCAGCGACCTGGAAGCCGTGGAGGCCTGAGACATGGAGAAGTTCACCACCCACACCGGCGTCGCCATGCCGCTGCGCCGCTCGGCCGTCGACACCGACCAGATCATCCCCGCCGTCTACCTGAAGCGGGTCACCAAGACCGGCTTCGACGACGCGCTGTTCGCCAACTGGCGGCAGGACCCCGAATTCGTGCTCAACCAGCCCGCCTACGCACACGCGTCGGTGCTGATCGCCGGACCCGACTTCGGCACCGGCTCCAGCCGCGAGCACGCCGTGTGGGCGCTGCGCGACTACGGTTTCACGGCCGTGCTCAGCCCGAAGTTCGCGGACATCTTCCGTGGCAACGCCGGCAAGCAGGGCCTGGTCACCGGCGTGATCTCGGATGCGGACGTGGAGCGGCTGTGGGATGCCGTCGAGGCGCAGCCGGGGGTGCAGATCACCATCGACCTGGAGGCCCGCGAAGCGGTTCTCGGCGATATCCGGGTGCCGTTCGAGATCGACGATTACACTAGGTGGCGGCTGCTGGAGGGGCTCGATGACATCGGGCTGACCCTCCGGAACGAGGACAAGATCGCCGCGTTCGAGGCAAACCGTGAAAGCTGGCGACCGCGTACCCTGCCGGTTCCGCCCGTGACCGCTTCCTGAATCCGACATAGTGAGGCACTCTGCATGACACTCCTGAACGACATCGTTTCCGCAGACGGTCGCAAGGGAGGGTCGGGCGAAACCCTCGCCATCCGTGGCGGCAGGCCGCTCCGCGGCCGGGTCGAGGTGAAGGGTGCGAAGAACCTCGTCACGAAGGCGATGGTGGCGGCGCTGCTCGGCGAGAGCCCGAGCGTGCTGCGCGACGTGCCGGACATCAGCGACGTCGCCGTGGTGCGCTCGCTGCTCGAGGTGCACGGCGTGCACGTCACCGCCGGCGACGAGCCGGGTTCGTTCGTGCTCGACCCGGCCGACGTGGAGTCCGCCCACTTCGAGGAGATCGACGCGCACGCCGGGGCATCCCGCATCCCCATCCTGTTCTGCGGGCCGCTGCTGCACCGCCTCGGCCAGGCGTTCATCCCGGACCTCGGCGGATGCCGCATCGGCGACCGTCCCATCGACTTCCACCTCGACGCGCTGCGCAAGTTCGGAGCGGTCGTGGAGAAGCTGCCGAGCGGCATCCGCCTGTCCGCCCCGAACGGCCTGCACGGCGCCAACATCCACCTGCCGTACCCGAGTGTCGGCGCCACCGAGCAGGTGCTGCTGACGGCCGTGCGCGCGGCGGGCGTCACGGAGCTGCGCAACGCGGCCATCGAGCCCGAGATCATGGATCTCATCGCGGTGCTGCAGAAGATGGGCGCGATCATCTCGTACGAGCCGAACCGCGTCATCCTCATCGAGGGCGTGGAGCAGCTGCGCGGCTACGACCACCGGGCGATCTTCGACCGCAACGAGGCCGCCAGCTGGGCGTGCGCGGCGCTGGCCACCGATGGCGAGATCTTCGTCGGCGGCGCCAAGCAGCAGGAGATGCTGACGTTCCTGAACGTGGTGCGCAAGGTCGGCGGCGACTTCGACATCCACGAGGACGGCATCCTGTTCCGCCGCGGCGGCGAGCTCAAGCCCGTCGTCGTCGAGACCGACGTGCACCCCGGCTTCATGACCGACTGGCAGCAGCCGCTGATCGTCGCGCTCACGCAGGCGACGGGCGAGTCGATCGTGCACGAGACCGTCTACGAGAACCGTTTCGGCTTCACGCAGGCGCTCGTGCAGATGGGCGCCGACATCGTCGTGCACCCGCACGGCCTGCAGGAGGGCCCGCGCCGCGTACCGCGCCGCAACCTCGAGCAGGCCGCCGTCATCAACGGACCGACCCCGCTGCACGGCGCCGACATCACGGTGCCCGACCTGCGCGGCGGCTACAGCCACGTCATCGCCGCGCTCACGGCCACGGGTGAATCCGTGGTGCGCAACGTCGGCATCATCAGCCGCGGCTACGAGAAGCTGTTCGACAAGCTCGCCGCCCTCGGCGCGGACTTCGACGTCCTCGGTTGACCGGCATGACCCGCCCGCCACGCGCGTCGCAGGAGAAGACCCGCCCGAGTGCGTTCTGGGTGCTCGCCGCCGTCGTCGTCCCGATCGTCGGGCTCTTCGCCCGCATCCGGATCGTCGGCGCCGAGAAGCTGCCGCGCGAGGGCGCCTTCGTGCTCGCCCCGAACCACCACAGCGAGATCGACCCGCTCATCGTCGCGGTCGCGGTCTGGCGGGCCGGGCGGGCGCCGCGCTTCATGGCGAAGGAGAGCCTGTTCCGGGTGCCGGCGCTCGGCTGGGCGCTGCGCGCCACCGGCATGGTCCCGGTCTCCCGTGCCACCACCGCGGCGGCCGCGCGGCAGACGATCGCCACCTCGCGCGAGCTCGTCAAGCACGGGCGGGGCGTCATCGTGTATCCGGAGGGAACGCTCACCCGCGACCCCGAGCTGTGGCCGATGCGCGGCAAGAGCGGTGCCGTGCGACTCGCCATGATGGGTGACATCCCGCTGTATCCGATGGCCCAGTGGGGCGCGCAGGAACTGATGCCGCGATACGGCAAGATCTCCCTGTGGCCCCTGCGCAAGCGAATGACCGTCGTGATCGGCGACCCGGTGGACCTGTCCGCCTACCGCTCCGCTCCGAAGACCCCCGCCGCCCTGGCCGACGCCACGACGGTCGTGATGGACGCCGTCGCAGACCTGCTCTCCGGCATCCGCGGCATCCCCGCGCCCAAGGAGCGCTGGGACCCGTCCGCGCACGGTCAGAAGGAGACGGGGCGGCTTGACTCCTAAGCACGGACCGCTGCCGAAGATCGCGGTGCTCGGCGCCGGCAGCTGGGGCACGACGTTCGGCAAGATCCTCGCCGACGGCGGCGCGCACGTCGTCATGTGGGCGCGGCGGCCCGAACTCGCCCGCGAGATCGACACCGCCAAGCGCAACAGCAAGTACCTGCCGGGGATCAACCTGCCGCGGGAGATGTCGGCGACGCATCAGCTCGCCGAGGCCCTGGACGGTGCCGAGCAGATCTACCTGTCGATCCCGAGCCAGCAGGTGCGGTCGAGCCTCAAGCCGCTGCGCCCGCTCATCACCCGGTCGGATGCCCCGATCGTGTCGCTGATGAAGGGCGTCGAGCGGCGCACCGGGCTGCGCATGAGCCAGGTCATCGAGCAAGAGCTGCGGTGCGATCCAGGCCGCGTGGCGGTGGCATCCGGACCCAACCTCGCGCTGGAGATCGCCCGGGAGCAACCCACCGCGGCGGTCATCTCGTCGGTGAGCCAGGACACGGCGGATGCCGTCGCCCGCCGCGCGCGCAACCGGTACTTCCGCACCTTCGTGAACACCGACGTCATCGGCACCGAGTTCGGCGGCGTGCTCAAGAACCTCATCGCCGTCGCCATCGGGATCGTCGACGGCGTCGGCTACGGCGAGAACACCAAGGCGTCCATCATCACGCGCGGCCTCGTCGAGATGACCGACTTTGCGGTCGCGCAGGGCGCGCACCCCGAGACGCTGCAGGGACTGGCCGGCCTCGGCGACCTGATCGCGACGTGCCAGTCGCCGCTCAGCCGCAACAACACCGCGGGGCGCCTGCTCGGACAGGGCTACAGCTTCCAGGACGTGGTCAAGCGCATGGAGCAGACGGCGGAGGGCCTGGCATCCGTCGCGCCCATCCTGCAGCTGGCGCGCTCGGCGGGCGTGCACATGCCCATCGTCGAGCAGGTCAAGATGGTGCTCGACGGCACGATGAACCCGCGGGACATCGCCCCGCATCTGACGACGGACGACGACACCCCGCAGGGGGAGAGGACGCAGAATGGACAAGCCGGTGGTGGCGGTGCTCTTTGGCGGTCGCTCCAGCGAACACTCGATCAGCTCCGCAACAGCGGGAGGCGTCCTCCGCGCGATTGACCGCGACCGGTTCCAGGTCGTCCCGGTGGGGCTGACGCGCGAGGGCGCGTTCGTGCTCGAGGAGGACGATCCGGCCAAGTTCGCCCTCGACCCGCAGAACATGCCCGAGGTCCGTGACAACGGCACGCGCGTGATCTGGCCGGAGGCGTCCGGCGTGCGGGACCTCCGCGTCCGCGACACCGACGGTGCACTCCGCACGATCGGGCGCCTGGACGTCGTGCTGCCGATCCTGCACGGCGCGCACGGCGAGGACGGCACCATCCAGGGCTTCTTCGACACGCTCGAGGTGCCGTACGCCGGCGGCGGCGTGCTCGATTCCGCGATCTGCATGGACAAGCACTTCATGAAGATCGCGCTGCAGGCCGCCGGGGTCGCCGTGTCCGACTGGGTGACGGTTCGCCGTGGCATCTCGGCCGACGATGCGGCGGCGCGTGCCGCCCATCTGCCGCTGCCCTGGTTCGTCAAGCCGGCCCGCGCGGGCTCCAGTGTCGGCGTCTCCAAGGTGCACGACCTGTCCGAGCTGGATGCCGCGCTGCAACTCGCCTTCGCGGAGGACGACAAGGTGCTCATCGAAGAGGGCATCGTCGGCCGTGAGGTGGAGGTGGGGGTGCTGGAGACCCCGGGCGAGACCGCGCGCGTGTCGCTTCCCGGCGAGATCGTGCTGACCACCCGCGAGTTCTACGACTTCGAGGGCAAGTACCTCGGCGGCGACGGGGTCGAGGTGGTGTGCCCGGCGGCGCTGAGCGACGCCGACACCGAGGCGGTCCAGCGGGCGGCCGTGCAGGCGTTCGAAGCAGTGGACGGGCGGGGACTCGCCCGCGTCGACTTCTTCGTGACGGAGTCCGGTCCCGTGGTCAACGAGCTCAACACGATGCCCGGGTTCACGCCGATCTCGATGTTCCCGAAGTGCTGGGTCGCGTCGGGGATGAGCTACTCGGACCTGATCTCGGATCTCATCGACACCGCGTTGAGCCGCACCGGAGACCCGGCGCTGAGCCGGGCCTGACCACGGCCGCGGCCGAGGTCACTCGTTGGTGACCGGGTTGCTGCACTGCGCGGTCTGCCGGGTGTCCTGCGCGATGAGGCGCCCGACCGTGTCGAGCACCTGATTCGGGTCGACGCCGGCTGTCGCGCTGCTGTCGAGGAACAGCTGCACGGCGGGTGTGCGCCCGAACGTCGTGACCGTCAGCTTCGGAGTCTTCGAGGCGTCCACGATCCAGTCGATGCCGCCGACGCTGATGCACTTCAACGTCGTGGGGCCGGGGGGCGTCACGCCGCACGCGAGGATGATCGTCGCGGGGGTGCCCCACGCAGCCGTGGACTGTGCATCCGTCCATCGGCGGCCCTGGCCCCCGAGGGTGCCGCCGGAAAGGCCCGTCAGGTCGGTCATCACCTCGGCGCAGTGCGGGTCGTTCGCGTCGGGCGGCGGGTTCAGCGAGACGGTCGTCGCACAGCCCGCCAGCGCAGCCGTCGCGAGCCCGGCGAGAGCCGCGGCCACGAGCGTGCGCAGGGCGCGGCGGGAACCGGGTGTGCGGCGGGGGGAGGTCACCCCTCCAGGCTAGACGCCGGCGGCTGGGACGCCGCCGCACGGGGGAGTGCGGCACGGCCGATACGGTGGAATCCATGACCGAAGCCGATCCGACCGTGGGTGAGCTGTCCGAGGGGCAGGTGCTGGAGGCCATCCTGCGGCAGTTCGGACCGTCCGCCGCCGAGATCGGCCCGGGTGACGACGCCGCCGTGCTGCGGGTGCCCGGCGGACGGATCGTCGCCACGGTGGACACCCTGGTGCACGGTCCCGACTTCCGCCTCGCCTGGTCGAGCGGGTACGACCTGGGCTGGAAGGCCGCGGCCGTGAACCTGGCCGACCTCGCCGCGATGGGCGCGCAGCCGGTTGCCCTTCTCGTCGCGCTCGCGATGCCGGACGACACGCGCCTGTCGTTCGTGACCCGGCTCGCCGCCGGTCTCCGGGCCGGCTGCGAGGCGCTCGCGCCCGGCTGCGCGGTCGAGGGCGGCGATCTCACGGTGTCGGACACCCTCACGATCGCCGTCACCGCGCTCGGTGCCCTGGACGGCGTCACGGCGGTGCGCCGGGACGGGGCCCGCCCGGGCGACGTCGTCGCGCTGGCCGGCGAGGCGGGGCATGCGGCGCGGGGTCTCGGCATCCTGTTCGACCGGTTCCGGGATGCC
>NZ_DATEJS010000302.1:0-21802 GCF_035277845.1 Microbacterium sp.
CAGTCCTCGAAGTCGTACAACGACGGCCAGTGGCACCACGTGGTGGGCGAGCTGTCCGGCGCGGGCCTCACGATGTACGTGGACGGCGCGCCGGTCGGGCAGAACGGCGGAACCACCGTCGCCCAGGCGTACAGCGGCTACTGGCGGATCGGCGGCGACAACCTCGGCAGCTGGCCGAGCAAGCCGTCGAGCAACTTCTTCAAGGGCACGATCGGGAACGTCGCGATCTACCCGGCCGCGCTGACCCTGGCGCAGGTGCAGAAGCACTACACGGATGCCGGCTACACCCCGGCGACGCCGCCGGCGCCCACCGACGCCTACGGAGCCGCAGCCTACGGACTGACTCCCACCACCTACTGGCGCCTCGACGAGAAGGGCAGCGGGTCGACCGCAGCGGACACGTCGGCCTACGGTGACAACGGCCTCTACAGCGGCGGCGTCACCAAGGGCGTGGCCAGCCCGGTCAGCGGCAGCACCGGGACGGCGGTGACGCTCAACGGGTCGACCGGACTCATCTCGTCGACGCAGACGTTCACCAACCCGACGGTGTACTCCGAGACGATGTGGTTCAAGACCACGACGACCAGCGGGGGCAAGCTGATCGGCTTCGGCAGCTCGCAGACGGGTCTCAGCTCCAGCTACGACCGGCACGTCTACATGCTCAACACCGGGCAGCTGTCGTTCGGCACCTACACGGGCCAGATGAACACCGTGGTCTCGCCGCAGAGCTACAACGACGGCAAGTGGCACTTCCTGGTCGCGACGCAGGGCCCCGCGGGCATGGTGCTGTACGTCGACGGCCAGTCGGTGGGCACCAACCCGCAGACCCAGGCGCAGTCCTACACCGGCTACTGGCGAGTGGGCGGCGACAACACGTGGGGCGGCGCGACGAGCAACTACTTCGCCGGCACGGTCGACGAGGTGGCGATCTACGGATCCCAGCTGTCCGCCGGCCAGGTGAGCTCGCTGTACGCGGCATCGCCGGCTGCGGTCATCCCGCCGACGGCATCCATCGCGACGCCGAACTGCTCGTACATGTCGTGCTCGTTCGACGGCAGCGGATCCACGCCGGCCGCGGGCACCACGATCACCGGATACTCGTGGGACTTCGGCGACGGCTCGTCGCCGAGCACGGGAGCGACGGCGACCCACGTGTTCGGGCTGCCGGGCACCTACACGGTGACCCTGACGGTGACCGGCAGCAACGGGGCGAGCTCGCGGGCGACGACGTCGGTGACGGCTCAGATGCCGCCCGCTCCGCCCACCGCGGCGCAGGCGACGCCGAGCTGCACGTACCTGGTCTGCTCGTTCGACGCCTCGGGCTCGTCGGCCATGCCGGGTGCGACGATCACCGGCTACTCGTGGGACTTCGGCGACGGCAGCGCGGCCGGATCGGGCGCGACCCCCAGCCACCGGTACACCGCAGCGGGCACCTACACGGCGACCGTCACGGTGACCGACAGCAACGGTCTCACCGACACCTCCTCCAAGACGGTGACGCTGACGGCACCGCCGAACCCGACCGCCGCGCAGGCGACGCCGAGCTGCACGAACCTCACGTGCTCGTTCGACGCCTCGGGCTCGACCGCGCCGACCGGGGCGACGATCACGGGCTACTCGTGGGACTTCGGTGACGGCTCGGCCGCCGGATCGGGTGCGACCCCGTCGCACACCTACACGGTCGCCGGAACGTACACCGCCACGGTCACCGTGACCGACACCAACGGCAACACCGACACGGCGTCGAAGAGCGTCACGGTCACGGCTCCTCCGGGACCGCCGTCCGCGGCCTTCACGTCGAACTGCACGGCGCTGTCGTGCACGTTCGACGGGACGAGCTCGGTCGACGCGAGCGGCACGCCGATCTCCTCGTACAGCTGGTCGTTCATGTCCGGCCAGACCGGAACCGGTGCCACGCCGAGCTTCACCTTCCCGGCTGCGGGCGTGTACCCCGTGACCCTGACGGTGTCCGACGTCAACGGCACCGACAGCGTCACCCACAAGGTCACCGTGACCGCTCCGGCGAACCCGACCATCAACCTGCTCGCCTCCGACGGCTTCAACCGCACGGTGACGGGCGGCTGGGGCACGGCGCCCACCGGCGGTGCGTGGAGCCCCACCGGAGGCACGTCGAACCTGTCGGTGGCGAACGGGGTGGGCGTGCTGAACATGCCGTCGCCCGGCATCGGCCCCGGGGTGTACCTCGGATCGGTCTCGAGCAGCGACACCAGCACCACGGCGACGTTCACGACGAGCGCGGCGCCGTCCGGCAACGGGGTCTACCTGGATGTCGTCGGCCGGCGGATCAGCAGCAACACCGACTACCGCGGCCGGGTCATCCTCGGCTCCAACGGCTCGGTGAGCCTCGCCCTCCTGCGGATGAACGCGGGAGTGCAGGGCACGGTCAAGGCGACGACGGTGGTCTCCGGACTCACCTTCGCGCCGGGCACGCAGCTGAACGTGCAGCTCCAGGTCACGGGCACGAGCCCCACGACGATGCAGATGAAGATCTGGGCCGTCGGCAGCGCGTACCCCGCGAACTGGCAGATCACCGGGACGGACACCACCTCGGGCATGCAGGTCGCCGGCTCGGTCGGGCTGATCTCGTACCTGCCGGGCAACGCGACGATCTCGCCCGTGGCCGTGCAGGTCAGCACGTTCGCCTCGAGCCCGACGGTCGGCCTGCCGACCGCGGCGGCCACGGTGAACTGCACCGGCGACACGTGCTCGGCCGACGGCACCGGCTCGACCGACCCGAGCGGCACGATCAGCTCGTACACGTGGGTCTGGGGTGACGGCAGCGTCACGACCGGCGCGACCTCGTCGCACACCTACGCGACCGGCGGCACCTACACGGTGACGCTCACGGTCAAGAACCCGTCAGGGAACACCGACACCAAGACCACCCAGGTCACGGTGCCCTGACACGATCGACCGCCGGTCGGAGCCCGAAAGTCCGGCCGGCGGTCCACAGGCGATTCCGCCGGGAGGGCCGCGCATCCCCGTGAGGACGCGCGGCCCTCTGCCGTGTGCGAGGCGTGCGCGACGCGTGCGGCGCATGCAGGGTCCAGAGCGTGTCCGGGCCGGCCGGGAAGCTCAGGACGGCAGGTTCAGTGCGTCGCGGATGCCGCGGGCGTACTGCTCGTGCGAGAAGGCCTCCGCGACGTCGACCGCGTCCGCGGCCGCGAGGGCGGAGAACCGCGCCCAGTCGTCGGCGATGTCGCCGACGGCGGCGGCAAGGGCGGCGGCGTCGTCGGGAGGCACGAGCACCGCGCTCCGGGATCGCGCGGCGGCCTCTGGAAGGCCCCCCACCCGACTCACCACCGCGGGACGGCCGGCGAGGGCGGCTTCGACCGCGGTGTTCCCGAACGGCTCGTCGACCGTGGACGGGATGAGGACGATGTCGTTGGCGCCGAGGTCGTCCCACACGGACGGCTTGAACCCGAGGAACGTGACGCGCTCCGCGAGCGCGCTCCGGGCCACGAGCTCCGCGAGGCTCTCCGCATATGCCTCATTGCCCGCGAAGGCGGCGCCGAGCAGGCTCAGGTGCACGTTCCGGCCGGCGTCGGCGAGGAGCTTCGCCGCCTCGATCGCGACGTGCGGACCCTTGCGCGCCGAGAGGCGCCCGACGTAGACCAGCCGGATCGGCTCGGTGAGCTCGGCGCGCGCCGCGACCACCCGGGGTGGGCCGGCCACCGCATTGTAGACGACGGTCGTGCGGCGCACCAGCCACGGTGCGGAGCGGGCGAGCACGCGCAGGCTGAACTCGCTGTTGATGAGGATGCGGCTGCTGAACAGCAGCGGCACATACAGGGCCCGGCGCAGCACCGAGGAGACGGAGGCTTCGCCCTCGTGCACGTGGCAGACCGTCATCCGCCCGCGGAGCCGGCCGAGGGCGAGCCACAGCGGGGGGGTGATCGTGTTGACGATGACCACCCCGGCATCCGTCTCGCGGATGAGGCGCAGCCCCGGGCCGATCGAGCGCAGCGTCGTGCCGGCGAGCTCCGCCAGCCCGCGCGGGCTCAACAGACCCTTCCGCACGATCGGCGTCAGGCACTCGACGACCTCCGCGCCCGCCTGCTCGAGCAGGGGCACGAGCGGGCCCGGCTGCGGCACCGTCACGACGACGCGCCGGCCGTCGGCGACGAGGGCCCGCACGGTCTCGAGCGCCATGCGGTCGGAGCCGTAGAGATCCGCACCCGGGTTGGCGATCAGGATCGTGCGCGGATTGCCCCGGCGCATCTCAGCGGTCTTGCCAGTACTCGTCGACGAGGCGCACCGTGGCGGCGATGTTCCCGCGGCTCGAGGCGCCGAACACGATCGCCTCGAGGTTCGGCAGGGCGCACACCCACTCGATCGCCTCGCGCGCCGGGATGGCGCCGCTCGCCATCACGGACATGGCGACGGCGCGGAACGGCCGCTTGCCCAGCGCGTCCAGGTAGCTGTCCACGCCGCCCGACATCCGGAACCCCAGCTTGTTGATGTTGGAGCACACCAGGGGGTTCTCGACGCCCGCACGCTCGAGCTCGTCGAGCGTGCGCGGCAGGTTCATGGTGATGAACCCGGGCTCGGCGCCGTAGCGCGTCTTCACGTGGTCGGCGAAGATGCGGAAGGCCTCGGTGAACCCGAGCCCCGACAGCAGGTCGACGACGACGTTCTGCAGCCAGATGACCGGCGTCGACACGTTCGCGAACATCTTCATCTCGGCGTCGATCAGCAGCGTCGTGATGCCCTCGATGTCCTTGCGGGCCAGCGACGACGTGCCGCGGGCGATGCTGTCCAGCAGACCCTCCTCCGGCAGGAACCGGCGGATCGCGCCGAGCAGGCCCTCGTCGGTGATCGCGTTCGCGTACTTGTGCGCGTACGGCATGCACGGGAAGAACCTCATGTCCGGGTACCGGTCGGGGTTCGCGCTCACGCGGTCGCACACCTCGGCGATGCGGTCGTGCGTGGTGCACATGAACGTGGTGACGCCCTCGTTGTAGGCGTCGTCGAGCACGTGCATGATCGCGTCGAGGTCCTGGAACCGGATCTGCTGGGCGCGCGCCTTCTCCTCGGACATGTGGTTCACGCCGAAGAACTGGTTGTCGCCGAAGAGCAGCCGGTCGATCGTCCGCGTGGTCGTCGTGTCGCTCATGTGCTACTTCCCTCGCCTCGGGAGGAACGCGCCCACGAGCCGCCCCTGCTTCTTCGCGGGCGCCGCAGCGGGACGCGCCGGCTCCCCGCCGGCGGCGGCGACGTCCAGGCGGGTGTCCTCACGGGCGGCATCCTCGCTGATCAGCGAGATCACCCGGTCGGTCACCGCCGCGGAGGCGAAGTCGTTCACGCCGGTGATCTCGCGGGCCGTCACGCGCTGCACGAACGCGTCGAGCTGTGCGCTGTACTCCTCGCCGCGCAGGTAGAACCACGGTGCCTCGGTGAGCTCGGTCGTGTACCGGACGTTCCAGCCGGCGTGGTAGCCGTCCGGGAGCGGCGCGGTGTCGCGCAGGTACACCTGGATCTCCTGGCGGTCGGCGTAGATCTTGCCGTGCTCGCCCCACAGCGAGATCTTCGTGGTCATCTTGCGCTGCGACTCGTCCGACCAGTTCGAGATGATCTGCGCGGTGCCGGTCGGGTAGTGCAGGGTGCTGGCGACGGCGTCGTCGATCTGCGCGGAGAAGATGCTGGTCAGCTGACTGCCGCTGACCGACTGCGGCTCGCCGAGGTACCAGGTGAGCAGATTCAGCGGGTGCGCCGCGTAGTCGTAGAGGCATCCGCCACCGGTGGCGCGCTGGCTGCGCCACGTGCGCCCCGCGGGCTTGAGCACGACCGGGCCGTACGCCTCGGCGAGGGCCGTGTTCACCGTGCCGAGGGCGCCGGATGCGAGCACCCGCTGGGCCTCGCGGAAGGCCCCGACGAAGCGGTTGTGGTAGCCGACCTGGGTGACGACGCCGCGCTGCGCGGCCAGCGCGGTCAGCACGATGCTGTCCGCCGGGTCGATGACGAGGGGCTTCTCGCAGAACACGTCGACGCCGCGCTCGATCGCCGCCCGGATCATGTCCGCGTGCAGGTGCGTCGGCGTCGCGATGATCACCGCCTGCGGGCGCGCGGTGTCGAGCATCTTCGCGTAGTCCTTGTACGTGGTCACGCCGGTGTACTTCGACAGCAGGTCGAGCAGATACCCGGTCGAGTCGCAGACCCCGACGAGGTTCACATCGGGATGGGCCTTGATCATCGCAAGGTGGGACAGGCCCATCTTGCCGAGCCCCACAACTGCCAGATCGATCACTCGGCGACCTCGACCTTCTGCGGTTCCATCGTCTCTCCCAACGCCGTGAGCAGCGCGTTCTCGTACTCACGACCGATCCTGGTCCAGGTGAACTCCCCGCGGAAGCGCGCCCGGCTCGCCTCGCCCATGGCCCGGCGGCGCCCGGCGTCGGCGAGCAGCCCGTCCAGCTGCGGGGCGAGGTCCTCCGCGCCCGAGAAGTAGGCGTTCTGCGGGCCGGCGACCCACGTGTTGTAGACGTTGTCGTGGGCGACCACGGCGTTTCCCGCCGCCATCGCCTCCACGAGCGACGGATTGGTGCCGCCGACGGTGTGCCCGTGCAGGTACAGCGCGGTGTGGAAGCGCAGCGCCTGCAGCCGGTCGTGGTCGAAGATCGCGCCGGGGAAGACGACCTCGTCGGATGCCGCCTCCTGCACCTGCGCGTGGTACGGGTCGTCGTCGCCGTACGGGCCGACCACGACCAGCGGCATCCCGCGGCGAGCGGACGACCAGGCCGAGACGATCTCGAGCACGGAGTTCTCCGGGATCGGGCGGCAGACGACCATGCCGTAGCCGCCCGGGGTGAGCCCGAGGTCGGTGACCGGTGCCGTGGGCGCGTCGATCACCTCGTGCGCGCCGTAGGTGATCGTCTGCACGCGCCGCCTGCCGAAGTGCCGCTGCAGGTACCCGGCGATGACGGGGTGGTCGGCGATGAGCACATCGCCCGCCATCCCGGCGAGCCGTTCGTTGGCGAGGAGGATGCCCTGCTTCGCGAGGCCCCAGCGTCGCCGGGTCCATTCCATCCCGTCCATGTTGATGACGTTCGGGATGCCGCGCAGCCGCGGCAGGATGTCGAACACGCCGGTGTTGTAGCCGAACGTGAGCCACACGTCGCCGGCGCGATGCGCGGATGTCGCGTGCCGGACGGACGTCAGATCGAACGCGGACGTGCCGCGCCATCCCTCCCGCGGTTCGTGGATGAGCACGCGCTCCAGGCCGTTCCAGTCATCCTCGACGGTCGGCCCGTCGCCGGGAAGCTGGCAGTAGACGATGACACGCCAGCCCTGGTCGCGCAGGAAGAGCCCGACGTTCTCGGCGGCCGTCTCGAAGCCGCCGTATCCGGCCGGCACCCCGTGGGTGCCGAGGATGCGGACGGTCCTCCGATGACCGGACCCACCGGTCGTGAGACTCCCCATGTTCTCCCCAATGCTGTGAGCTCAGTGTGTGCGCCGTGGGCGCGAAAGGCAAGAGATCCTCCGCCGGAGAGATCGTGTTCTGCAACGGCGGAGGGGGGACCCGCGACGTGACGCTACAGCACTCCTGGGAAAGTGCGGTGGGGGGAGGCGTCACGTCGCGAGCCCAGCAGAACGAGGGTGCTGTGTGCTGGAACGAACCTCGGACAGGCGAGATCAGTAGGCACCCTCGGGTTTGAACATGATCTTGGCGGTGCGCCACATGATCATGAGATCGGACATCACGGACCAGTTCTCGACGTACCGCAGGTCGAGGCGCACGCTCTCCTCCCACGAGAGGTCGCTGCGACCGGACACCTGCCAGAGCCCGGTGATGCCGGGGTTGATGTACAGGCGCCGGTAGACGGTGCCGTCGTATTCGGCGACTTCGGCAGGCAGCGGCGGACGCGGGCCGACCGCGCTCATGTCGCCGACCAGCACGTTCCAGAACTGCGGCAGCTCATCGAGCGAGTACCGGCGCAGGAACGCGCCGACGCGGGTCACGCGGGGGTCGGCCTTCATCTTGAAGAGCGGGCCGGCGCCCTCGTTCTTCGCCTGCAGGGCGGCCTTCTGCGCCTCGGCATCCACCCCCATCGAGCGGAACTTCACCATCCGGAAGATGCGCCCGTCCCGGCCCACCCGCTCCTGGCGGAAGAACACCGGGCCCGGACTGTCGAGCTTGATGGCGAGGGCGATGAACGGGGTCATCAGCGCGATCACACTGAGCGCGATCGTCGCGACGCAGATGTCCATCGCGCGTTTGAGTGCGTACCTGCCGCCCTCGAACGTCGGGATCGTGACCTGGATGAGGGGGAGGCCCTCCACCGGCACCAGTGACATGCGCGGCCCCGCGACGTCGGCGAGCGGGCTCGAGAGCACGAGCTCCGCCGCGGCGCCCTCCAGCTGCCAGGCGAGGCGCTTCGGGTACTCCGGGTCGTTCGGGCGGGTGCTCGCCAGGATCACCGCGTCGGCGCCGAGCCGTTCCGCGATCTGCGGCACCGTGTCGACGGAGCCGTAGGCGGGGATGCTCAGGTTGCCGAGCGTGATGCTCGAGGCGTCGTCGTCCGAGAGCGTGACGCCGACGACGCGGTAGCCGCTCAGTCCGCTGCCGCGGATGGCGTCCACCACGTACCCGACGTCACGGCGCCTGCCCACCACGATCGCCCGGGCGAGGTATTCACCCACCTCGCGCTGGTGGATGAGCCAGCGACGGCATGCCCACCGACCGGCGACGATGAGGGTCAGCCCGATCGGCAGCGCGACCAGCAACTGGGCGCGGATGCCCTGCGACTCGAACACCACGAATCCGATGGCCAGGAGACCGAACGTGATGGCGGTGGCCTGCACGACCCGGCGGTACTCGGTGCTGCCGCTCCCGGTCACCTTGGCATCCCGGGTGCGGAAGACCGACAGCGCGATGAGCCAGAGCAGGCACGTGACCGCCGACGCGCGCAGGTACGGCCCGGGGTCGTTCCCCACCGCGTCGATGTTCGCGCCGGCGAAGCCGACGAACTGCACCCAGGCCGCGAGCGACACCGAGACGAGCACGACGGCCGCGTCGGTCAGCTGCAGGCGCTGACGATAGTGCCGCTGCCAGAGCTGGCGGTTCTCGACCGCCGGCGCGACGCGTGGCGTGATCTTCGTCCGCGACAGGGCCTCGGGCCCGGGCGGACTCGTGAATCCATAACCGGCGGCCGTGGTCATAGCCCACACCGCCCGCGCTGCTCCCAAGGCAACGCGACATTCGCATTCGACATGCGTAATCCCCAGTATTTGATTTCCCCAGTACCGCAGTCCCAACGTGCGGCACGTCAGCCGATCAAGCGGCTTTCCTCAATTCCCAGTGAGGCAAGCAGCAGTCCCAGTGATACGACGTGACTTAAGTGCATGATAAGGGATCTCGCACCCGAGCACCAGTGCGATTCTCGCAGGATGCCCGAGACGGCCCCGGGCTCCGTCGCAGGCGGCGAGCCGGTCATGCGAAAGCCCCGGCACTGCCGCGCCGGGGCTTTCATCTCTCCCCAGAGTTCGCGCAAAAATACGCAGGCATCCCCAGATGCCATCAATCTTCGCCGGCATCGTCTGGAAGGATCTCCCCAGATGTCGCCCAGACTCCGTCAGACTCACATCGCGCGAGGTTTCGGGTCTCCCTCGATGTGCGGTTCGTCCTCCGGGTAGATTTCGGGTCGTTCCCGGTTGACATCTCTTACCTTAATCTCATGGTCGGCCGGATGTACAGATCCGAACCGGCAAGATTTGCTCAAGACGCGGCCAAGATCCCATCAAGATGGGGCTTCCTGCCTTAAGGTCCGCCCCGGCTCAGATCGCGGCGAGCTCGAAGGCCCTCCACATCGCCGCATACCGGCCGTCCCGGGCGAGCAGTTCCGCGTGCGTCCCGTGCTCGGCGACCCGTCCGGCGTCGAGCATGACGATGCGGTCGGCGCGCATCGCGGTCTGCAGCCGGTGGGCGATGAGCACCGTCGTGCGCCCCTGGGCGAGGCGATCCATGGCCTCGGTCACGCGGGCCTCGCTGGCGAGATCGAGGTTCGAGGTCGCCTCGTCCAGCAGCAGCACGCGCGGCTGCACCAGCTCGGCGCGCGCGAGCGCGATCAGCTGCCGCTGGCCGGCCGACAGCGACGATCCGCGCACGGCGATCTCGGTGTCGTACCCGTCGGGAAGCGCCGCGATCATGGCGTCGGCGCCCACCGCCGCGGCCGCTGCGTGCACCTCGTCGTGGCCGGCGTCCGGGCGCCCGTACGCGATGTTGGATGCCACCGTGCCGGGGAACAGGAACGACTCCTGCGGCACGTAGCCGAGGCGGCGCCGGAATGCGCCGAGGTCCAGGCGGCGCAGGTCCACGCCGTCGGCGCTGACCTCGCCGCGGTCGGGATCGTAGAACCGCGCGACGAGCTTCATCACGGTCGACTTGCCGGCACCGGTCTCGCCGACGAGCGCGATCGTCTCGCCCGGGCTGATGCGCACATCGACCCCGGACAGCGCCTCGGGTGGCGAGCGTCGCGCCTCGGGGGCGGTGCCGCGCGCATCCTGCGGCCCCCGGAGGTCGGATGACACCGAGCCGATCGGGTACGCGAAATGCACCGCCTCGAGCACGATCGCGCCCCCGGCATCCTCCGGCTCCACCGGATCGTCCGCGGCCGGGGTGAGCGACTCGAGCTTCATCAGCTCGGCCACCCGCCGCACCGACACGCGGGTCTGCTGCCACGCGTCGAACACCTGCGACAGCTGCTGGATGGGCGAGAAGAACATGTCGATGTACAGCAGGAACGCGATGAGGGCCCCCGCCGTCAGCTGCCCCTGCGCGATGAGCGCCGCACCGAGGCCGAGCACGATGGCGTCGGCCACCGACGACAGGAACTGCACGAACGGGAAGTACACCGCCACGAGCCGCTGCGCTCCGGAGCGGGACTCGAGGTAGGCGGCGCTGTGCGCGCGGAACCGGGCGATCGTGTGCGGTTCGTGGGTGAACGCCTGCGACTCGCGGATGCCGGCGACCGACTCCTGGAACGCGGAGTTCACGATCGCGATGCGCTCCCGGCTGAGGTCGTACAGCCGGGACGCCCGCCGGCGGAACCACACCGTCGCCACGGCGAGCGGGACGATGACGGTGAGCACCGCGAGCCCGAGCGGCGGGTCGATGACGACGAGCGCGATCCCCACCCCGATGAACGTCACGAACGCGACGAGCGCGCCCAGCAGCCCGTTCTGCAGCAGCGACTCGAACTGGTCGACGTCGGTCGTCATGCGCGTCATGATGCGCCCGGACATCTCGCGCTCGTAGTAGTCGAGCGACAGGCGCTGCAGCTGGGCGAAGATCCGCACCCGCAGCGACAGCATGATCCGCTGCGCCGCCTTGCCCGTGACCAGGGACTCGCCCATGTCGACGAGCATCCCCGCGAGGGTGACGACGAGGTACAGTCCGGATGCCGCGAACAGCACGCCCGCGGTGCCGGTGACCACGCCCTGGTCGATGCCGGCCTTGACGACGGCGGGACCGAGCAGCCCGGCGACCGCGTCGATGACGACGAAGACGAGCGCGAGCAGCAGGGGGCGCCGGAATTCGCGCAGGATGCCGCCGAGCGAGAACTCCGGCTGCGGCCGCCCCTCGGCGGCGAGGTCGACGACCGGGTGGTCCACGACCGGCGGGAGCGCCGCCACGCGGGCGAGCAGCTCCGGCGTGGGGGCGAGCACGTTGCGCATGCCCGCGCGTCCCCCGCCGAGTCCCATGCCGAGCGAGGGGGCGCCCACGCCCGGTCGCGCGAGGCGATGGGCGTCCGGTCGGGGGCGTTTCGTCTCGCTTCGCTCGCTCAACGACCGGGGGAGGTCGCTTCGCTCGCTCGACGACCGGGGGAGGTCGCGGGGGTCGGCGAGGGCGTCCACGTCGCCGCGGCGCCGGGCGTCGAGACGGGCTTCGTCGTCCCGGCCGAAGAGCGCGCGGTACACCACGCTCGAGTCGATGAGCTCGTCGTGCGTGCCCTCCGCGACGATGCGTCCGGCATCCAGCACGACGATCCGGTCGGCGAGGCGCAGCGTGGAATGCCGCTGCGCCACGATCAGCACCGTGCGATCCCCGAAGACCGATCGCAGCTCGTCGTGGATGCCCTGCTCGGTGCGGGCGTCGATCGCGCTCGTGGCGTCGTCGAGCACGAGGATGCCGGGGTCCCGCAGCAGGGCGCGCGCCAGGGCGATCCGCTGCCGCTGTCCGCCGGAGAGGCTGAGGCCGCGCTCGCCGACCACGGTGTCGTACCCGTGCGGCAGCGCCTCGATGAACGCGTGCGCGTGCGCCTGCCGTGCGGCCGCCTCGATCGCCTCGTCGGTGGCATCCGGCATCCCGTACGCGATGTTGTCGCGCACGCTCTCGCTGAACAGGAAGGCGTCTTCGAAGGCCATGCCGACCGCGTGGCGCAGCGACGACAGCCGCAGGCGGCGCACGTCGACACCGCCGATCATGAGGCGCCCGGCCGTCGGGTCGTACATGCGGGTGAGCATGCGGGCCGCGGTGGACTTGCCGCTGCCGGACGCCCCGACCAGGGCCACCCGCTCGCCGGCGCGGACGGTCAGCGAGAATCCGTGCAGCACGTCGTGCTCGCCGTACGCGAACGACACGTCGTCGAACACGATGTCGCCGGGGCGCGGCGGCAGATCGACCGCATCCGGGGCATCCGCGATCTGCGGCTTCAGGTCGATCAGCTGGAAGATGCGCTCGACGCCCGCACGGGCCTGCTGGCCGATCGTGAGGATGCCCGCGAGCATGCGGGCGGGGGTCAGCAGCGCCCCGATGTAGGTGGAGAACGCCAGGAACGTGCCGAGCGTGATCACGCCGGACAGGGTCATCCAGCCGCCGAGTGCGAGCACGGCGACCTGGCCGAACACGGGCACCGCCTGCAGCATCGGCTGATACCGGGCGGAGATGCGCACCGACCGCATCTGGGACCCGTACAGCCGCCCGGCGGCATCCGTCAGGCGCTGCAGTTCGCGCTGCTCCTGCCCGAACGCCTTCACGACCCGCACGCCGGTGACGTCCTCGTCGACGATCTGGGCGACCTCCGCCTCCTTCTGCTGTCCGTCCCAGCTGGCCGGGAAGACGCGCCGCCGCATGCGGATGCTGAGCGCAAGCAGCGCGGGCACGATGAGCACGGCGATGAGCGCGAGCGGCGGCGAGAGCACGATCATCACGACGAGCGACAGCACGAGGGTGAGCAGGTTGCCGGACAGCATGGGGATGTAGGCGAGGAGCCCCTGCGCGAGGGCGGTGTCGCTGTTGGCGCGGGACACCAGCTGACCCGTCGACATCGTGTCGAGGGTGGCCGCGTCGAGGGTCTGCAGGTGGTCGTGCATGTCGTTGCGCAGATCGGTCTGCACCGCGATGCCGAGGCGCCCGCCCCGGTAGCGGCGCAGGAACGAGAATCCGAAGCCGGCGACCGCGAGGCCGATGAGCAGCGCCAGCCAGGGCAGCAGGGTGCGGTGGTGCGCGATGATCACGTCGTCGATGATGGCGCGGGCCACGAGCGGGGTCAGGGTCGAGCACACCGAGCCGAGCACCGCGGCGCCGAGGGCGAGGAACAGGTCGGCGCGATGCCGCATGATGTAGCCGCCGAGGCGCCGCAGCCACCCCCGGTGCTGAGGGTCGCGCGGGCTCATCCGGCCGCGCCCGGGCGGGAGGCCGCAGCGTGAGCGCCGCCGGCGAGGCGGGCGTCGCGTGCGGCGAGCAGCGTGTCCAGCGCCGGACCGAGCTGTGCGAGGGCGCGGAGCGTGGCATCCGCATCCGGCGTCTCCGCGGCGATCCGGTCGAGGGCGTTCCCGAGCGCGGCGTCGGCGTCGGCGAGCACGGTGACCCCGTCGATCGTGAGGGCGAGGTCGATCGCGCGCTGGTCGGCGCCGTGCGCGGTGCGTGTGACGAGGCCGCGCTTGACGAGCGAGTCGACGGTCGCGCTCACCGTGGGCTTGCCGACTGCGAGGCGATGGGCGAGGCGGGATGCCCGGGCCTCGCCGTCGCCGATGGCCGACAGCATCCGGAAGTCGGCCATGGTGAGCCGGGCCGGCATCATCCGCTCGAGCATGCGCGCCAGGCGCGCCAGCGAGCGGATCGCGTGCTGCGTGTCGGTCTGGGGCGGCGGTGATGGTTCGGTCACCGAACCATTATGCGCGCCCTCGGCACCCGGGCGGTCAGAACACCGAGATCACGAACATGAGCGGGTGGTGGTCCGAGCCGAGCGGCGCCACGAACCGGCCGCCCGACATCTTCCCCACGTTCGCCCACGACAGCACGACCGTGTGCGACGGCTTGACCACGAGCTTGTCGACGTCGTCGCCCCAGCGCTCGCCGATCACCGGGTACAGCGACCAGGTCGGGTTCGCCGAGTTGTAGTGCTGGCGGGTGAGGTGGTGCGCCTGGTCGAAGCTGTCCAGCCAGCCCGCCCGGCGGAGGATCGACTGGGTGGTGTCCGTGGGGTGGGACTTGTTCGTGTTGAAGTCTCCGACGACCACCGGGCCGGCGTTCGCCCAGTTCGTGATCGAGCCGAACTTCGTCTTCAGCTGGGAGTAGACGGCCGCGATGTACGGGCCGAGGCGCCCCGCCTCGTATTCGCGCTGCTTCTGCAGGGCGACCGTCGTGCCGGCGCGCAGGTGCACGTCGAACACGACCAGGAACGCGCCGTTCGCCCGGTTGCGCAGCGCCGCCCAGCTGACGCCGTGGCCTGCGCTCGCGTACACGCTCGCGAACGTCGCCGCTCCGTGTGCGATGGTCGTGCCCTTCTTGACCGAGGTGAACTGCGCCGTCCGGTACAGGATGACGTTCTGCCCCTTGTAGCCGAAGGCGTATCCCGACGGAGCCGTCGTGTACTTGGACCCCTCCTCCATCCCAACCACGCCCGGTGCGAGTTCGGCGATGCGGGTGTTGATCACGCCCCGGCGGACGGTGAAGTTGCTGCACGCGTTGGAGCAGATGTTCCACGTCATGACCTTCAGCCCGGAGACCGTCTTGTGCGACGCGAGGGCCGACGCGGATGCCTCGGCGGCGATGGTGCCGTGGCCGACCCGGAGCGACGGCGCGCCGCGCCCGGCCGCCGAGACGCCGCGCACCTGCACGAAGTAGTCGCGGCCGGGAAGCAGGTGCGTGATCGTGGCCGACGTGCGCGTCGAGGTCGCCACCGGCGTCGTCTGCGTGGTGACCCCGTCGAACGACGTCGACGCGAACACGACATAGCTGGTGGCCCCCGCAGCGGCCGGCCAGGCGATGGTCAGGGTCGCGCCGGACGACGTCAGCGACGCGCCGGTGAAGCTGACCAGTCCCACCCGGGCCGGGAGGGACGCGGCGAACGCCGGCGGTGCGGAGAGCACCAGGGCGAGCGCGAGCACGGCGGCAGCCGGCCGGGTCCATCTGGGGAGCATGAGACAGAGCTTACGACCGAGTCTCGTCCAGCAATAGGGTGAATATGTGAGCGATATGCGAGAGGGGACGCCGTCGCCCCATCCGGGGACCCTGCCGTCCGCCGTGCCGATGCCACCGCCGCCCTGGAGCGTCCTGGCGATCGCCGGGTTCGTGACCTCGTTCGTGGTCGGTGCGGTCGGCATCGTGCTCTCGATCCTCGCGCTCCGGGAGACCTCGCGCACGGGCAAGCGCGGCCGCGGTCTCGCGATCGCCGGGATCGCCATCAGCGGGGCCGGCATCCTCATGGGCGTCATCGTGGTGGTGTTCATCGTCGTCGTGGTGCTGCCGGTCGCCCTGCGGGAGTCCGGCGGGAACGCCGAGGCGCCGCACCTGATGCTCGGGCACATCGGCGCCGTGTGAGGAACCCGGCGACGACGCCGGCACGCCGTCGCGCGGTTACCGTGGATGCATGGCTGACGACGGTCGCGACACCGTGCTGATCCCGGCCGGCACGTTCCGGATGGGGTCCGACGAGTTCTACCCCGATGAGCGGCCGGTGCACGAGCGGGAGGTGGCATCCTTCCGTCTCGACCGGTACGCGGTCACCAACGCGGACTTCGCGCGCTTCGTGGATGCCACCGGCTACGTCACGGTCGCCGAGCGGCCGATGGATCCCGCCCAGTACCCCGGTGTCGCCCCCGTGGACCTCGTGCCGGGCTCCATGGTCTTCACCCCGACCACAGCACCCGTCGACCTGCGCGACTGGCGCAACTGGTGGCGCTGGGTGCCCGGTGCCCACTGGCGCGCGCCGTTCGGGCCCGGCTCCGGGATCGACGACCGCATGCGGCATCCCGTCGTGCACGTGGCGTTCGCGGATGCCACGGCCTACGCCGACTGGGCCGGGATGCGCCTGCCCACCGAGGCCGAGCACGAGTACGCGGCCCGCGGCGGCGTCGACGGCGCCCGGTTCGCGTGGGGCGACGAGCCGTACCCGGGGGGCGTCGCGCAAGCAAATTCGTGGCTCGGGCGCTTCCCGTACGACAACCAGGGGGTCGGCGGGACGGCGCCGGTGGGCTCCTATCCGCCGAACGGCTACGGGCTGTACGACCTCATCGGCAACGTCTGGGAGTGGACGACCGACTACTACACCCCGCGCCACCTTCGCCTGAGCGACCAGCCGGTCGACCCCGGCAAGCGCCGGAACCTGCTCGCCGCGGCCAGTTCCGGCGCGGGGGAGTCGATCCCGCGCCGCGTGCTCAAGGGCGGTTCGTTCCTGTGCTCTCCGGACTACTGCCTGCGCTTCCGGCCGGCGGCGCGCTCGCCGCAGGCGGAGGACACCGGCATGTCGCACATCGGCTTCCGCTGCGCCGCCGACGCGTGAGGCGGGGTGCGGCTCAGCGGCGCCAGTCGGATGCCGCGGCGGCGGCCTGCAGGTCGCTGTACGCGCGCTGCTGCTCGCGGCCCGCGGCGCGACCGCGATCCTCCAGTCCGCGCGGCGACCAGAACCACAACGGCATCCCGCGATCCTCGCGTGCCGGCCGGGTGGCGTGCGGTTCGGAGAAGCGGCCGAACCAGCCGCGGTACTCGATGTGGTGCACTGTCATGACAGGGACAACGCGGAAACTGGACTGATCCATCGAGTCCAATCCGGCTCCAGTGGACTGGTGCTCTCAGTCCTCGGTCGCGTTCTGGCGGGCGAGCCAGAGGTCGAGGGTGTTCCTGCGGGCGAGGTCCATGGCCCCGGCGATCGCCCCGTCGACGACGACCTCGTCGCCGAGCTGCGAGACCACCATCTCGGGGGCGGGCAGATGCATGTCCGCGGGCAGCGCCTCGCGCGCCGTGTCCACGATCATGCCGATGCCCGCCGAGATCGCGCCGCTCACGATCACGCGCTGGGGATCGAACATGCTGCCGAGCACACTGACCACGCGCGCGAGCGTCGCGCCGACGCGTGCGGCGATCCGCAGCGCGTCCGGGTCGCCGGCGGCCGCCAGCTCCAGCACGAGGCGGCCGTCCACCTCGGCCGGGGCCGTGGTGCGCAGCGGGCTGTCCGCGGCGAGGTCGCCCCGCTCGATCAGGTCGAGGGCCCATTCCCGGGCGCGGTGCCCGAGGCCGGACGCGCCCTCGACGTCGTGGACGTGATCGAAGGCCAGCATCTCGCCGACGCCCCCGTGCCGGCCGCGCAGCAGGTGTCCGTCGACCACCACGCCGGCACCCAGCCGATCGCCGGCGAGCAGGGCGACGTAGTCGCGGCATCCCACGGCGGCACCCATCGCGCCCTCGGCGACCGCGGCGAGCGACGCGTCGTTCTCGACGCGCACGAACGGCGCCCAGGCTGCGAGCAGCTCCGTGAGATCCGGGTTCATGCGCTCCCAGAATCCGGACGGATGCCGCGGCGAGACCCCCTGACGGTCGACGGGCGCGGGCACGCCGGCGCACAGCGCGACGACCCGCTCGCGGCCCACCCCCGCCTTGCGCAGGGCGGAGCCGATCGTCCGGACGATCACCCGCCGCCGGTCCGCGCGGGTGTCGTCGGCGTCGCTCAGGTCGCGGCGCTCGGTGTGCAGGCGCGTGCCGGCGAGGTCGGTCACGGCGACGGTGAGGTGGGTGCGGCCGGCGTCGATGCCGAGCAGGATGCCGGCGCCCGGGCGGAAGGCGAAGCGGCGCGCGGGACGGCCCATGCGGTAGTCGCCGGCGTCGCGCGCGTTCGGCAGTTCGTCGAGGAGGCCGAGCCCGACCAGTGCCGCGGTGGCCTCGATGGCCGTGGAGCGCGTGACCCCGACGGCATCCATGACGTCGGCGGCGGTGAAGTCTCCGGCTGTCCAGGCGTAGTCGAGCACGGCGTCGAGGCTGGCGGCGCGTGCTGCCCCGTCCGACGGGTTTCTCGGCATGAGGTCTTGACCTTCCTCTCTCCTCCCTGCGAGTATGGCCGAGGCGAAGTAAATTCGACAAGTAAATCTAGTCCCCCGACTTACAGGAGAGGAACACCCTCGTGGCACTCACCGAGGCGCAGACGGCGCCCCGCCGTCTCGACACCCCCGACTGGTGGCGGCAGGCCGCCGTCTACCAGATCTACCCGCGCAGCTTCGCCGATGCGAACGGCGACGGCATCGGCGATCTGCGCGGGATCGTCAGCCGCGTCGATTACCTCGACGAGCTCGGCATCGACGCGGTCTGGCTGAGTCCGTTCTATCCGTCGGAGCTCGCCGACGGCGGCTACGACGTCTCCGACTACCGGGACGTCGACCCGAGGCTCGGCACCCTGGCGGACTTCGACGACATGGTCGCCGCGCTGCACGCGCGCGGGATCAAGATCATCGTCGACATCGTGCCCAACCACTCCTCGGATCAGCACGAGCTGTTCCGCGCGGCCCTGGCCGCGGGCAAGGGATCGCCCGAGCGCGACCGCTACATCTTCCGGGACGGCCTCGGCGAGAACGGCGAGCTGCCGCCCGCGGACTGGAGGTCGGTGTTCGGCGGCCCGGCGTGGGAGCCGGTCGGCGACGGGCAGTGGTACTTCCACCACTTCGCGAAGGAGCAGCCCGACTTCAACTGGGACAACCCCGACGTGCACGAGGAGTTCCTGAAGACACTGCGCTTCTGGTCGGACCGGGGCGTCGACGGCTTCCGCGTGGACGTCGCGCACGGGCTCGTCAAGGATCTTCCGGAGGTGCTGCCCAGCGCGGCGGAGCTCGACGCGATGGACCGCACCTCCGGGCGGCATCCGCTCTGGGACCGCGACGAGGTGCACGAGGTCTACGCCGAATGGCGCCGGGTCTTCGACGAGTACGACCCGCCGCGCATCGCCGTGGCGGAGGCGTGGGTCGCGACGCCCGAGCGGCGGGCGAAGTACGCGACGCCGGCCGGCCTCGGGCAGGCGTTCAACTTCGACCTGCTCGAGGCGGACTTCGACGCCGCGCAGTTCCGCGAGATCATCACCGACAACCTGGCGCAGAGCGCCGCCACCGGATCGTCGTCGACCTGGGTGCTCTCCAACCACGACGTGGTGCGCCACGCCACCCGCTACGGGCTCGCGCCGCTCCAGGGCCGCCGCGTGAAGCAGGGCACCGAGTGGATCATCGCGGGTGGTCCGGAGGACCAGCTCGACCGCGACGGGGGCCTGCGTCGCGCCCGCGCCGCCACCCTGTTCATGCTCGCCCTCCCCGGCAGCACCTACCTGTACCAGGGGGAGGAGCTCGGCCTGCACGAGGTCGCGGACATCCCGGCCGAGCAGCGTCAGGACCCGGCGTTCTTCCGCGGGGCGGACCACGACAAGGACGGCCTCGGCCGCGACGGATGCCGCGTGCCCCTGCCGTGGACGAGCGACGGCCCGTCGTTCGGGTTCGGCGACGGCCCGGCGCACCTGCCGCAGCCCGAATGGCTCGGCGCGTCGTCGGTCGCAGCCGAGGACGGGGACCCGGAGTCCACGCTGTCGCTGTACCGCCGCGCGCTCGCCCTTCGCCACCGCCTGCAGACCGGCGAGGAGCTCGAGTGGATCGAGACCGGCCGCGCCGACGTGCTGCGCTTCGCCCGCCCGAACGGCTGGCAGGCGGTCGCGAACTTCGGCACCGAGGACTACCCGCTCGGGACGGACGGGCAGGTCGTGGTCAGTTCGGCACCCGTCGCCGGCGCCGTGCTCCCGGGCGCGGCGACGGCGTGGCTGGTGCCGTCGGCCGGCTGAACCCGCCCGGCATCTCCGGCCCGTGCGAGAGCGCGGGCCGGGGATGCCGCATACTCAGACCCGGGCCGCGCTCCCGTGCACCTGGACGACGCGCGCTTCGGGGGCCGGCTCCGCGGCGAAGAACGCCAGCTCGTGCTCCGACGAGATCCGGAACGCGCGCCGCATCCGCTCGCGCACGGCCGGGGTCGCGGTGGCCGCCAGGTTCGTCACCAGGTCGATGGCCTGCCGGTTCGCGTGCGAGAACGCCGGGTCGCCGTACGTGGCGAGCCAGCTCGCGTAGGGATGCCCCGGATCGTTCGCGGCCTCGCCGAACTCCCCGGCCGCGAGGCGCTCGCCGAGGTCGGCGTACAGCCAGAAGCACGGCAGCACGGCGGCGGCCAGCACGGCGTATTCGCCGCGCGCGGCGGTCGCCATCAGGTGGTCGAGGTACGCGACCGTGGCCGGGCGGCGCCCGAGGTCCGCGTGCTCCCCGCCGCGCCCGAGGGGTGCGAGCCAGGACTGGTGCAGTTCGAGCTCTGCGGCGATGGCGCCGTGCGCGGACTGCGCCCAGAACGACTGGCCGGCGTGGTCGCCGGCGAGCTGCGCGGCGGCGGCGAGCACGCGCGCGTACTCGCCGAGGTAGAGCGCGTCCTGCTCGAGGTAGCCGAGGAACGCCTCGCGCTCGAGGGTGCCGTCGGCGAGGCCGCGGATGAAGGGCAGCTCGTCGATGCCGGCGCGCAGGTCTGCGACTCCGGCCCACCACTCGGTCTCGATCTCGGCGGCCGTCGGCGAGGTGGCGAGCCCGCCGCGTCCCCAGAGCCCGGCGAAGTGGTGCACGGGCCCGTTCCCGCCGCCCACGGCGAGCGCGTGGCCGTGCCGCAGCGATTCGCGCAGCCAGCGGCGGGACTCGGCGACGGCGGGCTCCCAGTCGCCGAGGCGCACCCGCAGGGTGGCCACGGCGGATGACAGGGAGCATCCCGTGCCGTGCGTCGCCGTGGTGGCGATGCGCTCGCCGCCGAACTCGACGACGGTCGCCGTCGCGGCGTCGACCAGTGCGTCGGGCGCTGTCGGACCGGTCAGGTGCCCGCCCTTGGCGAGCACGCGCACGCCGAAGTGCGCGGACACGGCCTCGGCCTGCGCGATGGCCTCCGCCCAGTCCGCGGCCACCGGAACCGCCGCGCCGGCGGCGAGTCCGGCGAGCACCGCCAGCTCGGGCAGGTTCGGCGTGACGAGGTCCGCCCGGCGCAGCAGGTCGGCGAGGGCCGTGGTCGCGTCGGCATCCAGCAGCCGGTCGCCGCTCGTGGCGACCATCACCGGGTCGAGCACGACGACGGCGTCGCCGAAGCGGGGGAGACGCCCGGCCACCGTCCGGATGACGTCGGCGTTCGCCAGCATCCCCACCTTCACGGCATCCACCGCGATGTCGTCGGCGATCGCGTCGAGCTGCGCCCCGATGAACGCGGCAGGCGGCACGTGCACGGCGCGCACGCCCCGTGTGTTCTGTGCGGTGAGCGCCGTCACCACCGCCATGCCGTAGCCGCCGTTCGCGGCGATGGATTTGAGGTCGGCCTGGATGCCGGCACCGCCCGACGGGTCGCTGCCGGCGATGCTGAGCACCCGGGGGATCGGTCGGGCCGCGGTCATCGGCCGGCCTCCACCGTCTCACCGGACCATTCGCGCACGAACGCCTGTGCGGCCGCGCGCGGATCGGAGGCCGCGCAGATCGCCGACACCACGGCGACTCCGGCCGCGCCGGCGGCGCGCAGGGGCGCGGCGTC
>NZ_DATEJS010000303.1:0-12122 GCF_035277845.1 Microbacterium sp.
GGTCGCGATGCCGCTCGGATCGTCGTCTGCCGCTCCGGTGATCAGTCCCGGCCCCAGCAGATGCAGTACATCGCGCCAAAATCCGCGATGCTGGTAGTCATGGCGGCGGTGAAACAGCATCGGCGCATCCTTCTCAAACAGGCTCGATAGCAATCGCAAGGCGTCCGTGGCTTGCGCGTAGCGTAGCGCGATCCGATAGCAGATCCCTCGTCGAGCTTCTTGAAGAAAGCCGTATGCAAGCCGCCACCACGATATTGATCCGGATCAATCGCTCGCCGTACGCTCGCGTTTCGTCAACGTCCTACCCGATCCGAACCCCGGTGCTTGCTTTTCGGTGCGATGCAGCCATCACCAGGCTACGCTGAATGCGCGATTTCGCTCTGGCCAGGCGCGCGCAGCGCCGGCACTGTTCGCGGCATGAGCGGGGCGATCGAACGGGCGGTGCTGATCACCGGTGCGGGGAGCGGCATCGGGGCGGCGATTGCGGCGGCGTTGGCCGGGCCGGGAGTTGGGTTCCTGCTGCATACAAGGCGCAATGCGGCCGGACTTGCGGCGGTCGCTGCCCGTGTGGAGGGCATGGGTGCGGCGGTCGAGACCATGCTCGGCGATCTCCTCGACCCGGGGCTCGCGACGGCGCTCGTTGGGCGCGCGCGCGAGGGCTTCGGCCGCCTCGATGTCGTGGTCAGCAACGCCGGCTTCGCTGACCGTACTCCGATCGAAGGCTTGAGCGATGCAGCGTTCGCCGCATCGTTCACGGCGATTGCCGCTGCGTTCCTTGCACTGGTGCGCGAGGCAACGTCGCTTTTGCGCGCGGGCGACAACGCCCGGGTCATCGCGGTCAGCAGCTTCGTTGCGCATTCCTTTCGTACCGATCTGCCGGCCTTTCCGGCCTCGGCCGCAGCCAAGGCTGGGCTCGAGGCGCTGGTGCGGGCGCTCGCTCTGGAGCTTGCGCCGGCCGCCGTCACGGTAAACGCCGTGGTGCCCGGCTTCATCCGCAAGGACCAAGGCGCGCGCGCGGCACTCGATCCGGAGCTTTTTCGCCGCCAGCAGGAAAAAATTCCGCTCGGGCGGCTTGGGACTGCAAGCGATGTTGCGGCACTGGTGGCGTTCCTCGCCTCGCCGGCTGCCGGCTATATCACCGGCCAGGCGATCCACGTCGATGGCGGCCTGGTGATTACGCCCTGAGGTGGGGTGGGCGCGGTGTGGTCAGGGCGTGTTGCGGTTCGGGAGGCCCGTCGCCCCGGTCGTGATGGCACTCGTCAGGTCAGCATGGGTGAGATCAGAGCCGGTCAGATTTGCACGCGTCAGATTTGCCCCGGAGAGATCGGCGTAAATCAGGCGCGCGCCCGTGAGATTGGCCCGACTCAGATCGGCAAACTGCATGCTGGCATAATCGAGGATGGCGTCCTCGAAATTCGTATGCCGCAGATTGGCATTGTTGAAATCCGTATGCAGTACACCCATGGACTGGTTGCGGATGTCCGCGCCCAGATTGGCGTGCGAGAAGTTGGCACCCTCCGCATTGCCGTTCAAGCGGGCGAAGATCACCGGCACGTCCTGCTCGGCGCCGCCTTCGACGTCGTGGTGCCGGTCGCCGACGAGCACCGGGCGCGAGACGTCGACGCCCGCGGCCTCGAGCCGGCGCAGCGAGTCGGCGATGACCTCGGCCTTCAGGCCGCGGTCCTTCGCCTCGGAGGTCGCGCCGACGATCGCCTGCAGGAAGCCGTCGAGACCGAAATGCTGCATGAGCCTCAGCACCTGCACCTCGGGCTTGGAGCTGGCCGTCGCCTGCGGGACGCCGGCGGCGGCGATGTCGCGCACGAGATCCGCCATGCCGGGGTACACCCGGGCGCCGGTCTCGTAGCCGTCGGCCTTGGCCACCTGCCGGTAGAACGCGACGGCCTCCTCCGCCTGCGCGGGCGTCATGCCCGACATCGTCTGGAACGACTCCAGCATGGGCGGGCCGATCCAGTGCGCCAGCTCGGCCGGCGGCAGCGGCGGGTGGCCGAAGTGCGCGAGCGTCGTGGTGAGGCGGCGCAGGATGCCTTCGGATGCGTCGATCAGGGTGCCGTCGACGTCCCAGAGGATGCAGGTCCAGGGGGACCGGAAGGAGTGCGCGGCGGAATCAGCATCCATCATTCGACCCTAGGGCACGGGCCGATGAGCGGGCTCGGGCCCGGACCGCGGCATCCGGCCCGGCCTAGACTCCAGAAATGAAGCACTTCTCCGATGCCGCCTCCGACACCCACCTGCTCGTGCTGCGCAAGGGCGAGGAGATCATGCAGCAGCTCAGTGCCTTCGCGACCGAGCAGCGCCTCCCCGGAGCGTGGGTCGACATCGTCGGCGGAGCAGCCGGTGCGACGCTCGGCTACTTCGACCCCACCGCCCGGGAGTACCGGTGGCGCACCTACGACGAGCCGCTCGAGATCACCGGTCTGCACGGCAACCTCGCCTATGTCGACGGTGCGGCGACGTGGCACGTGCACGGCACGTTCGCCCGCTCCGACTACTCCGTGATCGGCGGGCACGTGAAGGAGTGCCCGATCGGCCTGACCGGCGAGATCCTGCTCACCACGCGCCGCGACCGGCTCACCCGGGTCTTCGACGACGAGACGGGACTGAAGCTGCTCAGCGAGGCGTGACCGGGCGCCGGCCGGGTTTCAGAACAGGCGCGGGGCGCCGGACTCGACGCCCTTCATCTCGTCGTAGTCCAGCGTGACGCAGCGGATGCCGCGGTCGGCGGCGAGCACCTTCGCCTGCGGCTTGATCTCCTGCGCGGCGAACACGCCGGTCACCGGGGCCAGGTGCGGGTCGCGGCCGAGGAGCTCCAGGTAGCGGGTCAGCTGCTCCACGCCGTCGATGTCTCCGCGGCGCTTCACCTCGACCGCCACGGTGCCGCCGTCCGGGTCGCGCAGCAGCAGGTCGACGGGGCCGATCGCGGTGGGGAACTCGCGGCGCACCAGGGTCAGGGTCTCGCCGATCAGCCCGGTCTGCTCGGCGAGCAGGCGCTGCAGATCGGCCTCCACGCCGTCCTTCTGCAGGCCCGGATCCGTGCCCAGCTCGTGCGCCGAATCGTGCACGACGTCGTACAGGCGCACCAGCAGCGTGTCGCCCGACTTCTGGTGGGTGACCCGCCACAGCTGCTGCACGCCGGCGGCCGCCTGGTCGTCGTCCGGCTCCTCGACCACGAGCGTGCACGGCGGGCTCATCCAGTTCAGCGGTTTGTACGAGCCGCCGTCCGAGTGCACCAGCAGGCTGCCGTCGCCCTTGTGCACGAGCAGTCGGGTGGCTTCGGGCAGGTGGGCGTTCAGCCGGCCGGCATAGTCGACCGAGCAGCGGGCGATGACGAGTCGCATCAGGCGTCCTTCGCGGTTGCGGAGCGGGGTTCGGGGGAGAGCGGCTTGGCGGCGCCGGAGGCGAATCCGGATGCCACGATCAGCGCGACGATGATGTACAGGGCGTTGAGCAGGCCGATGTGCTCGCTCACGAAGCCGAGCAGCGGGGGACCGGCGAGGAAGGCCACGTAGCCCATGGTCGCGGCGGCGGCCACGCGACCGGCGGCCTTGGCCGGGTCGTCGGCCGCGGCCGACATCCCGAGCGGGAACCCCAGCGAGGCTCCGATGCCCCACAGCGCGGCACCGACGAACAGCAGCGGCACCGACGGGCTGAGGATGAACAGCAGCAGGCCGGCGGCCGCCGTGACCGCCAGCACCCGCAGGATGACGACGCGGCCGAAGCGGTCGACGAGCGGCCCGCCGAACACCCGCACCGCGGTCATCGAGACCGAGAAGACGGTGAGCCCTGCCGCGCCGAGCGCCGGATCGTGCACGCCATGACCCTCGACGACGCCGAGCGCCAGCCAGTCGTTCGCGCCGCCCTCGGCGAACGACATCCCGAGCAGCACGATGCCCAGCACGTATGTGCGCGGCTCGCGCCAGGCCGACAGCGCGACGTGCAGGCGCTCGCGGAACGGGGCCTTCGGAGCATCCGGCTCGACCAGCTCGCCCTCCGCGGCGGGGATGTTCGCGATCGCGACGACGCACAGCACGAGAACCCCGACGGCGACGATCAGCAGGTGGTCGAACGGGGTCAGGCTCAGCGAGATCGCCGCGATGCCGAGGCCCGCGCCGATCACGGTGCCGAAGCTGAAGAACGCGTGGAAGAGGGGCAGGATGGTGCGGCCCGTCTGCTGCTCGATGGCGGTGGCCTCGACGTTCATCATCACGTCCGTCGCGCCGCCGCCGTAGCCCCAGAGCGCGAGCCCGAGGCCCACCAGCCACGGCGCGTGGACGATGTCCGTGCCGACGCCGATGACCGCGAGCCCGGCGCTGAACACGGTGAGGGTGCCGAGCATCCCGCGGCGGGTGCCGAAGCGGGCCATGATGATCGAGCTCGTCGAGATGCCGGTGATGGATGCCACCCCGCCGAGCAGCAGCAGCAGGCCGAGGCCCTCGCGGTTGATGTCGAGGGCCTCTTTGATGGCGGGCACGCGGGCCGCCCACGATGCGACCCCGAGGCCGGACAGCAGGAAGATGGCGAAGATCGCGGTGCGCCAGCGGACGAGCTGCGAATGGGTCACCGTGGCGTTCATACGATTCCAGGGTATCGGGCGACCGCTCGGCCCGCCGCGGGTGCAGGCTGGAGGCATGAGCGACAGGAAGAACCCCCCGGCGTTCCTCATCCGCCTGATCGAGCCCGTCGCGTTCGCGATGAGCGGGCGGCGGATCATGCCGGTGTGGGCGACCGTCCACCACACCGGCCGCAAGTCCGGGCGGGTGCTGCACACCCCCATCGCCGTCGTGCCGGCGCGCGATGCGGGCACGGTGATCATCGGGCTGCCCTGGGGCCTCGACACCAACTGGGCGCGCAACGTCGTCGCGGCCGGCGGCGCCACCCTCAGCTGGAAGGGACGCGACGTGTGGGTCACCGACCCCCGCATCCTGAAGGCCCCCGAGGCCGCACCCCTGGCGAAGGCCCCGTACGACCGCATCGTGCGCCGCATGCCCGGCGCCCTGGTGCTGCGGTTGGAGTGAACCCGGCCGGTCGTTGGGCGAGCGGAGGGGATCCCCCCCGGGTCGTTGAGCGAGCGGAGGGAACACCCCCGGTCGTTGAGCGAGCGAAGCGAGACGAAACGCGGAGGGGCCACTGCGTTTCGTCTCGGTCGCTGGCGCTCCCTCGCTCAACGACCGGGGGAGAGGAGGTCGCTGGGGCTCCCTCGCTCAACGACCGGGGGAGAGGACCGGGGCGCGGAGGCTGGGGCGCGGCCCTCAGCCGGCTCTCAGTAGACTGGGAACCCGCCCACTCGCCAGCCCCGAGGAGGTTCCATGCTGATCCTCCTCGCCGTGTTCGCCGGGACGCCGCTGCTCATGCCGTGGCTCGTGCACCGCTTCGGCGAGCGGGCGTTCTTCGCGGCGGCCCTCGTGCCCGCGATCGCCTTCGCGCACACCGCGCTGCAGGCGCCCGCCGTGCTGGTCGGGCGCATTCCGTTCGAGGCATACGACTGGATCCCGGCGCTCGGCGTGCGGATCTCCATGCGGATGGACGTGCTGTCATGGGTGATGGCGCTCATCGTCACCGGCGTCGGTGCGCTCGTCATCCTCTACTGCCGCTGGTACTTCGCCGGCAAGCGCACGGGCGTCGGCCAGTTCTGCGCGGTGCTGCTCGGATTCGCCGGTGCCATGTACGGGCTCGTGCTCGCCGACGACATGGTGGTGCTCGTGATGCTGTGGGAGGTCACCAGCATCCTGTCGTATCTGCTCATCGGCCACTCGCACAAGCGCGGTGCGAGCCGGCGTGCAGCGCTGCAGGCACTGCTGGTGACCACCGTGGGCGGGCTCGTCCTGTTCATCGGCGTGGTGCTGCTGGTCGTGGTCACCGGCTCCACGAGACTGTCCGGACTGCTCGCCGCACATCCCACCGGCCCCGTCGTCGACGCGGCCCTCGTGCTCGTGCTCGTCGGCGCGCTCAGCAAGTCCGCGATCTTCCCCTTCCACTTCTGGCTGCCGGGCGCCATGGCCGCACCGACTCCCGTATCGGCGTACCTGCACGCGGCCGCCATGGTGAAGGCCGGCATCTACCTCATCGCCCGTCTCGCCCCGGTGTTCGCGCTCGCCGCCCCGTGGCGGCCGATCGTCGTCGCCCTGGGTGTGTTCACCATGCTGCTCGGCGGGCTGCAGGCGCTGCGCGAGACCGACCTCAAGCGCATCCTCGCGTTCGGCACGGTCAGCCAGCTCGGGATGCTGACGGTCGTGCTCGGCTACGGCACGCGGGATGCCGCGCTCGCCGGCCTCGCCCTGCTGCTCGGGCACGCGCTCTTCAAGTCGGCCCTGTTCCTCGTGGTGGGCATCCTCGACCGGCAGCTGTCGAGCCGCGACGTCCGGGAGCTGAGCGGCGTCGGGCGCCAGGCGCCCACTCTCGCCGTCTTCTCGATCATCGCGGTGTGCGCGATGGCCGGCATCGTGCCGACCGTCGGATTCGTCGCGAAGGAGGGAACGCTGACGGCGCTCCTCGAGGAGGCCGGCCACGGCGCGGCGTGGGCGGTCGTCGCGGTCGCCGGCATCGCCCTCGGCTCGGTGCTCACCGCGGCCTACGGCATCCGGTTCGTCTGGGGCGCGTTCTGGCGCAAGCGGGATGCCGCCGGCGACTATATTCCCGAAACGGAATGGCCCGATCCGCCGCTCGGGTTCCTGACGCCGCCCCTCGTGCTCGCCGGGCTCACGGTCGTCGCCGGCCTGGCTGCGCCCCTGCTCGACTGGGCCCTCGCCGGCTACGCGGACGCGAGCCCGGCATCCAGTCCCGGCATCCCGCAGTCCGAGCCGGCGCACCTCGCGCTCTGGCACGGGGCCGAGCCCGCGCTGTGGATCTCGCTCGCCACCATCGTGCTCGGCATCGGCGTGTTCGCCCTCGCCCGCCGCATCCGGTGGGACGAGCGCCGGCGCCTGTTCCCGTTCACGGCGCCCGACGTCTACAACCTGTTCCTGCGGCTCATCGCCCGGGCATCCGTGCTCGTCACCGGCGTCACGCAGACCGGATCGCTGCCGGTGTACGTCGGCATCATCTTCGTGGTGTTCGTCGCGGCGCAGGGCACCGCGCTGATCATGGGCGGAACCCTCGGGGCACAGCTGGATGCCTGGCAGTCGCCGATGCAGGTGGCCATCGCCCCGCTCATGATCGTCGCCGCGCTGGTCGCGGTGCGCGCGCGGAAGCGGTACACCGGCGTCGTGCTGGTCTCGGTCACGGGGCTCGGCATGGTGGTGCTGTTCGCGGTGTCCGGAGCACCCGACCTGGCGCTCACCCAGGCGCTCGTCGAGACGGTCACGATGATCACCTTCGCGCTGGTGCTGCGGCGCATCCCGTCGCGGATGGGCGAGCGCAACGCGTCGGTGTGGCCGTTGCTGCGGGCCGTCATCGCCGGCGCCGTGGGCGTCGTGATGGCGGCGGTCGCCGTCGTCGTCTCGGGAGCGCGCACGACCGTGCCGGACTCCGCCGGCTTTCCCGAACTCGCCTACCGGCTCGGGCATGGGCGCAACGTCGTCAACGTCACCCTCGTGGACCTGCGCGGGTGGGACACCATGGGCGAGCTGTCCGTGCTGATCCTCGCGGCGACCGGGGTGGCATCCCTCGTGTTCGTCACGCACCGCGCCGACACCCTGTCGCGGTTCGTCAACCCGCGCGTGACCGCCCGCAGCCTCCTCGTCGAGACGGACGAGGGCGTCCGGCCCGCCGACGCGACCGCGGACACCAGCCGCCGGGCGTGGCTCGTCGGCGGCAACCGGGTGCGTCCGGAGAACCGCTCGCTCATCCTCGAGGTGATCGTGCGCATCCTCTTCCACACCATCATCGTCGTCTCGCTGTACCTGCTCTTCGCCGGTCACAACCTGCCCGGCGGCGGGTTCGCGGGCGGGCTCGTCGCGGGAATGGCCCTGGTCATGCGGTATATCGCCGGCGGCCGGTACGAGCTGGGCGCGGCGGCGCCGACGGATGCCGGGCGGCTGCTCGGGATCGGGATGGTGCTCGCCGTCGCGACCGCGCTGGTGCCGGTGCTGTTCGGGCTGCCGCCCCTGAAGTCCGCCGTGCTCGAGGCCGAGGTGCCGGTGCTCGGACACCTCGAGTTCGTCACGTCGACGATCTTCGACGTCGGGGTGTACCTGGTGGTGATCGGGCTGGTGCTCGATGTGCTGCGCTCGCTCGGCGCCGAGGTCGACCGGCAGCGGTGGGAGGGCGAGGGGGAGTCGTCCGGGGCGGGGCGTTTCGTCTCGCTTCGCTCGCTGGGTGAGCGCGGGCGGTACGGGGGTGAGGGCGCATGACACTCAGCGGCATCCTCATCGTCGTCATGGCCGTGCTGTTCGCGGCCGGGGTGTACGCGATCCTCGAGCGCAGCCTGACGCGCGTGCTCATCGGGTTCCTGCTGCTCGGCAACGCGGCGAACCTGCTGCTGCTCATCGTGATGGGGGCGCCGGGGCAGGCATCCTTCTATGGCGCGAAGGGCCTCACCTCGGACCCGCTGCCGCAGGCGCTCACCCTCACCGCGATCGTCATCACGTTCGCCGTGTCGGCGTTCCTGCTCGCGCTCATCTACCGCTCCTGGCAGCTCGGCCAGCAGGACATCGTGATCGACGACACCGAGGACATCGCGGTGCGCGCCCGCGGCGAGGCCGTCGAAGTGGTCCTGGACGACGAGGTCGAGATGGAGGATGCCGACGACAAGGACTCCACCGACTTCGTCGGCGTCGAGACCGCGCCGATCACCGTGCTGCACCACCGCGACCTCGCCGCGATCTCCGACGACGCGCCCACCGACGACCCGGACCGCCCCCCGCCCGGAGGTGACGCGTGAACGCGCTCGTGCCCCTCGTCGTCACCCTGCCGCTGCTCGGCGCGGCGATCGCGCTCATCACGAGCCGCCACCGCCGCGCGCAGGTGCTGGTGTCGATCGTGACCCTGAGCGTCGTGCTGGCGATCTCGTTCGTGATGCTCGCGGTGGTGGATGCCGGAAAGCCGCTCGCGGTCGCCGTGGGCGGGTGGCCGGTGCCGTTCGGCATCGTGCTGTACGTCGACCGGCTCTCCGCGCTGCTGCTCGTCGTCTCGTCGGTGGTGCTGCTCGCGGTGCTGCTGTTCTCGGTCGGGCAGGGCGCCGCGGACGGTGATGACGAGACGCCGGTGTCGATCTTCCACCCGACGTACCTCATCCTCGCGACGGGCATCTTCGACGCGTTCGTGGCCGGCGACCTGTTCAACCTCTACGTCGGGTTCGAGATCCTGCTGGTCGCGTCGTACGTGCTGATCACGCTCGGCAGCACCGAGTCCCGCATCCGCACCGGGGTCGTGTACATCGTCGTGTCGCTGGTGTCGTCGGTGCTGTTCCTCGCCGCGATCGCGATGATCTACGCGGCGGTCGGCACCGTGAACATGGTGCAGATCTCGCAGCGCATGGCCGAGATGCCCCAGTCCACGCAGCTGACCCTGCACCTCATGCTGCTGCTCGCGTTCTCGATCAAGGCCGCCGTCTTCCCGCTGTCGTTCTGGCTGCCGGACTCGTACCCGACCGCGCCCGCTCCGGTCACCGCGGTGTTCGCCGGCCTGCTGACGAAGGTGGGCGTGTACGCGCTCATCCGCACCGAGACGCTGCTGTTCCGGGCGAACGACGTGAACGTGCTGCTCATGTGGGTGGCGCTCGCCACCCTGGTCGTCGGGGTGCTGGGCGCCGTCGCCCAGGCCGAGCTGAAGCGCATCCTGTCGTTCACGCTCGTCAGCCACATCGGCTACATGGTGTTCGGGCTCGCGATCGCGACGCCGGCATCCATCGGGGCCACGATCTACTACGTGGTGCACCACATCGTGGTGCAGACGACCCTGTTCCTCTCGGTGGGGCTCATCGAACGGCGCGCGGGATCGACGTCGATCCTGCGCGTGAAGGGCCTGATGCGCGCGGCCCCCCTGATCGCCGTGCTCTACTTCATCCCGGCGATCAACCTCGGCGGACTGCCGCCGTTCTCCGGGTTCATCGGCAAGTTCGCGCTGTTCCACGCCGCCGCGACCCAAGGCGGCGGGCTGAACATGCTGCTGATCGTCGGCGGTATCGTGACGTCGCTGCTGACCCTGTACGCGCTCATGCGCGCCTGGAACCTGTCGTTCTGGCGCGAGAAGGATGACGCCCCCGAGACCGAGACGCTGCAGCGCATCGGCTACCTCGATGCCGCCCCGCTGGCCACGGTGACCACCGAGCGCCGGGTCATCCCGCGGATCATGACCGCCGCGACCACCGGCATGGTGTGCGTGACCCTCGCGCTGACCGTGTTCGCCGGTCCGATCTACGACGTGTGCGCGCGGGCGGGGGCGTCGATCATGCGGCCCGTTCAGCTCTCGCAGGTCACCGAGGAGGTCGGGCAGTGACCGGCCGGTGGGCGCGCGCGTGGCGGCAGCTGCCGTTCTTCGTCTGGCTGCTGGCGCTCTGGATGCTGCTGTGGGGCCAGTTCACGGTGCTCGCCTTCGTGACGGGGCTCGTCGTGGTGGCGGTGGTGACCCGCGTGTTCCGGCTGCCGCCCGTGGAGCTCTCCGGCCGCATCGACGTGTGGTGGGGGTTCGTGTTCGTCGTCGACTTCCTGTGGGCGGTGGTGCGCGGCTCGCTGACCGTCGCGTGGCAGGTGCTCGATTTCCGCCGGCAGCCGGGCGCGGCGATCGTCGGCGTGCCGATGCGCACCGATGACGACCTGATCATGACGCACACCGCGGTGGTGGCATCCCTCATCCCCGGCTCGCTCGTGCTGGAGGCAGACCGCGCGAACCGCGTGCTGTACCTGCACGTGATCGGGGTGCGCAGCGCCGCGGACCTCGAGAAGCAGCGCCGCGACGTGCAGCACTGGGAGGAGCGCATCGTGCGGGCGGTCGGCTCGGCGGCGCAGCTCGCGCAGGTGCGCTCCGGGATGGCGGCGCGGGATGCCGGAGGTGCGCGATGACCGTGCTGCTGTGGATCGTCTACGCGCTGTTCGGCGTCGCCGCGGTGCTCACCGTGGTGCGCATCGTGCTCGGCCCGTCGATCCTCGACCGGGCGGTCGCGGCCGACGTGCTGCTCACCGAGGTGATGTGCGTGCTCGGCGCGGACATGGTGATCAACCACCACACCGACACGCTGCCGGTGCTGCTCATCGTCGCCGCAGTGGGGGTGTTCGGCTCGGTCGCGATCGCGCGGTTCGTGGCACGACGCGACGTCGAGGGACCCGCCGCCGGCGATCCGGGAAAGGGGAGGGGCCGATGAGCGAGTGGCTCGACATCGTGGCGATCGTGCTGGTCGCGTGCGGTGCGGTGCTCTGCGTGACCGCCGCCCTCGGGATCGTGCGGTTCACCGACGTGCCCACCCGCCTGCACGCGGCCACCAAGCCGCAGGTGCTGGGCTTCCTGCTGATCTGCGTGGCGATCGCGATCGCGCTGCGCTCCTGGGCGGTGCTGGCGTTCCTCGTGCCGGTGGTGCTCATCCAGCTGGCGACGGCCCCGCTGGCCGCGCACATGGTGGGCCGTCAGGCGTACCGCAACGGGACCATCCGCGAGCAGCAGCTGTACACCGACGAGCTCGCCCGCGACCGCGGCGAGCAGCCCCCCGCCCCCGGTCGTTGAGCGAGTCGCCACCCTCCCGGTCGTTGAGCGAGCAGCCCCCCACCCCCGGTCGTTGAGCGAGCGAAGCGAGACGAAACGCGATTCCCACCGCGGGGCGGGATATGCGTTTCGTCCCGTCGCTTCGCTCCTCGCTCAACGAGCGACGGTGCTCAGTACCAGTTCATCGCCTGGGAGTGCCCCCAGGCGACGCAGGGGCTGCCGTAGGTGGCGCGGATGTACGAGAGGCCCCACTTGACCTGGGTGGTCGCGTTCGTGGCCCAGTCCGAGCCGGCCGCGGCCATCTTCGAGCCGGGCAGGGCCTGCGGGATGCCGGTGGCGCCGCCGGCCGCGTTGTAGGCCTTGTAGTTCCAGCCGGATTCCTTGTTCCAGAGCAGGTTCAGGCACTGGAATTCGCCGTTGCCCCAGCCGTACTGCGTCGACATGATCAGCTGCGCGGCGGCGCGGGCGCCGTCCGGGGTGTTGGTGACGGCGAGACGGGCGGCGCGTGCGGCGGCGGCCTTGCGCGCGGCCTC
>NZ_DATEJS010000304.1:0-3515 GCF_035277845.1 Microbacterium sp.
CGTCGACCCCGCCGTGCGCGCGGTGCTCGACGACGTCGCCCGCCGCCTCGAGTCGGCCGGCGCGATCGTCGAGTACGGATGCCCCGACCTGAACGGCTCCGACGAGACGTTCCGCACCCTCCGCGCCGCGACCTTCACGTCGGCGTGGGGCCCGCTGCTCGAAGCAGAGCCGGCGAACTTCAACGACTTCGTGACCGGCAACATCCGCGAGGGCGAGAAGATCTCGGGCGCCGACGTGATGTCGGCGTACGTCGAGCTCACCCGGCTCACCCGGTCCGCCGCCCGGTACTTCACCGGCACCGACCTGGTGCTCGCCCCGGTCACCCAGGTGCTGCCCTTCCCGGTCGAATGGGACTGGGTGCACGAGGTCGACGGCACCCCGATGACCGACTACCTCGACTGGATGCGCGCCGCCTGGCTGTTCACGCCGCTCGGCATCCCCGCGCTGTCCCTGCCGGCGGGCTACTCCGGCCATCTCCCGGTCGGCGCCCAGCTGCTGGCCGGCCCGCGCCGCGACGTCGAGCTGCTCGAGCTCGCCCAGGCGATCGAGTCCCTGCTCGCCGTGCCGCGCACCGCTCCCGGCACCGCGGCTCTCGCGGCATCCGCTTCCCTCTGATTCCCGACCCACCTGTTCGAAGGAGAACACCCATGTCCACGTCCGACCCCGGCGCGCCTGCGCCGGACACCGCCACGAGCGTGGTGCGCCTCACCGGGCGCATCGCGACGCCCGCACGCGTCGTCATCGCGTGCGTCCCGGTGCTGCTGATCCTCGTCACGCCGTTCCTGCCGTTCGCCGTGACCCCGACGCTGTGGTTCGGCGTGCCCGCGGTGCTCGTGTGGATGGCGTTCACCGTCATCCTGACCGTCGTGCTGCTGAACGTCGTCGACGCGGGCATCCGGCGGCAGGTGCGCGAGCACGCGGACGCCGAGAACTTCGACGGAGGTGAGCACGCATGATGACCGTCATCATCATCTGCGGGATCGTCCTGATCGGTGCGATCGGGATGCTCCGCGGCCGCCGCCGGGAGAAGGGCATGTCCGGGTGGCTCGTCGCAGGCCGTCAGCTGCCGACGTGGACCTCGTGGTTCCTGCAGGCCGGCGAATCCCTCACCACCTTCAGCTTCCTGGGACTCGCGGGACTCGGCTTCATCGGCGGAGTGAGCGGCGCGTACGCCGTGGGCTACCTCACCGCGTGCCTGTGCATCCAGTACTTCGTGGCGCCGCGCATCCGCAACATCGCGGCATCCCGCGGCTATCTGACCATGGCGGACTTCTTCAAGGATCGCTTCCGCTCCCGCACCCTGAGCATCATCATCGCGGTCGTCGGCGCGCTGTTCCTCATCCCGTACCTCGAGCTGCAGCTCACCGGCCTCGGCCTCATCGTGCAGCTCGCCACCGGATCCCAGACCGCTCGCGGCCTCAGCATGGTGCTCGCCAGCGCCCTGGTGGTCGTGTTCGTGATCTGGGGCGGCATCCGCGGAATCGCCCGCGTGTCGATCTTCAAGGACTTCGGCATGCTGCTCGCCCTGGCGATCGTCACGGTCGGCGTCGTCGGCTTCGCCGGCGGGTTCCCCCAGGTGTTCGCCGCCGTCGCCAAGGCGGACGACGCGCTGCTGACCACCCACGCGCCCGGATTCGACTGGGTCTTCTGGGTCAGCGCGGTCGCGATCACCACCATCGGCGCCGGGTTCCAGACCTTCCCGCACCTGTGGCCGCCGATGCTCGCCGCCCGCAGCGGAAACGTGCTGCGCAGCAACATCAAGTGGCTCGCGGTCTACCAGCTGCTGCTGTTCATGCCGATCACCGTCGGCATGGTCGCCGTGCTCTCCATCCCGAAGTCGACGATCCCGAACCAGGTGCTGTTCACGGCCGCCCAGCACGCCCTGCCGGAGTGGTTGGTCGCCGTGGTCGCGGTGTTCGGAGCCGCCGCCGCCATGGTCCCCGCCGCGGCGATCTCGATGGGAATCGGCTCGCTCGTCGCCAACAACGTCACCTACCGGCTGGGGGAGCGCGGACGGTTCATCGTGACCCGCATCACGATCGTGGCGGCCATGGTGCTCGCCCTCGCTCTCGGCATCGTCAAGAGCGACATCGGTGCGCTGCTGCTGCTCACCTACGGCGGGCTCGCGCAGATGTCTCCGGCCGTCGCCGCAGGACTCGGGCGCAAGGTGTCCGTCAGCACCGCCGCGGTCGCGAGCGGCCTCGTCGCGGGCGTGCTCTTCGTGGCCGTCACGACGTTCGTGCCGGCTGCCGGCCTGGCGCTGGGATCCTGGGACAACGGATTCGTCGGGCTCGCCGTCAACGTGGTGGTGCTGGGTATCGTCGAGGCCGCCGTGCGGATGCGTCGCGGTTCGGCTCCGGAGCCGGTGTCGCTGGACATCCCGGCCGAAGAAGTGGAGGTCTGAACATGAGCGGTCCCCTCGACGGGATGCTGGTCGTCGACCTGTCCCGGGCGCTCGCCGGCCCGCATGCGGGCATGATGCTCGGGGACCTCGGCGCCCGCGTCATCAAGGTCGAACGACCCGACGGGGGCGACGACTCCCGCGCCTGGGGACCGCCGTTCGTGACGGCAGGGGAGGAGCAGGTGTCCACCTACTTCCTCTCCTGCAACCGCAACAAGGAGTCGATCGCACTCGATCTCAAGGACGACGGCGACCGCGGCGTGCTCACCGAGCTCATCCGCCGTGCCGACGTGCTGATCGAGAACTTCCGGCCGGGCACGCTCGACCGGCTCGGGTTCGATCCCGCGACCCTCGAGCAGCTGAACCCCCGGCTCGTCCTGCTCTCGATCAGCGGCTTCGGCCACGACGGCCCCGAGGCGAACCGCGCCGGCTACGACCAGATCCTGCAGGGCGAGGCCGGGCTCATGTCGCTCACGGGTCCGGATGCCGCGACCCCGCAGAAGGTCGGCGTGCCGATCGGCGACCTTCTCGGCGGCATCCACGGCGTCGTCGGCATCCTGGCCGCGCTCGTGGAGCGCGAGCGCACCGGCAAGGGCGGGGTGGTGCGCACGTCGCTGCTGTCCTCGCTCGTCGGGGTGCTCGCGTTCCAGGCGACCCGGTGGACCGTCGGCGAGGACGCCCCGCACGCCATCGGCAACCAGCATCCGTCGATCGCCCCGTACGGTGCGTTCCGCTGCGCAGACGGGGTCGTGCAGATCTCGGTCGGCTCCGACCCGCTGTGGCGCACGTTCGCGCCGCTCATCGGCGTCGACCCCGACGAGGAGCGCTGGGCCACCAATGGGGCGCGCGTCGCCGATCGCGATGCGCTCATCGCCCACATCGAGGGCGTGTTCGCCGACAGCTCGCGTGACGAGCTGCTCGCCAAGCTCGCGGCCGCGGGCATCCCGGCCGGCAAGGTGCGCACGGTCGATGAGGTGTTCCAGTGGGAGCAGGCGCTCAGCCAGGGCCTCGCCCTCGACGTGCAGCATCCCCGGCTCGGCGACCTGACCCTGCAGGGCCGCGCGCTGCGGATGTTCGATTTCGACGGCACCGAGACGGGCCGCACGCAGCACG
>NZ_DATEJS010000305.1:0-3521 GCF_035277845.1 Microbacterium sp.
ACGGTAGGGTGACCGTCGTGGCATCCGGCTTGCTCGCGCGCATCGTCTCGTTCCTCTTCGGCCGCCCGGCGAGCCCGGCGAGTACGGCACCGCCCATCGCGCCCGGGATCGAACCCGGCCGCACGGGCACGACCGCGACCGTCGCGATGGCTCCGCCGGGCCGCAAAGACCTGCGCATCACCTACGCACCGTCACGCGACGGCGATCCGGATGGCGGGGAGATCATCTGGACCTGGGTGCCGTACGCCGAGAACGACGGACGCGGCAAGGACCGTCCCGTGCTGGTCATCGGCCGCCGGGATGCGACGTCGGTGTACGCGATCAAGCTCACCAGCAAGCCCAAAGACCGCAACCGCGACTTCATCCTGCTCGGCACGGGGCCGTGGGACCAGCAGGGGCGACCGTCCTGGCTCGACGTCGACCAGCTCTACGTGGTCCATCACGACGGCATGCGCCGCGAAGCGGCCGCGCTCGACGCGGACAGGTTCGCCCGTGTCGCCCAGGTGCTGCACAAGAGGTACGGCTGGGCCGTGGGGGAGTGACCCCGGAAACGAAAAAGGCCCCGGGTGGACCGGGGCCTTGGCGGTGGGCGATACCAGACTCGAACTGATGACCTCTTCCGTGTGAAGGAAGCGCGCTACCAACTGCGCCAATCGCCCGAAGCTCCGCGGAGCAACAGGTTCGATACTATACGAACTCCGGGGGGCTTCTTGACCACGGGCGGGGTCCACGCGTGTGACACGCGCGGGCTGCGCTCGTTTTTGCACTTGCGGGAACGTCGGGTAAAGTCGATGGAGTCGCCGGGGCAGCCCGGAAGACACGCGGATGTAGCGCAGTTGGTAGCGCATCACCTTGCCAAGGTGAGGGTCGCGAGTTCGAGTCTCGTCATCCGCTCGAGTGCGGGGATCTCCTTCGGGGGATCACGCCGTGGTCGAACCACACACGGTGGCGTGGCCGAGCGGCTAGGCACCGGCCTGCAAAGCCGTTTACACGGGTTCGAATCCCGTCGCCACCTCCACTCCCGGTGCATGCCGGACAAATGAAGAGCCTGTACAGGCGCGATTGGCGCAGCGGTAGCGCGCTTCCCTGACACGGAAGAGGTCACTGGTTCGATCCCAGTATCGCGCACAGACGAAACCCCCGATCATTCGGGGGTTTTTCTTGTTTCCGGATGATGCCCGCCGGCGTCCCCGGCAGCACACGCCGGCTCGGATGGGATTCCCACGAGTCGCACCCGGGCTGCACAAGGCGGGTGACTAGCGTTCTGGACACCGCCACGCACCGTACCGGTCGCCCCCATGGCGGGTCGGCGCGAGTGCCGATGTCGGGTCGATCGGTCGCACGGCGAGGAAAGCGACCTGATGAGACCCGAGACACGAACGACAGCGACGCGGCTCGCAGCACTCGACGGACTGCGGGGGATCGCCTGCCTGGTCGTGCTGGCCCATCATTCACTGCTGAGCATTCCGGTGTTCGCCGACGCGTACTACCACGGCGCGGATTCGCGTGCGTCGCAGACCGTGGCGGAGTACCTGCTCACGTGGTCCCCGCTGCACCTCGTGTGGGAGGGGACCGGCGCGGTCTGGACCTTCTTCGTGCTGAGCGGCTTCGTGCTGACGCGGCAGGCGCTCGACTCGCCGCGGTTCACGTGGCGTGCGTACTACCCGCAGCGGATCATCCGGCTCTACATTCCGGTCGTCGCCGCGGTGGGGCTCGCCGTGGCGCTGGTGACGCTCTTCGGCGACGCGGATCATGGTGCCGCGTCGAGCGAATGGATCGCGCGCCGCGCGGACGCGATGAATCGGAGGGGTGTGCTGCACGACCTGACCCTGATGCTCGGCGCCGGCGCCGGGATCTCGCCGTTGTGGTCCCTGCAGTGGGAGGTGTGGTTCTCGCTGCTCCTGCCCCTGTTCGTGTTCGCCGTGCGTGCGCGCGGCGGCGCAACGGCCTGGCTCGCCCTCGCCTCGGCCCCGCTCGCCGCCTACGCGATCCTCGCGCTCGGCGGCGGTACGTACCTCGCCGTCTTCCTCGTCGGCGCGGTGCTCGCCGGCATCCGCGGCCACGCCGGTCGGCCGGCGTCCGTGATCGGCACGAGCCGGGGTGCCGTGCGTGCTCTGACGGCCGCGGCGGTGCTGTGGGTGGTCGTGATGCTGCCGGCGCGATGGACCCTGTGGGCGTGGCGACTGCCGGGCATCGTCACCATGGCCCTCTCGGTGTCCGCTGCCATGGTCGTCGTGCTCCTCGCGATGCACTGGGGACCTGCGCAGCGGGTGCTCACCCATCGGACCCTGCTGTGGGCAGGGGCGGTCTCGTTCAGCTTGTACCTCGTGCACGAGCCCATCCTGGTGGCGTCCGTGAAGCTGTTCGGGGACCGGACGTTCTGGCTCGCCCTGCCGATCGCCGCCGTCGTCGCGCTGGCGACGGCCGAGCTGTTCCGTCGCGGCATCGAGACGCCCGCGGCCTCGCTCGCCCGCCGGGTGGGCCGGGGCGTCGCGGCCTGCCATCCGATCCAGCGCCGGCGCGAGGCCGCGGAGACATCGCGACAGCAGCGCTCCAGTACGGTCGGCGCTGCCGGTCGGGTAGCGCCGCGAGTGCGGGAGGTTCCGCGCCCGCGAGGGGCCGAATAGGCTCGGGGCATGGCCAAGCTCGTGCTCACGGCGGTCGGCGACGACCGCGCCGGACTCGTTCGATCCCTCGCCGACATCGTCAGTGCGCGGGGCGGGAACTGGGAGACCAGCGAACTCGCCGAACTCGCCGGGGTGTTCGCCGGCGTGATCCTCGTGTCGGTTCCGGATGACGCGGTCGACGCGCTGCGCGCCGACCTCGCCGGGCTCGCCGGACTGCTGCAGGTGACCCCGCACGTGGGCAGCGACGAACCGGCGCCGATCGGGGCTCAGATCGAGTTCAGCGTGCTCGGCAACGACCACCCCGGCATCGTGCGCGACATCAGCGAGACCCTCGCGCGGCACCATTTCAGCATCGACCACCTGACGAGCCGCACGCTCGAGGCACCGATGGCCGGCGGCACGCTGTTCGAGGCGACCGTCCGGGCGCGTCCGCTGGAAGGCTCCGACCTCGACGCCGTCGTCGTCGACCTCGAGCGCCTCGCCGGCGAGATCCAGGTGGACCTCACGGTCGCGTGAGCGGATCCGACCCCCGTGCGTCGAGGGCGTCCGACCCGACCGCGTTGGTGCGCGGCATCCGCGTCGCGCTCGCAGCGACCGCCGACCCCCGGCGCGCGCCCGCCCAGCAGGCGTACATGAAATCGGCGATGCCGTTCCTGGGCGTGAGCGTGCCCGATGTCCGCCGGATCACCCGGGCCGTCGCGACGGGAGAGAAGGATGCCGCCGCCCTCCGGGCGGCGGCCGGCACCCTGTGGGACGAGGCCACGCATCGCGAGCACCGCTACGCCGCGATGCAGCTGCTCGCCCTGCGGCCGAACCGCGGCGAGCCTCGGCTCGTTCCGCTCGTGGAGCACATGGTCCGCACCGGACGCTGGTGGGACATCACCGACGAGCTTG
>NZ_DATEJS010000306.1:0-14704 GCF_035277845.1 Microbacterium sp.
GCCGCCGCGCACGGCCCTCATCCGGGTGTGGGTGCGCAGCCACTTCACGCTGCCGCCCGGGCCGGCGCCGCGCTGGCCGGCGGCCCTGCAGGCGGCCCTGTCCATGTTCCTGCCTGTGGCGCTGTTCACCGCGCTCGGCCGCCCCGAGGTCGGTCTGCTCGGAGCCGGCGGTGCGTTCACCGCGATCTATCTCGCGTGGCTTCCGCCGGCGCAGCGCGTCCGGCTGCTGCCCGTCGTCGGCATCGCGCTCATCGCGGCGGCCGTCGCCGGTGCCACTGCGGCGCCCGTGCCCATCGTCGCGGCGATCGGCCTCGTGCTCGTCGCCGTCGCCGCCGCAGCGCTGCACTACGGCTACGGCCTCGGGCCGCCCGGTCCGGTCTTCTTCGTGCTGGTCTACGGGCTCGCCACGCGCGTGACCGCGGTGGTCGACGGCCGTCGCGTCGTCGACCCGTTCGTGTTCGTCGGCGCCGTCGCGACCGGGGCGGCGATCGCCTACGCCATCGTGGTGGTCGCGTTCCTGATCACGCGCGCACGGCACGGCGATCCCGGTCCGGTGCGGCACCCGTTGCCGCGAACCCCGCGCCTCGACGGAGACGCGCGCGCCCTGCTGGTGCGGGTGGCGCTCGTCGCGGTCGTCGGCACGGTGCTCAGCATGCTGGTGGTCGACCCCGCGCGCGCGTACTGGACGGTGAGTGCGGGGCTTGCGGTCATCGGGATCAACGCCGGCCGCCGCGTCGCGTTCATCCGCGGCAGTCAGCGGCTGGTCGGCACGCTCGTGGGCGCCGGCCTGTTCGCGGCGATCGCGTTCATCCCGATCCCGGTCTGGCTGCTGCCCTTCGTGCTCGCCGCCCTGCAGTTCGTGATCGAGCTCTTCGTGGTGCGCAACTACGCACTCGCGCTCGTCTTCATCACCCCGCTCGTGCTCACGATCATCTCCGCGGCCGCCGCGGCGAGCGGGGCCGCCACCGGGCCGCTGATCCTCGAGCGGATCGTCGACACCCTCGTCGGCGCCGCGCTCGGCGCCGCGTCAGGCATCGTGCACCCTCGTCACGACGCGTCGCGCTAGCGTCAGGCGCGGCGGTGCGCGGCGACCACCGGGCATTCGAACGGGTCGCGGGCGGCGAGCCCGACGCGGTTGAGGTAGGCGATGACGATGCCGTACGACCGCCACATCGTCGTCTCGGTGTACGGGACGTCCAGGGTGCGGCACTGCTCCATGACGATCCGGCGGGCGCGGGACAGATGCGGGCGGGGCATGTTCGGGAAGAGGTGATGCTCGATCTGGTAGTTGAGGCCGCCCATCAGCCAGGTCGCCCACCAGCCGCCGCGGATGTTGCGCGACGTGCGCACCTGCTTGCTGAAGAAGTCGAGCCGGGCATCGTGGGAGATGACGGGCATCCCCTTGTGATTGGGGGCGAACGAGGCGCCCATGTAGATGCCGAAGACGGCCAGCTGAACGCCCACGAACGCGAACGCCATTCCGACCGGCAGGAAGACGAACACCGGCGTCATGAAGACCGCGAACCGCAGGGCGATCAGCCCGATCTCGGTCCAGCGGCCCTTCACGCGGTCGCGCGCGAAGAGGTGACGGAACGCGTGGACATGCAGATTGACGCCCTCGAAGGTGAGGAGCGGGAAGAACAGCCAGCCCTGCCGGCGGGTGATGCGCCGGCGAAGGCCCCGGGCCGCGGCGGCATCCTCATCGAGGAACGAGATGGTGTCGACCTCGATGTCCGGGTCCTTGCCGACCCGATTCGGGTTCGCATGGTGCCGGGTGTGCTTCGTCGTCCACCAGGAATAGCTCATGCCGACCACTCCGTTGACGAGCAGCCGGGCGAGCCGGTCGTTCGCCGGTCCCGAGGTGAGGATCTGCCGGTGCGCCGCCTCATGCCCGAGGAACGCGACCTGGGTGAGGAGGATGCCGAGAGCGCCGGCCATGAGCAGCTGGAACCAGCTCTCGCCGAACAGCACGAACCCGGTGATGCAGCCTCCGAAGCCGAGGGCGATGACCGCCGCGACGGCCCCGTAGAACCACGGCGCACGACGCAGCAGACCGCTCTCCCGGACGGTCTGCGCGACGTCCGTGAAGGCGCGGGTCAGGTTCGGGAACTCGGCGGTTCCGGCGTAGGTCCGACGGACGGGACCGAGAGTGGACTCGGGAGCGATGGAAGTGATGGCAGCACCTGCCCCTTCGGTTGGACTTGAGGTCCGTGAAGCCAAAGGCGGGCGCCGATCGCTTCGATCAGACTACGTCGGCGCAGACCCCCGCGACGGAATGCCGGGCGATCGCACAGCGGATCGGCAGGGCAGTGGCAGTCCCGGCCGTTCGGGTCACAGCTCCGGGTCGTACTGGAAGGCGCGCACCTCCTGCGCGCAGCGGCACGCCTCCGCGATCTTCGCCGCCCACCTCAGCGCCTCGTCGCGCGACGGCACGTCGATCACCATCATCCCGCCGTCGAGCTCGGTGCTCTGCGGGTAGGTGGTGTCGGTGACGGTGCCGTCCGCGGCGACCTGAACCGGCTCGACGTCTTCGTCGATGCCGCCGGTGAAGACGTAGATGCCGGCATCCTGGATCTGCCGCACGACCGCATGCGCGGCGGATGCCACCGCCGGCAGCTCCGCCGGCGACACCTGCATCGCGGCGCTGGGGAATGAGATCAGATACCGCGTCATCGCACGACTCCCTCGTCTCGGCGGACCGGTCGCACCGCCACGGTGGGGAGCCTACGCCGCCGTGGAGCCGGGCGGGGCGGATGTCGCGGGGCGCTCCGATCTCGCGCGATAAGCTGGCGCGGCCGGCATCGTCGCCGCTGCACCGCTGCGGTGAGACGAGCCGGTGGCCGTCGCGTCACCCTTCGACGGCGGCCGTCGCCGAGTTCGAGCGGGGTCGTGATCCGGCACCCGCCCAGCGCCTGGAGGTCACCACCCGATGAAAGCCCTGCTCAAGGCCGCGCCCGGCGCGGGATTCGAATGGACCGACCGGCCCGAGCCGGAGGCGGGGCCCGGCGACGTGAAGATCCGCGTGCTGCGCACCGGCATCTGCGGCACCGACCTGCACATCCTGGGGTGGGACGACTGGGCGGCATCCACGATCCGCACCCCGCTCATCCCCGGCCACGAGTTCTGCGGCGAGGTCGTCGAGGTGGGCGAGCTGGTGCACGACATCGCGGTCGGCGACCTCGTCTCGGGCGAAGGCCACATCGTCTGCGGCATGTGCCGCAACTGCCGCGCCGGCCGCCGGCAGATGTGCATCCGCACGATCGGCGTGGGCCTGCACCGCGACGGCGCGTTCGCGGAGTACATCGTCATCCCGGGCGAGAACGTGTGGGTGCACCACACCCCGATCGACCCGGACCTCGCGGCGATCTTCGACCCGCTCGGCAACGCCGTGCACACCGCGCTGGCGTTCTCGGTCGTGGGCGAGGACGTGCTGGTCACCGGATGCGGCCCGATCGGCCTCATGACGATCGCCGTCGCCCGGCACGCCGGTGCCCGATTCATCGTCGCCACGGACGTCAGCCCGGCCCGCCTCGAACTGGCGATGGGCATGGGCGCGGATGCCGTCGTCGACGTCACCCGCGAATCGATCGCCGACGTGCAGCACGTGCTCGGCATGCGGGAGGGCTTCGACGTCGGCCTGGAGATGAGCGGCTCGCCGTCGGCGCTGCCGTCGATGATCGAGAACATGACCCACGGTGCCCGCATCGCGCTGCTCGGCCTTCCGAGCGACCCGTTCGCGATCGACTGGAGCAAGGTCGTCACGCACATGCTGACCCTCAAGGGCATCTACGGGCGCGAGATGTTCGAGACCTGGAACTCGATGAGCGCCATGATGCAGACGAGCCCCACTCTGCGGGACCGGATCGCGTCGACGATCTCCGACCGCTACCCGGCCCGGGAATGGGAGACCGGGTTCGCCGCGGCGAAGTCCGGCGGCGTCGGCAAGGTCATCCTGGACTGGACCCAGGTCTGAGGCGGAGCCGGGCACGAGGATCGAGGAGCAGCACATGTACGGAACGATGCGCGCCCAGCTGCGCGACGAGCTCGACGCGATCGAGCAGGCGGGACTGACCAAGCGCGAGCGCGGCATCGGCGGTCCCCAGTCCACCGAGGTCGCGGTGGGCGCGGAGGACGCCCTGAACTTCTGCGCGAACAACTACCTGGGGCTCGCCGACGACCCGCGCATCGTCGCGGCCGCCCACGCCGGGCTCGACGCCTGGGGCTACGGGATGGCGAGCGTGCGCTTCATCTGCGGCACGCAGGAGCAGCACCTCGACCTCGAGCGCAAGCTCGCCGGCTTCCTCGGCTACGACGACGCGATCCTGTTCTCCTCGTGCTTCGACGCCAACGGCGGGGTGTTCGAGGTGCTGTTCGGCGCCGACGACGCGATCATCTCCGACGAGCTGAACCACGCCTCGATCATCGACGGCATCCGCCTGTCCAAGGCCCGCCGTCTGCGGTACCGCAACCGCGACATGGCCGACCTCGAGCAGCAGTTGCAGTCGGCGGCGGACGCCCGGCGCCGGGTGATCGTCACCGACGGCGTCTTCTCGATGGACGGCTACTTCGCGCCGCTGCGCGAGATCTGCGATCTGGCCGACCGGTACGACGCCCTCGTCTTCGTCGACGACTCGCATGCCGTCGGATTCGTGGGGGCGGACGGCCGCGGCACTCCGGAGCGCTGCGGCGTCGAGGGCCGCGTCGACATCACCACCGGCACCTTCGGCAAGGCGCTCGGCGGGGCATCCGGCGGGTACGTCGCCGCGCACCAGGAGATCGTCGACCTGCTCCGCCAGCGTGCCCGGCCGTACCTCTTCTCGAACTCGCTCGCCCCGTCGATCGTCAGCGCCACGATGACCGCCCTCGACCTCGTGGCGCAGTCCGGCGAGCTGCGCGAGCGCCTCGAACACAACGCGTCCACATTCCGCGCCGCGATGACGGATGCCGGCTTCGATCTGCTGCCCGGCGAGCACCCCATCATCCCGGTGATGTTCGGCGACGAGGTGCTGACCGTGCGGATCGCGGAGGGGCTGCGCGAGCGCGGGGTGTTCGTGACGCCGTTCTCGTACCCCGTCGTGCCGAAGGGGCGCGCCCGCATCCGCGTGCAGCTGTCCGCCGGGCACACCGACGAGCAGATCGCCCGATGCGTCGCCGCGTTCTCCGAGGCGCGCGACGCGGCGACGGCCGGCGGCGCGCCGGAATAGCAGCCCCCGCACGCGGCGTTTCCCCGTGCATGACGCCCACCACGGATGCCCCGGTCGCCGTCCGCTCGACGACGGTCCCGGCGGTCCCGGCGGTCCCGGCGGCGCCGGGGGAGGGTGGCGCGCTCGAGTCGCTGCTGGCCGCCGTCGAGGTGCGGCTGCGACAGCAGGTGCGCGTCGCCGTGGCACCGGGCGAGGTGCTCGAGCTCGACCGCGACGCCCTCTCGCTCGTCTACGTGATCGACGGAGCCGCCGACCTGCGGGGGCGCGGCGCGGGGCAGCGGTTGAGCGCCGGTGACGCGCTGCTGGCCTCCGGCCGTGCGGCGGCGTCGCTGCGGGCGAGTGGGCCGGTGCGGATGCTGGTGTCCACCCTCACCCTCGCGGAGCGAGCGGCCCACGTCGCCGCGGTGCTGCCCGACACGGCGATCGTGCGGGACTTCGATCGGCACGAGCCAGCGGCCGCGTCGCTGGCCGCCCAGCTCGGCACCGACCCGGCGAGCGTCGGCGGGCAGTCGTCCGCGCAGCTCGGCGACACGGTCATCTGCCGGATGATGGCCGGCACGGTGCTGCTCTCGGTGATCCGGGCGTGGGCCGCGCACGGCTGCGCGCCCGCGGGGTGGCCGTCGCGGTCGAACGACCCGTACCTCGACCGGGTCGTGGAGGCGATCCACGCCGCCCCCGGCCGGGACTGGAGCGTGGCCGGCTTGGCCGGTGTCGGGGCGATGTCGCGCACGGTGTTCGCGGAGCGCTTCCGCGCGGCTTTCGGGGCGTCGCCCGCGAGCTACGTCACGGAGGTGCGCATCCGTGCCGCCCAGGACCTCCTGTCGCGCGGCTGCGGCGTGAGCGAGGTGTCGCGCGCGCTCGGGTACGGCTCGGACGAGGGCTTCAGCCGCGCGTTCCGCCGCCGGACCGGGCAGACGCCGTCCGCCTGGCGCGCCGCGCACGCCGCCTGACCCGGGAAGCTCAGGGCGTGGGGCGGCTCGTCGCCGACTGCGCACCGACGCGTCCGGCGAGGCCGAACAGCACCGCGCCGACGACGAGCGCGATCGCACCGATCACGTACACCTGAGCGATGCCGAGGCCGTCGACGAGGATGCCGCCGAGCCCGGCGGCGGTCATGATCGCCGCCTGGAACCCCATCACCACGAGGCTCCCGCCGGCCTCGAGGCGGTCGGGCATCCGGTGCCCGATCCACGTGTTCACGATCAGCAGCCACGACGCGAAGAACACGCCCCACACGAACGCGACCACGGCGATCGCGCCCGACGATCCGGAGGCCGCGATCATGAGCACCACCGCCGCGGCGATCACGAGCGGCGTGACGACCGCGAGGAGCCGGTAGCGGCGGTCGACGATCAGCCCGATCAGGATGTTGCCGAGGAACCCCCCGATGCCGAACAGGGCGAGGAGCAGGATGATCGTCCCCTCGTCGACGGCGGTGCCGCCGGCATCCTGCACACGTTGCAGCGCCAGCCGGATGTAGGTGTAGGCGAGGAAGTGCCCGAGCACGATGAGCACGTGCCCGACGATGCCGAGGCCGACGCCCGGGCGGCGGAAGGTCGAGATCAGGGTGGACAGCCTCGCCGCGCCCTCGGCGGGAACGCTCGGGAGCACGAACCGCAGGGCCACGGCCAGCACGGCGCTCGCGGCCGCCGCGATGCCGAACACGCCGCGCCAGTCGACCGCCTGGCTCAGCAGCACGCCGACCGGGACGCCGGCGACGGTGGCGAGCGAGGTGCCCGCCGAGGTGAACATCATCGCCCGGCCCAGGCGCTCCGGGCCGGCGATTCCCGCGGCGACGGTGACCGACATCGACCAGAACCCGGACAGCGCCGCCCCGAGCAGCACGCGCGCGATGAGCAGCACGGGCAGGCTCGGCGCGATCGCGACGATCGCGTTGGATGCCATGGCGCCGACCGCCATCCAGACGACGAGCGTCCGGCGATCCAGGCGCGGCAGCATCAGCCCGATCGTCGGGGCCACGACGAGCCCGGCGAGCGCCGTGACCGTGACCATCTGGCCGGCCTGGCCCGGCGTCACCCCGATCTCGGCCGCGATGTCGGTGAGCAGGCCGCCCGGAAGGAACTCGGCGGTGACGAGCAGGAAGCTCGTCGCCATCATCGTCAGCAGGGCGCCGTACGCCGTGCGCTGCGGGCGGACGTCGACGACGGTCGGGACGGGCGCGGTGGTGGTCATGATCCAAGTCAACAGTGTCGGGGCGGGCGGCCATCCGACGAGATGTCGGGGCGATCCCACCGATCGTCCGGGATCAGACGCCCGCGGGCCGGTCGCTGCCGTCGCGTGAGTGCGACCGCCCGTGCGGAGCGTCGTCGGGCTTCGTCAGCGCCACGCGCGAGTCCTCCCGGGTGAAGGGTGACGGCTCCGCCCCGGGATGCCGCCGCGTCTGCACGACGAACAGCACGACTCCGAGTGCGACGGCCGCGAACGACGCCCAGACGTTGGCCGGGATGCCGAGGAAGCTGATGCTCGACGGGTCGATGCGGATCGACTCCAGGTAGCTGCGACCGGAGCCGTACCAGACGAGGTACAGCGCCAGCATCCTGCCCCACTGCAGCGTGAACCGGCGCTCGAGGTACAGCAGTACGGCGAACCCGAGCAGGTTCCAGATGATCTCGTAGAGGAAGAGCGGCTGGAACAGGGTGCCGGCCGGCATCCCGGGCGGGAACTTCGGGTTCGTGGACTCGATCTGCAGACCCCACGGCAGGGTCGTCGGCAGGCCGAACAGCTCGTGGTTGAAGTAGTTGCCGAGCCGGCCGAGCGACTGGGCGACCAGCAGCGCCGGAGCGAGGGCGTCGGCGAGGCTCCAGAACCGCACGCCGGCGCGGCGGCAGGCGATGAGGATGCCGACCGTGCCGCCGATCAGCGAACCGTAGAGGGCGTTGCCGCCGTCCCAGATCGCGAACACGTTCCACAGGTTGTCACCGGGGGCGAAGTAGTCGCCCACGTGCGTGAACACGTGGTAGAAGCGTGCGCAGACGATGCCGAGCGGCACCGACCACAGCGCGATGTCGACCGCGAAACCCCGCTCGATGCCGCGGCGCTGGAGCCGGCTGCCCAGGATGAGCACCGCTGCGACGATGCCCGCGATGATGCACAGTGCGTACGTGTGGATCGTCACCGGACCGATCTGGAACTGAGCCCACTGCGGAGGAGGGCTCGGGATGCTCGTTCTCACTCGTCACCTTTCGGGCGCCGTCTGCGCCTCAGTCAGGCTAGGGGAGCGATCCACAGCGGCGGCTGAGAGTGCGCGGCGCGCGCGCCGGTCAGTCATCTGCGGGGTCGCCGATCGCGCCGATCGCGGCATCCGCCTCGGCGACGATCGACTGCATCGCCCGCTCGGCTCCCGGCCCGTCGCCGGAGGCGATGCAGGCGGCGACCTCCTGGTGCAGGCGCAGGGCCAGAGGTTCGGCCTGATGCGGCATGAGCGCGTGCCGCGTGCGGCCGCGCAGCACCTCCTCGACGACCCCCGCGAGTCCGTCGAGCAGGGGGTTGCCGGATGCCGCCAGCAGGGTGCTGTGGAACGCGATGTCGTGACGGAGGTACGGCTCGTCGTCGGCATCCCGTGCGGTCTGCACCATGCCCATGACCGCCTGTACGAGCGCGGCGCGCTGCGCGCTGGACGCGTTCTCGGCGGCGAGACGGGCGGCGAGCGGTTCGACGGCCGACCGCAGCTGCCCGAGGCTGTGCAGGAATGCGATGCGCTGCGGGCTCTCCAGGCGCCATCGGATGAGGCGGGGGGAGTAGGAGTCCCAGCGGGACGCCGGCAGCACTTCGACACCCGCCTTGCGCCGCACCTCCACGAGGCCCATCGACTCGAGCACGCGCACGACCTCGCGCACCGCGGACCGCGAGACTCCGAAGCGCGCTGCCAGGTCGGCGCTGAGCACGCGGGCGCCCGGGGCGAGTCGGCCGCACACGATGTCCCCGCCGAGCGCCTCGAGGATCTGCTCGTGCAGAGCCGACTGAGCCCCCGACTGGATGTCCCCCACCCTCCGATTATCCGCCGAAACGCGCCTCGGATATAGCCCGGCATAAAAACGATGGGTTGCAATATGTCCTACATAATGTACGATTGCGTCATCCCACCCGCCTGACCGAGGAAGATCATGGCCCTATCGACGCAGACGTCTGCTCTGGCATCCCTGTTCGCCGCCGCTGACCCGGCGACCCCTCCGACCACCACCGCACCCGAGTGGCAGCTCGTCACCGCGGCCCTCATCGGCATCGCGTGCATCGTGCTGCTCATCACCTGGGCGAAGCTGCACCCGTTCCTGTCGCTGCTCATCGGCTCGCTCGTCACCGGCCTGCTCGCCGGCATGTCCGCGACGCAGACGATCCTGAGCTTCACCACGGGCTTCGGCAACACGATGGGCAGCGTCGGCGTGCTGATCGCGCTCGGCGCCGTCTACGGCAAGCTTCTCGCCGACTCCGGCGGAGCGGACCGCATCGTCGACGCCCTCGTCTCGCGGGCGAGCGTGCGCGCCCTGCCGTGGATCATGGCGCTGGTCGGCGCGCTCATCGGCCTGCCGATGTTCTTCGAGGTCGGCCTCGTGCTGCTCGTGCCGGTCATCATCCTGGTCGCCCGCCGCTCCGGCCTGCCGCTCATCCGGGTCGCGATCCCCACGCTCGCGGGCCTGTCGGCGATGCACGGATTCGTGCCGCCGCACCCCGGCCCGCTCGCCGCGATCGGCCTGCTGCACGCGAACATCGGCATCACCCTGCTCTTCGGCGTGATCGTCGCGATCCCGGCCGTCATCATCTCGGGTCCGCTCTTCAGCCGCCTCGCCGCCCGCTGGGTCACCGTGCCGATCCCGGAGCTGTTCGTCACCGACGAGGACCGCGGCGTCGACACGTCCGACAAGAAGCGCCCGGCATTCGGCGTGGCCCTCTTCAGCATCCTGCTGCCGGCCGCCCTCATGCTGATCGCCGCGATCGTCAACATCGTGATCCCCGGCGGCACGAGCCCCGTCCAGGTCGTGCTCGACTTCCTCGGCACGCCGTCCATCGCCCTGCTCGTCGCGGTCGTCGTGGGCATGTTCCTGCTCGGACGCGGCGGCGGGATGCCGAAGGCGAAGGTCATGGAGTCGGTGACCACCTCGCTGCCGCCCATCGCCGGCATCCTCCTCATCGTCGGCGCCGGCGGCGGGTTCAAGCAGGTGCTCGTCGACTCCACCATCGGGTCGGTCATCGCGAACGTGATCTCGGGCTTCGGCGGGTCGCTCGCGATCGTGCTGCTGCTCGCCTGGGTCGTCGCCGTGCTGATCCGCGTCGCGACGGGATCCGCCACGGTCGCGACGATCACCGCGGCCGGCATCCTGGAGCCGCTCATCACGTCGATGCACATGTCGACGGGTGCCGCCTCTCTGCTGGTGCTCGCCATCGGCGCCGGATCGCTGTTCCTCTCGCACGTCAACGACGCGGGATTCTGGCTCATCAAGGAGTACTTCGGGCTCTCCATCGGCCAGACTCTGAAATCCTGGTCGGTGATGGAATGCGTCATCTCGGTCGTCGGCATCCTCAGCGTGCTCGCCCTGAGCCCGTTGGTGGCGTGACGGAGCCATGGCCATGCACACGCACGAAGCCGGCGGCTCGCCCTCGGTCATCGTCGTGATGGGCGTGTCCGGCAGCGGAAAATCCACCGTTGCCGGACTGCTCGCCCAGCGCCTCGGCTGGGAGCTGCAGGAAGGCGACGACCTGCATCCGCGGGCCAACGTCGAGAAGATGGCCGCCGGCCACCCGCTCACCGACGAGGACCGCTGGCCGTGGCTCGGCCTCATCGCCGACTGGATCGACGTGCACCTCGCCGAGGGCACCGGCGGGGTCATCACCTGCTCCGCGCTGAAGCGCCGCTACCGCGATGTGCTCGCCCGGCCCGGCGTCGCGTTCGCGCACATCTCCGGCGCGCGCGACGTCGTCTCGGGACGCCTGGGCGGTCGCGAAGGGCACTTCATGCCGGCGTCGCTGCTGGGCTCCCAGTACGAGGCGCTCGAGCCGCTGCAGCCCGACGAGACCGGCGTGGTCATCGACGCGAACCAGCCGCCGGAGGCCGAGGCCGACGAGATCCTCGCCGCGCTGTTCGGCGACTGACGCGGGCTGTCGATCGGCGCGGCGCACGATCGTCATCAGGACGAGCGGCATCCCTCATCGCCGCGTCGAACGAGGAGTCATCATGACCATGCCCATCATCACCGGTGTCCGCACCGTCAGCATCCCGGTGGACGACCAGGACGCGGCCCTCGCGTTCTACACGGAGTCGCTGGGGTTCGCGGTGCTGCGCGACCTGCCCACCCCGACCGGGCGGTGGATCGAGCTGTCGCCTGCGGAGGGCGGCGTCATCCTCACCCTCGAACCCGCCGCCGCCGGCATCCTCCGCGGTGCGATCGGCATCCGGTTCACGACCGAGGACGCGGATGCCGCGCACACGGCGCTCGCCGCGCGCGGCGTCGCGGTCGACGAGATCCTGCGCTGGCCGGGCGTCCCGCCGATGTTCGCGTTCCGCGACCCCGACGGCAACGCGTTCTCGATCTCCGAAGCCGCCACAATGGACGAATGACCGCAATCGCCGACGCCCGCCTGCTGCCCGCACCCGGGCTGGTGATCCGGCAGACAGCCGCCCTTCCGCCCCAGGACGACCTCGACGCCTCGGTCGACCTGCTGCGCGGCGTGGCATCCGGATCGATCCCGGAGCAGCGCGTCGTGCGCCTGCTGGCCCCGGCGCCCACCGTCGCGATGAGCCGGCGCGAGAGCCGCATGCCGGGTTATGCGGATGCCCGGGCTGCGGCCCTGCGCCACGGGTTCACGCCCGCGATCCGCCCCACCGGCGGGCGTGCGGTCGCGTATGACGAGTCGTGCCTGGTCTTCGACGTGATCAGCCGCGAGGATGCCGACCTCGATCCGACGCACTTCTTCGCGCGCGCCGGCAACACGATCGTGGATGCGCTGTGCGAACTCGGGCTCGATGCGCGGCTCGGCGAGGTGGCGGGGGAGTACTGCCCCGGCGAATTCAGCATCAACGCGCGGGGCGTGGTGAAGCTCATCGGCACGTCTCAGCGGGCCGTGCGCGGAGCGCGGCTGCTCAGCGGGATGCTGGCCTTCGGCCCGGTGGACCGGTTCGTGGCGGTGCTCACCGAGGTGAACGCGGCGCTCGGCCTGGACTGGGATCCGGCGACGTTCGGCACCATGGACACCGAGGACCCGAGCCTCGGCCGGGACTCCGTCGAGGCGGCCCTTGCCGCCGCGTTCGTCAGCTGAGTGCGTCGATCTGCTGCTCGGTGAGCGCGATCGACCGCTCGGTGTACCCGACGAGGAAGGCGAGCTCTTCGGTCGACAGCGACTCGTGCAATGCGCGGAACGCGTCGCCGATGCCCTGATAGACGTTCGGGCCGGCCATGATCGCGGTGAGGTCGGCGGCCACGAGCACGCGGCGGCGGTCGGCGGCATCCGCTTCGCGTGTGGCGAGCCCGTGCTTCACGAGCCGGTCGACGACGCCGGTGACCGCCCCTGAGGTGAGGGAGAGCGCCGTGCCGAGCTGCCCGGCCGTCTGCGGGCCGCCGCGCATCAGCACGTCGAGCGCCTTCATGTCGGTGACGCCCAGGCCGTAGCTCGCTGCCGCCTTCTGCTGGAACAGCGCCGTCACCGTCGCCGACTGCGCGCCGAGGTCGGCGAGCCGCACGATCAGTTCGTCGCGATCCGACATGGATTGCCTCTTCCATTTTGCTTAGTGAATAAGTATCTTAGTAACTAAGGTAATTCGGTTCAGAAAGGGAACGACATGTCCACCACCAGAACCACGGATGACGTGACATCCGTGCTCACCCCTCGCCTCACGACCTCGGCCGACGGAACGCCGATCGAGTACTTCAGCATCGGGACCGGCCCCGGCATCGTGATCGTACACGGCACCATGCAATCGGCCGCGAGCCAGAGCGAGCTCGCGGGTCTGCTCGCGGACGGGTTCGCCGTGCACCTCGTGAACCGCCGCGGCCGCGGTCGCAGCGGCGCGTACCCGGCACTCGCGGAGTACGACCCGGCGATCGAGGTCGACGACATCGACGCCGTCGTGCGTGCGACCGGCTCGGTCGCGGCGCTCGGGATCAGCTCGGGCGGCATCCTCGTGGCCGACCTCGGCCTGCGCCGGCCGGAGCTCACACTCGCCCTGTTCGAGCCCGCGCTCGTCGCGGACGGATCGCTCGACCTCGACGGATTCCTCGCCCGATTCGAGCCCGAGGTCGAGCGCGGGGACGTGCCGGCGTACATGGTCACGGCCCTTCTCGGCACGCAGATGGGGCCGGGATTCCTGCGGCTCTTCCCGCGCCGGATGCTGGAGTCGAGCACCCGCAGCATGCTCGCCAAGGCCGCGGGCCCCCTGCCCGCGGGCGGTGCGACCATGGCCGAGCTGGCCGCGAATGTGCCGTACGACATGCGGATCGTCGCATCCCGTGCCGACCGGATCGACGAGTATGCGGCGCTCGCCGGCCGCGTGCTGCTGATCACGGCCGCGAAGTCGCCCGCCTACCTGCGTCACGCGGTGGCGCGGCTCGCGGAGCTGCTGCCGGATGCCCCGGTCGCGGTCGTCGAGCGCGCCGGCCACTCGGCGACGCAGAACCGCACAGACGGCGGCCGCCCCGCGGATGTGGCTGAGGCGATCCGCCGCGGGCTCGGCGCGTGAGGCGGACGGATGCCGGTGGCTCAGGCGAACGCCGGCATCCGTTCCCGGTCACGGCGAGCACGTAGGATCCGAGCATGCCCGCCTACTTCGAGCGCATCGGCGCGTCCTCGTTCCACGCCACCTCCGCGGTCGAGGGCGCCTGGAGCACCGAGGAGCAGCACATCGCCCCGGCGCTCGGGCTGATCACCCACGTGATCGAGCAGGACCATCACGCGCGCCGCGGCAGCGACTTGCAGCTCGGCCGCCTGTCGTTCGACATCCTCGGCACGATGCTCATCGAGCGCGTCGACCTCGAGGTGCGCGTGCTGCGCCCGGGGCGCACCATCGAGCTGGTCGAGGCGGTGCTCAGTCACGGCGGCCGACCGGCGGTGATCGCCCGCGCCTGGCTCATGCAGGTGGCCGACACGACAGAACTGGCGGGCAGTTCCCTGCCCGCCATGCCCGACCGCGACAGCCTGGAGCCCTGGTCGGCGGGGGAGCTGTGGCCCGGGCGATTCGTGCGCACCGTGGACATCCGCCGCAGACAGGACGAGCCGGGTCGCGCCTGGAGCTGGCTGAATCCGCGCATCCCGCTGCTGGAGGGCGAGCCGGTGAGCCCCACCGCCCGCCTGCTGGGGCTCGTCGACATCGCGAACGGCCTGACGCCCCGCATGGCGCCGACCGAGGTGGCGTTCCCCAACGTCGACCTCACCTGCCACCTCGTCGCCCAGCCGCAGGGGGAGTGGATCGGGTTCGACACCACGGTCACCGTCGGCCCCGCCGGCCTCGGCCTGACCGACACGGTGCTGCACGACGAGCGCGGCCCCATCGGCAC
>NZ_DATEJS010000307.1:0-24013 GCF_035277845.1 Microbacterium sp.
GACGCGCTGCAGGCCGCGAGCGCGGAGCTGGTGCCGCTCGCGCAGCGCGAGACGCACCTCTCCGAGGCGCGGCTGACGGGCGAGGTCGTGCGCACCGCGACCCAGCTGCGGTTCTTCGCCGACGTCATCGAGGAGGGCTCGTACCTCGAGGCCACCGTCGACGCGCCGGATGCCGCGCTGATCCCGCCCCGCCCCGACCTGCGCCGCATGCTGCGCCCGCTCGGCGTCGTCGCGGTGTTCGCGGCGTCCAACTTCCCGTTCGCGTTCTCGGTCGCCGGCAACGACACCGCATCGGCGCTCGCCGCCGGGTGCCCGGTCGTGGTCAAGGCGCACCCGGGGCATCCGGAGCTGTCCCGCCGTGTCGCCGCGATCGTGCGCGACGCGATCCGGGATGCCGGGGGACCGGCCGACGCGCTCGTGCTCGTCGAGGGCATGGAGGAGGGCCTCGCGCTGGTGCGGCATCCGCTCGTCACCGCGGTCGGCTTCACCGGGTCGACGCGGGGCGGCCGGGCGCTGTTCGACCTCGCGGTGTCCCGCCCGCATCCGATCCCGTTCTACGGGGAGCTCGGCTCGGTGAACCCGGTCGTGGTCACCCCCGCCGCCGTGGCCGAGGATGCCGCCGGGCTCGCGGCGGGCCTCGCCGCCTCCTTCACGCGCGACGGCGGGCAGTACTGCACCAAGCCCGGCCTCGTGTTCGTCCCGGCCGGCACGGCGTTCGAGGGGGAGCTGGCGGCCGCCGTGGCATCCGCATCCGGTCAGCGGCTGCTGACCGAGGGGATGGCCGGAGCCTTCGCCGACGGCAGCATTGGCCTCGCGGAGCGCGCCGACGTGGACGTCATCGCCACGACGGAGGCGGAGGGCTCGGCGCCCATCGTCATGGCAACCGACACCGCGGCGTTCCTCGCGGACCCCGAGCTGTTCCAGCAGGAGCACTTCGGGCCGCTGACCCTGCTCGTGCGCTACGCGGACGCCGCGACCGACCTCGCCGACGCTCTCGCCGTGCTCGAGGGGAGCCTCACCGGGACCGTCCGCACCGCGGCAGCCGACGATGACGCGCTCGTCGCGCAGACGACAGACGCCCTCGGGCGGATCGCCGGGCGCGTGCTGTTCAACGGCTGGCCGACCGGGGTCGCGATCGCGTGGGGTCAGCACCACGGCGGACCCTGGCCGTCGTCGACGGCGTCCGTGCACACGTCGGTGGGGGCGACCGCCGTGCGGCGGTTCCTCGCGCCGATCGCATACCAGGACGCCCCGCAGCACGTGCTGCCGGCCGAGCTGCGCGACGGCAACCCGGCCGGCATCCCCCGTCGCGAGGACGGGGCGCTGGTCGTTCCCGCTACTTGATGAAGCGGAAGTTCAGCGGGTAGCGGTAGCTGCCGCCGTTGTTGACGGCGACGCCGCCCATGATCGAGAAGATCACGTTGAGCACCCACCATGCGAACGGGAGCAGCCACGTGATGAAGGCGAGGAACCAGAGGAAGCTCGTCAGGATGCTGAGCACGATCAGCAGGGCCACGTAGACGATCGTGAAGGTGATCTGCCAGTTCAGGGCTTCCTTGGCCTCGACGTTGGTGCGCGGGCCGCGATCCTTGAGCACCAGCCAGATGATCAGGGAAGGGAGGAAGCCGACGATGCCGCCGATGTGCGACCACATTGCGGCTTGCTTGTCGGACTCGGGGGACAGGGGCTGCGCTGCAGCGGAAGGCTGACTCATAGGCACCATTGTGGCGGGTCCCAGGCTCATTTGTCTGCTGGCGCGTCCGCGCCGCGGCGTAGCGTGGGGGACATGAGCACTCCTCCCATGCGACGCGTCGGCGCGTCGGGCCTTCTCGTGTCCGCTGTCGGCCTCGGCTGCAACAACTTCGGACGCAAGGGCACGGCCACCGAAACCCTCGAAGGGACGCGGGCGGTGCTGGATGCCGCCATCGACGCGGGCGTCACGTTCCTGGACACCGCCGACATCTACGGGGTGCCCGCCGGCACCAGCGAAACCCTCATGGGCGAAGCGCTCCAGGGCCGTCGTGACGAGGTCGTGCTTGCGACGAAGTTCGGGCACAACGCGTTCGCCGCGGCTCAGCTCGGCGGGTCGATGGCGTCCCGCACCTTCATCCGGCGGGCGGTCGAGGCATCCCTCACGCGCCTCCGGACCGACTGGATCGACCTGTACCAGCTGCACACGCCCGACCCGGGCACTCCGATCGACGAGACGCTGGGCACTCTCGACGACCTGGTCCGCGAGGGGAAGATCCGCTACTTCGGACACTCCAACTTCGCCGGCTGGCAGATCGCCGAGGCGCACTTCGTGGCCCGTGGCCGCCGTCAGACCCGGTTCGCGTCGGCGCAGAACCACTACAGCCTGCTGGCGCGCGGTGCGGAACGCGAGGTGCTGCCCGCGGTGCGACGGTTCGGGCTCGGGTTCTTCCCGTACTTCCCGCTGTACAACGGCCTGCTCACCGGCAAGTTCACCCGTGCGGGCGGACCGGAGGACAGCCGCATCATGCGGCAGCGGTCCCACTTGTGGGAGACGGCGCCGTGGGATGCGCTCGAGGCGTACCAGGCGTTCTGCGACGCGCGCGGCATCACGATGCTGCAGGCGACGTTCGGGTGGCTGCTGTCGCACGAGGAGCTGTCCTCGGTGATCGCCGGGGCGACGCGGCCGGAGCAGGTGCGGGCGAATGCCGAGGCGGCGGCGGCCTGGACGCCCACGGCCGAGGATCTGGTCGTCATCGACGAACTCTTCCCGCTGCCGGAGGACCCCGCCGCCTAGTCTGTGCGGCCGGTCGCCGCACGGGCGGACGGGGAGGGGCGGCGTAGGTTGAGGGGATGGCTCACATCCTCGCGTTCACCGGCGGCCACGTCGTCCCCGTCAGCTCCGACCCGATCCCGAACGGCACGGTCGTCGTGACCGACGGCGTCATCTCCGCGGTCGGCGGACCGGACACGCCGGTTCCGGCCGGCGCCGAGGTGGTGGATGCCGCCGGTGGCTGGGTCGTCCCGGGATTCGTCGAGTCCCACGGGCACGTGGGTGTGCACGAGGACGGCGAGGGCTGGTCGGGCAACGACACCAACGAGATGACCGACCCGAACGGGTCGCGGTTCCGAGCGATCGACGGCATCGACATCGAAGAGGTCGGGTTCCGCGATGCGCTGCGCGGCGGCGTCACGACGGTGGTCGTGAAGCCCGGTTCCGGCAACCCGATCGGCGGCCGCACCGTCGCCATCAAGACGTGGGGCGGCCGCACGGTCGACGAGCAGGTGCTCGCCTGGGACGTCTCGGTGAAGTCCGCGCTCGGCGAGAACCCGAAGCGCGTCTGGGGCGACAAGGGGAAGACCCCCGCGACCCGCCTCGGGGTGGCAAGCGTGCTGCGCGACGCGTTCGTCGCGGCGCAGAACTATGCGGACAAGCGTGCCGCGGCCGCGGACAAGGGCGACCCGTTCGAGCGCGACCTCGGCAAGGAGACCCTCGCCGCGGTGCTCGCCGGCGACCTGCTCTGGGACCAGCACTGCCACCGCCACGACGACATCGCGACCGCCATCCGCATCGCGGAGGAGTTCGGGTACACCCTCGTCGTCAACCACGGCACCGAGGCGCACAAGATCGCCGACGTGCTCGCCGAGAAGCGGATCCCGGTGATCTTCGGCCCGCTGCTCACGTCGCGATCGAAGGTCGAGCTGCGCGACCGCGCGATCGGCAACCTCGCTCTCGTCGCCGAGGCAGGGGTGAAGGTCGCCATCACGACGGACCACCCGGTCGTGCCCATCGACCAGCTGCGGCTGCAGGCGATCCTCGCGGTGCGCGAGGGACTGCCGGCATCCACCGCCCTGCAGGCGCTCACCGCGAACCCGGCCGACATCCTGCGGCTCGACGACCGCGTCGGCGCGCTGGAGCCCGGCCGCGACGGCGATATCGTGCTGTGGTCGGGCGATCCGCTCGCCGTCGACTCACGGGTCGAGCACGTGTACATCGAGGGCCGCGCCGTCTACGGGCCGGGCGACGACGGCGAGCCCCACGTCGTCGAGCGCTGGTCCCGTTTCGGCCGCTCCTCCTGGATGCGCTGACCCGCCTCGGTCGTCGCGCGAGCGAAGCGAGCCGAAACGCGTCGGCCGCGGGTGTCATCCCCCCGATCGGTCGTTGAGCGAGCGAAGCGAGCCGAAACGCAGCGACCCTGCGGCATCCGTAGGCTTGATCCGTGCCCGCCATCCTCAACATCTCCGCGTATCTCTTCACCCATCTCGCCGACGCCGCGACCCTCAAGCCGGCGCTCCGGGAGCGTGCCGTCGCGGCGGGGCTGAAGGGCACGATCCTGCTCGCCGAGGAGGGCATCAATCTGTTCCTCGCCGGTGACGCCGATGCCGTCCGCGCGTTCGTCGACGCGCTCCGCGACGACCCGCGCTTCGCCGCGCTCACCACGAAGGAGAGCTGGTCGGACACGCAGCCGTTCGGCCGCATGCTCGTCAAGGTCAAGCGCGAGATCATCCGGATGGACCATCCGACGATCCGCCCCGAGGCGGGTCGGGCGCCCGCCGTCGACCCGGCGACTCTGCGCCGCTGGCTCGATGCGGGCGCCGACGACGACGGCCGGGAGGTGGTGCTGCTGGACACCCGCAACGCGTTCGAGGTCGACTACGGCGCGTTCGCGGGCGCAGTGGACTGGCGCATCGAGCGGTTCACGCAGTTTCCGGATGCCGCGGCCGCGGCTGCCGCGGACCTGCAGGGCAAGACCGTGGTGAGCTACTGCACCGGCGGCATCCGCTGCGAGAAGGCGGCCATCCACCTGCGCGAGATCGGCGTCGACGCCTACCAGCTGGACGGCGGCATCCTGGGCTACTTCGAGCAGGTCGGCGGCGCGCACTGGAACGGGGAATGCTTCGTGTTCGACGAGCGCGAGGCGCTCACCCCGGAGCTCGCCCCGCGCTAGGAATCGGCCGTCGACCCGGCACCGGGATCATCGGATGCCGGCGGGTTCGCTCGGCGGAGCTCGGCGCGAATCGACGCGACCGTGGCCTCGAGCGTGCCCGAGGCGTCGATCCGGATCGCGCCGGGGCGCGCCGCGCGCACAGCAGTCAGTGACGAGATCAGCTCCGCCGCATCCGACGCCGCGAGCAGTCGGCTGTTGATCTCATGCTCGGGGCGGGTGGGGGAGTCGGCCCGGGTTGTCAGGCGATCGGCGAGACGGTCCGCGTCGACGTCGAGGACGAACTCGTGGAACGACGCGGAGCGGCGCCGGGCCAGGTCTTCGAGCGCTTCGATGAACTCCGTCCGGGCCGCGTACTGCCCGACGTACACGTCGTGCCCCGAGCGCAGCTGCTCATCGGCGAGGGCCAGGGCGAGGCGCCGGGCGTGCAGGCCCGACGCCGTCGGATCCTGCTCCCAGCCGCCCAGCGAGTGCTTGAGCTGGTCGACGTCGACCACCACGGCCAGCCGATCCTCGCGGCTGAGGGCGTGCGCCACGGTGGACTTCCCCGTACCCGGGGCGCCGTTGATGAACACGAGGCGCGCCATTTCGCTCTACGGCCTTCCGGCGGTGCGCAGACCGTCGAGGGCGACGGCGACGACGTCGTCCGCCAGGCGATCGGCGCCCTCCGGGCCGCCGGGCCGGTACCACTCCACGATCGAGTTGACGGTTCCGAACAGCAGGCGGGCAGCGACGGAGGCCTCGATGTCGCTGCGCACCGAGCCCTCGCGCTGGGCGTGGCGCACGAGCGCCGCGATGCGCTGGTCGAACGCGCGGCGACGCGTGAGCGCCCGTCGCTCCACCTCGCTGTTGCCGCGCACGCGCAGCAGCAGCGTGACGTGCGGGAGTTCGGCGACCAGCACCGCCACGGCGCCGCGCAGCACGGCCGCGAGCCGGTCGATCGCGCTGCCCGACATCGCCTCGTCGGTGTCGAGCACGGCCTCGAGCGACCCGAGCGCCCGCTCGAGCGACGCGTCCAGCACCTGCTCCTTCGAGTCGAAATGGTGGTACAGCGCGGCCTTGCTCAGACCGAGGCGCTCGGTGAGCACCGCGACCGACGTGGCGTCGTAGCCCAGCTCGTTGAAGACGCGCACAGCGCTGGCGAGCATCTGCTCACGGTCGTAGCCGGGGCGTCCGCGGCGCACCGGGACAGGGTCGGAGGCGTCGGTCACCTGGCCAGTCTGGCACCGCGGCGGCGCATTGTTGGCGTGGGCGCGCGATGTCTGCGATGATTACTGAACGATCGGTCGGTAATCGGGAGGCGAGGATGCCCCAGCCCAGTCTGCACGTCGAGGCACGCACGGACCGCGTCGTGGCGACGCTCGACCGCCCCGAGGTGCGCAACGCGATCGACCTCGACCTGGTGAACGGACTGCACGAGCTGTGCGCGCAGCTCGAGGCCGACCCGCGCGTGCTCATCCTGACCGGCGCGGGTGGCGTGTTCGCATCCGGGGCCGACATCGCCCAGCTGCGCGACCGCACGGCGGTCGACGCACGGGAGGGCATCAACATGCGGGTCTTCACGCGCATCGCGGACCTCCCCATGCCCGTGATCGCGGCGGTCGACGGGTGGGCGCTCGGCGGCGGAGCCGAACTCGCCTTCGCGGCGGACATCCGCATCGGCACGCCGCGCACGCGCATCGGCAACCCGGAACCGGGGCTCGGGATCCTGGCCGCGGCCGGGGCGACGTTCCGGCTGCCGGCCATCGTGGGGCACGCCCGCGCCGCGGAGCTGCTGCTGACCGGGCGCGTGCTGGATGCCGAGGAGGCCGTCGCCTGGGGCATCCTGTCGTCGTTGCACGACCCCGACGCGCTGCTGGACGCCGCCCACGCGATCGCCGACCGCATCGCCGCGAACGACGCCCTCGCCACCCAGTACACGAAGCGCGCGCTCGCCGCGCCGCACGACGCGCACCCCGAGATCGAATACGAGCTGCAGGCCGAGCTGTTCGAGCGGCCCGAGAAGAGGGAGCGCATGACCGCATTCCTGGAACGACGAGCGAAGCGATGAGCGACGTGCCGGAGCGCGTCGGGGTCGTCGGCGGTGGCCGGATGGGCGCCGGGATCGCTCACGCGTTCCTGCTGGCCGGGGCCCGCGTCCATGTCGTCGAGCAGGATGCCACGGCGGTCGCGGCGGCCCAGGCGCGGATCGGTGGGCTGCTCCAGGGGTCGCGGGAGCGCGGCATGACGGTGCCGGACGATGCCGCGCTGAGCGTCGGCACCGACATCGGTCCGTTCGCCGCGTGCCGGCTCGTGGTCGAGGCGGTGCCGGAGGACCCGGATCTCAAGGCGCGGGCGCTGACCCGGGTGGAGGCGGTGCTCGGGGAGCAGGCGGTGCTGGCATCCAACACGTCCTCTCTGTCGATCGGCGCGCTCGCGGCGGTACTCCGCCGCCCCGCTGCCTTTCTCGGCATGCATTTCTTCAACCCGGTGCCGTCGTCGAAGCTCGTCGAGCTCGTGATCGGGGCGCAGACGGCGGATGACGTGCGCGACCGGGCTGTCGGCTGGATCGAAGCGCTCGGCAAGAGTCCGATCGTGGTGCAGGACGCCCCTGGTTTCGCCTCGAGCCGGCTCGGGGTGGCACTCGGGCTCGAGGCCATCCGCATGGTGGAGGAGGGCGTCGCGTCGCCCGCCGACATCGACACCGCGATGCAGCTCGGATACGGGCATCCGATGGGACCGTTGCGCACCACCGACATCGTCGGGCTGGACGTGCGGCTGGCGATCGCCGAAGAGCTGAATGCGCGGCTCGGCGACCGGTTCGCCCCGCCGGAGCTGCTGCGGCGGATGGTCGCGGAGGGACGGCTCGGCCGCAAGAGCGGGCAGGGATTCTACGAATGGAGCGAAGGATGAGCGGCGTGCTGCCGAGCTTTGTGAACGGTGCCTGGGTCACCCCGGACGATCCGGATGCCACGGTGGTGCGGGATGCCTCGACCGGTGCCGAGGTGTGCCGCGTGTCGAGCCGGGGCCTCGACCTCGAAGGCGCGCTCGGCTACGCGCGCGATGTCGGGCAGCGCAGCCTCGGCCGCTTCACCTTCCACCAGCGCGCGCTGCTGCTGAAGCAGTTCGCCCTCGCGCTCAGCGAGCACAAGGACGAGTTGTATGCCCTGTCCGCGGCCGCGGGATCCACCGCCCGAGACGCCATGATCGACGTCGACGGCGGCATCGGCGTGCTGTTCACCTACTCCTCGAAGGGCCGGCGGGAGCTGCCCAACGCCCAGCTCATCGTCGACGGCCCGGTGGAGCCGCTCTCCAAGGACGGCTCGTTCTCCGGCCGGCATGTACTGACGCGCCTGCCCGGCGTCGCGGTTCAGATCAACGCCTTCAACTTCCCGATGTGGGGGCCGCTCGAGAAGTTCGCTCCCGCGTTCCTCGCCGGCGTGCCGAGCATCGTCAAGCCGGCCACTCCGACCGCGTACGTCACCGAGGCGTGGGTGCGGATCCTGCTCGACACCGGGCTCGTGCCGGAGGGATCGCTGCAGCTCATCAGCGGAGCGATCCCGGGCCTGCTCGCCCGGTTGCGGCTCGGCGACCTCGTGGGATTCACCGGCAGCGCGTCGACCGCCTCCCGGCTGCGCGCCGAAGTGCCGGGAGACGTGCGATTCACCGCGGAGACGGACTCCATCAACGCGTCGGTGCTGGGATTGGATGCCGCACCCGGCACCCCCGCGTTCGACGCGTACGTCCGCCAGTTGTTCACCGAGCTGACGGCGAAGACCGGCCAGAAGTGCACGGCCATCCGCCGCGCGATCGTCCCGGAAGACCGGGTGGAGGCGCTCGTCGAGGCGCTTCGGAGCATGATCGACAGCCGCGTGCGGATCGGCGACCCGCGCACCGACGGCGTCACGATGGGGCCGCTCGTCTCGCTCGAGCAGCGCGAGGAGGTGCTGCGCAGCGTGCAACGACTGCGGGACGCCGGCGGTGACCTGCTGCTCGGCGCCCCGGATGCTCCGGCGGACGCCGACCCGGCCGGCGCGTTCGTGGCGCCGATGCTGCTGGGATTCGTGGACGCGACCGTGCGCGAGGCGCACGAGGTCGAGGCCTTCGGTCCGGTCGCGACGCTGCTCACCTACCGCACGGTAGAGGAGGCTTCCGACATCGTCGCCCGCGGTGGGGGATCGCTCGTGACGTCCCTCGTCACCGACGACCCGGCACTCGCCGCGGACTTCGTCTCGCGCAGTGCGGCCTACAACGGCCGGGTTCTCGTTCTGAGCTCGGTGAACGTCCGCACCTCGACCGGTCACGGATCCCCGGTGCCGCACCTCGTGCACGGCGGCCCGGGACGTGCGGGCGGTGGTGAGGAGCTCGGCGGCATCCGCGCCGTGACCCACCACATGCAGCGCACCGCCATCCAGGGCTCGCCGGAGATGCTCACCGCGATCACCGGCGTCTGGCACGAGGGCGCCGCGACCGACACCGCGCGACACCCGTTCCGCAAGTCCCTCGCGGAACTGCACCTCGGCGACCGGTTCGCCAGCGAGCCGCGCGAGGTGACCCTCGCCGACATCGAGCACTTCGCCGAGTTCACCGGCGACACGTTCTACGCGCACATGGACGAGGAGGCGGCGGCCGCGAACCCGTTCTTCCCCGGCCGGGTCGCCCACGGCTACCTGCTGGTGTCGTTCGCCGCGGGGCTCTTCGTCGACCCGGCGCCGGGCCCGGTGCTGGCGAACTACGGCCTGGAGCACCTGCGGTTCCTGACCCCCGTGTCGCCGGGTGACAGCGTGCGGGTGACGCTCACGGCGAAGCAGATCACGCCGCGTGAGACCGACGACTACGGCGAGGTGCGGTGGGATGCGGTGCTGCGCAACCAGCGCGACGAGGTCGTGGCGACCTACGACGTGCTGACACTCGTCGCGAAGGAGTGAGCCGGGGTGCGCGGCGGGCACAGCAGGCTCGCCGCATCCCTGCCCGTGCGGACGGCTACGGCGTCGGGTCGCCCGGGGCCGTCGCAAGCCATGTGAGGAGCGTCGACGTCAGCGTGTAGCTCTCGCCGTCGCGCTGCTCGCGCACTTCGCTCGGATCCGACCGCTGGTCGGCGACCGTGGCATCCGGGAAGACGCCGGACAGCAGCTCGAGCGCCTCATCCGAACTCATGGCGCTCTCGAGCATGGCGGGGCGACGCTCGCCGTCGGCGTCGACCTCGAACCGGTCGACGACGAATCCGAGCGCCAGAACGCCGCCCGGAGTCAGCGCCGCCCGGGCGCGTTCGAGCAGCCGTCGCACGGCGGCAAGATCCGGAAGATGCTCGACGGCCGAGAAGGCGAAGACGAGATCGGCGGCGGACTCGAACTCGAACGCGGACAGGTCGACCGCTCGCGTCCGCAGCGTCGCGCCGACGCCGGGGGGAACGGCATCCCGCAGGTGTTCCAGCGCGGACTCGAGAAGGTCGACCGCGACGACGGTGGAACCCGCCGGCAGCTCCTCCAGCAGCGGGATGGTGTGCCGGCCGATCCCCGCGCCCAGGTCGTATGCGACGACGGGCCGGTCCGCGGCGAGAAGCGCGAGCGCGTCGGTCAGCAGGCGGTGGGGCCGCGCGAGCCACGTGCCGGGCTGGCCGAGCTCGGCCGCGGCGTAGAGCTCTTCGTGGTAGCGCACCGTCTCCCGGCGGGCGCGATCGAAGTCCGAGATCGGCTCCGGCGCGCGGCCGTGGTCCTCGTGCCCGTCGTCCATACCGGAACGCTACCCACCGATCCGCGGCGCGAGGCCGTGTCGGCCGCAGAACGACGCCCGGCGTCCGTTCACCGCAGGTCGTACACCCGCTTGTACTTGCCCTCGGACCGCGGCAGCACACCAGGCTCCTCGAGCACGATGTCGACGCTCGTGCCGATGTGCTGCTTGATCCGTTTCTGCAGCACGACGGTCGCGGCCTCGCACGTGTCGCGATCGAGGGCGGGATGCCGCTCGATGCGCACCGTGAGCGCGTCCAGCCGGCCGCGCCGCGTCAGCTCGAGGACGAAATGCGGGGTGAGCTGCTCGATGCCGAGCACCAGCTCCTCGATCTGCGTGGGGAACAGGTTGACGCCGCGCAGGATGATCATGTCGTCATCGCGGCCGGTGACCTTCTGCATCCGGCGCATGCCGGGCCGCGCCGTGCCGGGGAGGAGGCGGGTGAGGTCGCGCGTCCGGTAGCGGATCACCGGGAACGCCTCCTTGGTCAGCGACGTGAACACGAGCTCGCCGAGCTCCCCGTCGCCCACCGTCGCGCCGGTCTCGGCGTCGATGGTCTCGGGCAGGAAGTGGTCCTCCCAGATGTGCGGACCGTCCTTCGTCTCGACGCACTCGTTCGCGACGCCCGGGCCGATCACCTCGCTGAGCCCGTAGATGTCGACGGCGTCGAGGTCGAAGCGCTGCTCGATCGTGGTTCGCATCTCGTTGGTCCACGGCTCCGCCCCGAGGATCGCCACCTTCAGCGACGTCGAGCGCGGATCGATGCCGGATGCCTCCAGCGCGTCGCCGATCGTGAGCAGGTAGCTCGGCGTGCACGAGATCGCATCGGGGCGGAAGTCGTCGATCAGCTGCGCCTGGCGTGCGGTCTGACCGCCGGAGATCGGGATGACGGTGGCGCCGAGGGCCTGGGCACCGTCGTGCAGGCCCAGCCCGCCGGTGAACAGGCCGTAGCCGTACGCGTTGTGCAGCAGCATCCCGCGCCGCACCCCGGCCGCCCGCAGCGACCGCGCCACGAGCGACGCCCAGCGGTCGAGGTCGCCCTGCGTGTACCCCACGACCGTGGGCCGCCCGGTGGTGCCGGACGACGCGTGGATGCGGCGCACCTGATCCATCGGCACGGCGAACATGCCGAACGGGTACGACCGGCGCAGGTCCTCCTTGGTGGTGAACGGCAGCTTCTGCACGTCGTCGAGTTCCCGGATGTCGTCCGGGTGCACCCCGGCGGCGTCGAACTTCGCGCGGTACAGCGGCACGTTCTCGTAGGCGTGACGCACCGTCCACTGCAGGCGCTCGAGCTGCAGGGCGCGCAGTTCGTCGACGCTCAGGCGCTCCTCCGGGTCGAGGTCGGCGGTCTCCGGTGCGGTCACGTGCTGGGCGGTGGACATGCGGCATCCTTGTCGGGTCGAAGCGGAGGGGAAGGCGTCGGTGCGGCTCAGAGGGCTCGGTTCGTGGTGAACGACCGGCCGCGGAACTCGGCGACGACGTCGCCGGTCTCGTCGGTCACGGTGACGTCGTAGAGGCCGGTGCGGCCGCTGCGTGCCCGGCGCACCGCCGTGGCCGTCAGGGTCTGCCCGGCCGTCGTCGGCTTCAGGAACGCGATGTCCGCGCCGGCGGCCACCGTGACCTTCTCGTCCTCGTTGCACGCGTACGCGAAGGCGGTGTCGGCGAGGGCGAACACCAGTCCGCCGTGGGTGATCGCGAAGCCGTTGGTCATGTCCTCGCGCACGAGCATCGACATGACGGCGTGTCCCGGTTCGTTCCGCTCGATGCGGATGCCGAGCGCCTGCGCGGCACGGTCGTTCTGCATCATCGTGTGCGTGGATCGGGTGGCATCCGGCATCCTGATTCTCCTTCGAACCGGCGGTCGAACCGTCTGAGCCAGAGTATGCCATAATTACTGAACGAACGGTTGGTATTTCCGGACGGGAGGTCGACGATGATCGGGACCATCACGGCAGACGACGAGCTGCAGGCCGACTTCGACGCGCTCATCGCCGCCGATCAGCGCATCGAACCGCGGGACTGGATGCCCGACGCCTACCGGCGCACCCTCATCCGGCAGATCTCGCAGCACGCGCACTCCGAGATCATCGGCATGCAGCCCGAGGGCAACTGGATCACGCGGGCGCCGAGCCTCAAGCGCAAGGCGATCCTGATGGCGAAGGTGCAGGATGAGGCCGGTCACGGCCTGTACCTCTACGCGGCCGCACAGACCCTCGGCATCGCCCGTGACGTGATGACGCAGCAGCTCATCGACGGCAAGGCGCGTTACTCGTCGATCTTCAACTACCCGACGCCGACCTGGGCGGACATGGGCGCGATCGGCTGGCTCGTCGACGGTGCCGCGATCTGCAACCAGGTGCCGCTGTGCCGTGCCTCGTACGGGCCGTACGGGCGCGCGATGGTGCGCATCTGCAAGGAGGAGTCGTTCCATCAGCGGCAGGGCTTCGAGATCCTGCTGACCCTCATGCACGGCACCGAGGCGCAGCGCGAGATGGCACAGGATGCCGTGAACCGCTGGTACTGGCCGAGCCTCATGATGTTCGGGCCGCCCGACGACGAGTCGCCGAACTCGGCGCAGTCGATGGCGTGGAAGATCAAGCGGTTCTCCAACGACGACCTGCGCCAGCGGTTCATCGGGATGCTGGTGCCGCAGGCCGAGGCGCTCGGCGTGACGCTGCCCGACCCGGAGCTGCGCTGGGACGAAGAAGGACAGCGCTGGATCACGAGCGAGATCGACTGGGCCGAGTTCCAGGAGGTGCTCGCCGGACGCGGCCCGATGAACGCCTACCGGCTGCAGCACCGCCGCGACGCCCACGAGGACGGCGCCTGGGTGCGCGAGGCCGCGGCGGCGTATGCGAAGAAGCGGTCGTTGAGCGAGCGAAGCGAGACGAAACGCAGCGGAGCGCTCGCAGGGGAGGCCGCCTGATGTCCGCACCCGGTTCCGACACCACCCGCACCGACGCCGCCGAGGTGTGGCCGCTGTGGGAGGTCTTCGTGCGCGCCTCCCGCGGCCTCAGCCACGTGCACGTCGGCTCGCTGCACGCCCCCGACTCCGACATGGCGCTGCGCAACGCCCGCGACCTGTACACCCGGCGCGGCGAGGGCGTGTCGATCTGGGTGGTTCCGTCGGAGGCGATCACCACGAGCGACCCCGGCTCGAAGGGCGCCATGTTCGAAAGCCCCGCCGGCAAGAACTACCGCCACGCCAAGTACTACACCGCGTCCGAGGGGGTGCCGCACCTGTGAGCGAGCGAAGCGAGACGGAACGCGACGACCCGCACGGCACCGTCACCGTCGACGAGGTCGCCCTCAGCGCCGAACTCGCGGGCGGTGAGGGCGTCGCGGCATCCGCGGACGTCGCCGAATACGCCCTCTGGCTGGGCGACGATGCGCTCATCCTGTCTCAGCAGCTGGGCGCCTGGATCTCCCGCGCCCCCGAGCTCGAGGAGGACGTCGCGCTCGGCAACATCGCCCTCGACCTGCTCGGCCACGCCCGCAGCCTGCTGCGCTACGCCGGGACGTGGGACGGCCGCAGCGAGGACGATCTCGCCTACTTCCGCGACGAGCCGGACTGGCGCACCGCCTGGCTGTTCCAGCAGCCGAACGGCGATTTCGCGCACACGATCGCGCGGCAGCTCGCGGCATCCTGCTTCCAGTTCGAGCTGTACACCGCATTGCAGCGATCCGCGGATGCCACCCTCGCCGCGATCGCGGCCAAGTCGGTGAAGGAGGTCGAATACCACCGCGACCACGCCGTGCAGTGGACCCTGCGCCTCGCCGACGGCACCGACGAGTCGCGCCGGCGCATGATCGCCGCCGTCGGCGACGTGTGGCCGTACGTCGACGAGCTGTTCCGCGACGAGCCCCTCATCGAGCGTCTCGAGCGGGATGCCCCGGGCACGGTGGTTCGCCCGTCGATGCTGCGGGGGGCGTTCGACGAGGTGATCGCCGCCGTGTTCGCCGAGTGCGCCCTGGATGTCCCGTCCCTGCCGCCGAGCTCCGCCGGGGGACGGCGCGGCATCCACTTCCCGGCGATGGGCTACCTGCTCGCCGAGATGCAGGTGCTCGCCCGCCAGCACCCGGGAGCGACATGGTGACCGGACGCATCCTCCCGGTCGTCGAGCGAGCGCAGCGACGAGACGAAACGCGCACCCCACCGGTCGTTGAGCGAGGAGCGCAGCGACGAGACGAAACGCGCACCCCACCCCCGGTCGTTGAGCGAGGAGCGCAGCGACGAGACGAAACGCGGCGCCCCCCGGCGTGGGACATCGCCGCCTCCGTCCACGACCCCGAGATCCCCGTGCTCTCCATCGCCGACCTCGGCGTCCTTCGCGAGGTGCAGGCCGAGGGGGATGCCGTCACCGTCACCATCACCCCGACCTACTCCGGTTGCCCCGCGATGGACACCATCCGCGACGACCTCGTGCTCGCCCTCACCGCGGCCGGGTTCGCGCACGTCGACGTGCGCACCGCCCTCGCCCCGGCGTGGACGACCGACTGGATCACCCCGCACGGACGCGAGGCGCTCGCCGCCTTCGGCATCGCCCCGCCCGGACCGGTGACGGCGCGCAGCGGACCGATTCCGCTGCGGCTGTCGGTCAAGTGCCCCAACTGCGGGTCGCTCGACACGCGGGAGCTCGCACGATTCGGGTCCACGTCGTGCAAGGCGCTGTACCAGTGCCGTGCCTGCGACGAGCCGTTCGACCACTTCAAGGCGCACTGACATGCCACTGCCGACGCGCGGACGATTCCACCCGCTGACGGTCGCGGACGTGCGACCCCTCACCGACGACGCCATCGAGGTCACCTTCGCGGTGCCGCCGGACCTCGTCGACGACTACCACTACCTGCCCGGGCAGAACGTGGCCCTGCGGGCCGAGATCGACGGCCGCGAGGTGCGCCGTTCCTACTCGCTCTGCCGCGCTCCGCGGCCCGGGGCGGACCTCGTCAGCGTCGCCATCAAGCGCGACCCCGGCGGGCGGTTCTCGACGTGGGCGCAGACCCAGCTTCATCCCGGCGTGGTCGTCGACGTGATGAGCCCGCAGGGCACGTTCACGACGCGGCTGGCGGAACTCGACGGAAAGCACGTCGCCGGCATCGCCGCCGGTTCCGGCATCACACCGCTCATGGCGGTGGCGACCGCGGTGCTGGAGAATTCGGCGACCTCGCTGTTCACCCTCGTCTACACGAACCGGTCGCAGACGGACGTGATGTTCGCCGACGACCTCGCCGATCTGAAGGACCGCTTCCCGACGCGGCTCACCCTGCATCACGTGCTCTCGCGCGAGCAGCGTGCGGCCCCGGTGCTGTCCGGCCGCATCGACGAGCCGAAGCTTCGCACGATCCTGCAGCGGCTGCTGCCGCCGCAGACGGTGGACGAGTGGTTTCTGTGCGGACCCATCGAACTGGTGCAGATGTGCCGCGACGTGCTCGAGGATTGCGACGTCGACCGCAGCCACGTGCGCTTCGAGCTGTTCACGACGGGGGAGGAGCGCGAGGAGCCCGCGCGCCCGATCGAGGTGCGCGCCGACGAGCCGACCTACGCCTTCGACTTCACGCTCGATGGGCAGAGCTCCCACGTCGACAGCCCCCTCGTCGCCCGCGAATCGCTGCTGACAGCGGCGCTGCGGGTGCGGCCGGATGCCCCGTACTCCTGTTCCGGCGGGGTCTGCGGCACGTGCCGAGCGCGTCTGCTGCAGGGAGCGGTCACGATGACCGAGAACTACGCCCTGGAACCCGACGAGATCGAGCGCGGATACGTGCTCACCTGCCAGTCGCACCCCACGACGGACCGCGTCGTGGTGGACTATGACACCTGAGCCGGCACGCCACGGGAGGTCCGCATGATCGAGCTCGACATCCGTCCGGTCACCGGAAGCACGGGCACGGAGGCCCAGATCGCCACGGTCACCCTGGACGCCCCCGACAAGCTCAACGCCCTCGATCTCGAGGGGCTCGAGGAGCTGCGCGCCGCGTACGGTGTCGCCGAGACGGCGGGCGTGCGCGCGCTGGTGCTGCGCGGGGAGGGGCGCGCGTTCTGCGCCGGGCGGGACATCGCCGGGGTGGATGCCGCCACCGACGACGTCCCCGCCTATCTCGACGGCGCGCTCACGCCGCTGCTGCAGGAGATGTCCGCGTTCCCGGCGCCGACGTTCGCCGTCGCGCACGGGGCCTGCCTCGGCGTCGGGCTCGGGCTGCTCATCGCGACGGACGTGGTCTACGTCGCCGACACCGCGCGCATCGGCTCGCCGTTCGCGGCGCTCGGCGCGGTGCTGGATTCCGGCGGCCACGCGCTGCTCTACGAACGGCTCGGTGCGCACCGGGCGCTCGACCTCATCTACACGGGCCGGCTCATGACGGGCGCAGAGGCGGTGGCGGCCGGACTCTTCTCGCAGGTGTTCCCCGCGGACGAGGTCGACGACGCCGCGATCCGCGCCGCAGAGACCGCGGCGACGGGGGCGACGCAGGCGTTCCTGGCATCCAAGCGGCTCATCCAGAGCCTGCGCGACGAACGCCTCGGCCTGTGGGATGCCATGGCCCGCGAGAACCAGGCCCAGGCCGCCCTGCAGGCCACCGCGGACTATCGCGAGGGCTTCGCGGCGTTCACCGAGAAGCGCCCGCCGATCTTCACCGGCCGCTGAACGACCCGCATATCGGTTCGCTGACAGCGCACGGACGTTCCTTCCCCGTCCCTCAAGGTGGGCGTAGCGTTACTTGACGCGCCGCAACCATCGGGTCGCTCCCGAGCCGGCACGTGCGCGCAGGAAGGATGCCATGCTCGGCAAGCTCCTCGTCCGCTACCTCCAGCCCGCATGGCTGCTGATGATCGGCGTGCTCGTCTTCCAGGTCGCGCAGTCGCTGGCATCCCTGTGGCTGCCGACGCTCAACGCCGACATCATCGACAACGGCGTCATCAAGGGCGACATCGACTACATCTGGCGCACCGGCGGCCTGATGCTCGCGGTGAGCCTGGCGCAGATCGTCTGCTCGGTGATCGCGGTGTACTTCGGCTCACGACTCGCGATGGGCATGGGCCGCGACCTGCGCCGGGACCTCTTCCGCCGCGTGGTGTCGTTCTCGCAGCGCGAGGTGGGGTCGTTCGGCGCCCCCTCGCTGATCACCCGCAACACCAACGACGTGCAGCAGGTGCAGATGCTGGTGCAGATGTCGGCGACGCTGATGGTGTCCGCGCCCATCCTCGCGATCGGCGGGGTGATCTTCGCCATCCGGCAGGACGTCGGACTGTCGTGGCTGATGCTCGTCTCGGTGCCGGTGCTGCTCATCATCGTGTCGCTCATCGTGGTGCGGATGGTGCCCGCGTTCCGCTCCATGCAGCGGCGCATCGACCGCGAGAACCAGATCATGCGCGAGCAGTTGACCGGCATCCGCGTGGTCCGCGCGTTCGTGCGCGAACGCGAGGAGCGCGGGCGGTTCACCCAGGCGTCCGCGGACGTGCGCGACACCGGGCTGCGCGCCGGGAACCTGATGGCGATGATGTTCCCGGCGGTGATGCTGGTGCTGAACGTCTCCTCGGTCGCGGTCATCTGGTTCGGGTCGTTCCAGGTGCAGGACGGCAACGCGCAGATCGGCACGCTGTTCGCGTTCCTCACCTACCTCATGCAGATCCTCATGGGCGTGATGATGGCCACGTTCATGTTCGTGATGATCCCGCGCGCCGCGGTGTGCGCCGGCCGCATCGGCGAGGTGCTCGAGACCGCACCGTCGGTCGCCGCTCCGGCTGAGCCGACGGATGCCCCGGCCCCGGTCGGACGCATCGTGTTCGACCACGTCGACTTCGCCTATCCCGGCGCCGACCAGGCCGTGCTGCACGACATCTCCTTCACCGTGGAGCCCGGCACCACCACCGCCGTGATCGGCTCCACGGGCGCCGGCAAGACCACCCTCGTGGGACTCCTCCCGCGCCTGTTCGACGTCACCGCCGGGTCGGTGACGGTCGACGGGGTCGACGTGCGCGAGTACGACCCCGACGAGCTGTGGCGGCGCATCGGCCTGGTGCCGCAGCGGGCGTTCCTGTTCTCCGGGTCGGTGGCATCCAACCTGCGCTACGGCGACGATCAGGCCACGGACGCCGACCTGTGGCGGGCGCTGGAGATCGCACAGGGACGGGATTTCGTCGAGGCGATGCCGGAGAAGCTCGACGCGCCCATCGCCCAGGGCGGCACGAACGTCTCGGGCGGTCAGCGCCAGCGCCTCGCCATCGCCCGGGCCCTCGTCCGCAATCCCGAGATCTACATCTTCGACGACTCGTTCTCGGCGCTCGACCTGCGCACCGACGCGTCCTTGAGACGCGCCCTGGACACCCGCCTGCCGGATGCCACCCGGCTGGTGGTCGCGCAGCGGGTGTCCACCATCCAGCACGCCGACCAGATCGTCGTGCTCGACCACGGCCGCATCGTCGGCCTCGGCACGCATGACGAGCTCGCGGAGTCCAACGAGACCTACCGCGAGATCGTCGAATCCCAGCTCTCGGTGGAGGCGGCATGAGCACCCCCAGGCCCGCATCGCACACGGCCGGCGCACCGGCCGGAGCCCCCGCGCGCGTCGGCCCGGGCGGAGGCGGCCGCGGTCCCTTCGGCCGAGGCATGGGCGCCCCGGTGCAGAAGGCGCAGAACTTCGGCCCGAGCGCGCGGCGCCTGCTCGGCACGCTGCGACCGGACAAGTGGCTGCTCGCGGTCGTGGTGCTCTTCAGCGTGCTCAGCGTCGGCATGAACGTGCTCGGCCCGAAGATCCTCGGCGCCGCCACCAACGTCGTCGTGGACGGGTTCGTGTCGCTGCAGTTCGCGCATCTGCCCGCCGGCACGACGCAGCAGCAGATCATCGACCAGATGAAGCAGGCCGGGCAGACGCAGCAGGCCCAGACGCTGCAGTCGATGACCTTCGTCCCGGGCGCGGGCATCGATTTCGGCAGGCTCGGGATGCTGCTCGCGGCCGTCCTCGCGCTCTACATCGCCGCCAGCATCTTCTCGTGGCTGCAGGCGCGCATCCTCAACGGCATCGTGCAGCGGGCCATGCACCGCCTCCGCATCAGCGTCGAGGACAAGATCCACCGGCTGCCGCTGTCGTACTTCGACGGGATGCAGCGCGGCGAGCTGCTGAGCCGCGTCACCAACGACGTCGACAACATCGGCCAGTCCATGCAGCAGTCCCTGTCGCAGGTGGTGGTGTCGCTGCTGACGGTGCTCGGCGTGCTCGTGATGATGTTCGTCATCTCCCCGCTCCTCGCCGTGATCGCCCTGGTCACGATCCCGCTCACGCTGGTCGTGACGATGCTCGTCGCCAAGCGCTCGCAGAAGCTGTTCGTCGCCCAGTGGGGCGCGACCGGCAAGCTCAACGCACGCGTCGAGGAGACCTACTCCGGCCACTCGATCGTGAAGGTGTTCGGCCACCAGAACGAGGTCGAGGCCGAGTTCGACGTCGAGAACGACGCCGTCTACCGGGCGAGCTTCGGCGCCCAGTTCGTGTCCGGGCTGATCATGCCGATCATGATGTTCATCGGGAACCTCGTCTACGTCGGCATCGCCGTCGTGGGCGGGGTGATGGTCGCGAACGGGGCCATCTCGATCGGCGATGTGCAGGCGTTCATCCAGTACTCCCGGCAGTTCACGCAGCCGCTCAGCCAGCTGGGCTCGATGGCGAACCTGCTGCAGTCCGGCGTCGCCAGCGCCGAGCGCGTCTTCGAGCTCCTCGACGCTCCCGAGCAGGATGCCGACCCGCAGCCCGCCGCGAACGTGCCCGACGAGGCATCCACTCTCGTCTTCGACGACGTGTCGTTCCGCTACGTGCCCGACCAGCCGCTCATCCACGGCCTGAGCCTCACGGCCGAGCCCGGCAGCACCGTCGCGATCGTGGGGCCGACCGGCGCCGGCAAGACGACGCTCGTCAACCTCATCATGCGGTTCTACGACGTCGACTCCGGCCGGATCACCCTGGACGGCGTCGACACGCGGGCCATGACACGCACGGATCTGCGGGCGCGCACCGGCATGGTGCTGCAGGACACGTGGCTGTTCGCCGGCACGATCCGCGACAACATCGCGTACGGCGATCCGGATGCCACCGAGGAGCAGATCCACGCGGCGGCGACCGCGGCCTACGTCGACCGGTTCGTGCACGCGCTGCCCGACGGCTACGACACCGTGCTCGACGACGAGGCGACGAACCTCAGCGTCGGCGAGCGGCAGCTCGTCACGATCGCCCGGGCATTCCTGTCCGATCCCCGCATCCTGATCCTCGACGAGGCGACGAGCTCGGTGGACACCCGCACCGAGCTGCTCATCCAGCGCGCGATGTCGCGCCTGCGCGCCGACCGCACGTCGTTCGTCATCGCGCACCGGCTCTCCACGATCCGCGACGCCGACCTGATCCTGGTGATGGAGGACGGCGGGATCGTCGAGCAGGGCACCCACGACGAGCTGCTGCTGGCGCACGGCGCGTACTGGCGGCTGTACAACGCCCAGTTCGAGGCGGCGATCGGCGACGAGGAGGAGCCGGACGCCGTCGGCGTCGTCTCCGGCCGCTGAGCCGGTGCCCTAGGATGTGAACACGCCGCGACCAGCCGCGGCCCCGGCAAGCGAAGGACTGCGGCGTGCCCGACGTAACCACACGGTTCCACACCGTCGAGCTGCCCGACGGTCCCCTGGAACTGTCGTGGGCGGCCGTCACGGACGTGGGCCGGCGTCGCGAGACCAATCAGGATGCCGTGCTGGCGCAGTATCCGCTGTTCATCATCGCCGACGGCATGGGCGGTCACATCGGCGGCGAGATCGCCAGCTCCCGCACGGTCGCGCGCATGCAGTCCGTCGCCGGGTCCGCGAAGATCACCCCGCGCGAGATCGAGAAGGCGATCAAGCTCGCCGTCCGGGACATCGCCTCGCATCCCGGGTCGACCGACGACGGCACCGGCACGACCCTCACCGGGGTCTACCTCGACGTGTCGGGGCTGGTCCCGCACTGGGTGACGCTGAACATCGGCGACTCCCGCGTGTACCTGCTGCGCGACGGCCGGATCGCGCAGGTCACCACCGACCACTCCGTCGTGCAGGAGCTCATCGCCGCGGGCCGCCTCTCGCCGGAGGAGGCCGAGAGCCACCCCTACGGCAACGTCATCACCCGCGCCGTCGGGCCGAGCGACCACGTCAAGCCCGACTACGTGCGCCTCGACGTCGTCGAGGGCGACCGGTTCGTGATCTGCTCGGACGGGCTCACGAAAGAGCTCACCGACTACGGCATCCAGCACTTCCTCGGCGAGCACCCCGACGCGGCCGACGCCGTGGAGGCCATGCTCGACGCGGCCCTGGAGAACGGCGGCCGCGACAACGTGTCGATCATCGTTCTCAACGTCGGGTCGCCCGAGTCGCTCGTCGACGACGAGCGGGATGCCGATGCCCCGCGCGAGGACGAGTCGGACGCCGACGAGTCGGACGCCGACGAGTCGGACGCGGATGATGCCGACGAGTCCGATGCCGACGACTCGGATGCCGACGAGGCGGGTGCGGCGGATGGTGCGGACGAGGCCGGCGACGCCGAGGATCGCTCGGCCTGACGTGGGCTGACCGTCCGCCGCGGGCGACTTATCCACAGGCGCCGACTGCGGGTGGCGGATCGGGCATCCCGGCTCGTTGACTGGGAGCATGACCTCGCCGTCGCCGTTCACGCCCACGCTGTCCTCGCGTCTGGAGGGTTCCGCCGGGATCGTCGCGCCTCCGCCCGCGCACGCCGCCTTACGCGCGCCGGCCGTTGCACCGGAGGAGCCGCTGCGGCTTCCCGATGTCGCCGACCCGCCTCGGCGCGGACCGCTGCCGCTGCTCGCGTCTCTCGTGCCGGTCGTGGGAGCGGTGGTGCTCTGGCTCGTGACCGGCTCGATGTTCATGCTGTGGTTCGCGATGCTCGGGCCGCTGATCGCGGTGGCGACGACGTTCGACGGCCGGCGTGCGGCCAGACGCGACCGGGCGCGCCGCCAGGCCGAGTCGGTGCAGGCGCGCACCCGGGTGGCGGAGCTGATCGAGGAGCGGCAGGAGCGGGAGCGAGACCGGCTCTGGGCGGGGCATCCGGATGTCGCGACCGCCGTCGGAGCGGGTGTGATCTGGACCAGCACGGCCGACCGGCGTGCCGCGATCGTCGTCGGCGCGGGGCAGGTGCCGAGCACCGTTCGGGTGTCCGGCGGGGAGGGCGATCCGGAGGCCGCCGCCCTTCGAGCGCGGGCCGCCGTGCTCGAGGAGGCGCCGGTGACGGTGCCGGCGGGCATCGGGGTCGCGGTGGTCGGGCCGGAGCCGGTGGCGGCGGCCGTGCTGCGCGCGCTCGCCGCCCAAGTGCTGGTGGCATCCGCCCCGGGAGACCTGCGCCTGGTCGGCGACCCGCACGGCGAGACCGAATGGCTGCAGGTCGCCCCCCATCGACGCGCGGCCACCGGGACGACGCTGGCGGTGGCCGGGCCCGCCGCGCCGCTGGTCGACGCCGACATCGTGCTCGCGCGTGTAGCCGAGGGGATGCCGGTGCCGCCGCGCTGCGGGGCGGTGCTCACCCTCACGGGGATCGACCGTGCGACGCTGGCGGTAGGGGCCGACACCGCCGAGCTCCGGGTGGAGGGGCTGTCGCTCTCGCAGGCGCGGGCGCTCGCGGCCGGGCTCGCCGACCGGGCGACGGCGGTGTTCGGTGCAGCGGACACGGTGGTGGCGGCAGCGCTGGCGGATCTGCTCGATGGCCGGCTTCCGGATGAGGCATCCGCTTCTGCGAACAGCCTCGCCGCCGTGCTCGGCACCGCCGGGCGGAGTCCGTTCGCGGTCGACCTCGTCGCGGACGGACCCCACGCGGTCGTCGTCGGGATGACCGGTGCCGGCAAGAGCGAGCTGCTCATCTCGTGGGTGACGTCGCTGTGCGCGACACACGGACCGGATGAGGTGTCGTTCCTGCTCGCCGACTTCAAGGGAGGCACCGCGTTCGACGCACTGCGCGGGCTGCCGCACGTGTCGGGCGTCATCACCGACCTCGACGGGTCCGGCGCGCGGCGCGCGCTGCAGAGCCTGTCGGCCGAGCTGCGCTGGCGCGAGGCGCAGCTCGTGCAGGCGGGTGCCCGGGACATCCGCGACGACCGGGTGCGGATGCCGCGTCTCGTGGTGATCGTGGACGAGTTCGCCGCTCTGCTCGCAGAGCACCCCGAGCTGCAGGCGCTGTTCACCGACGTCGCCGCCCGGGGCCGCGCGCTCGGCATGCACCTCGTGCTGGGCACGCAGCGGGCCGCGGGAGTGCTGCGCGACGCGCTGCTGGCGAACTGCCCGCTGCGGATCTGCCTGCGGGTCGCGGATGCCGCGGACAGCCGCATGGTCGTCGGCACGGACGAGGCGGCTGCGCTCCCCGGTGGGGCGGAG
>NZ_DATEJS010000308.1:0-3547 GCF_035277845.1 Microbacterium sp.
CCTCAGCGTCCGCGACGGCGGCTGCGCCTGGCCGGCCTGCGACAGACCCGCGTCCTCCTGCGAAGCGCACCACATCGACCCCTACTCCAACGGCGGGCGAACCGACATCGACCGAGGCATCCTGCTGTGCCGGTTCCACCACATGAACCTGCACCACCACCACTGGCGGATCACCCGAACCGGCACCGGCCAGTTCGTGCTGCACTCCCCCGACCCCGACACGGAGCCGATCGTGCTGCACCCACGCCTCGAACGCCGCTGCCTCTTCGGAGACCTGCAGCCGCCACCCACACGATTCCGACCCGCCGCATGACCACACCCAACGGGCCGCGGAAGGCCTGCGTCATCGACACGCTCGTTGCGATAGGCCCGCATGCCGGAGATGACCGCAGACGACGTCGGAGCCCCCGGCTAGCGTGCGGCGCATGGAGATCATCTACGCGCTCGTGGCAGGCGGCATCCTGTTCGGCATCCTCTGGGTCGGATACTGGGCGGTCCACATCGTGCTGTTCATCGTCGTCAACGCCGGCAATCCGGAGCTTCAGAGGCGCCCTCCCACGCCGCGCCCCCGCGGCGAAGGCGGCCAGCGGCGGGGGCGCGAGGAGCGATGGTTCGAGCACTGACGCCCGGGGACGACGTGCGAGACGCGTTTCGACTCGCGCCGCCCGCTCAACGATCGGGAGCGGCGGGGGCGACACGCACCCGGGGGTCGACCCGCACGGGGAAGTTCACCGAGTTCGCGATGAAGCACCATTCGTGGGCCTGGTGGTGGGCGGACTGGGCCGCATCCGTCATCGACTCCTCCACGACCGTGACCACCGGACGCAGCACCACCTCGCGGAAGGCTCCGCCGCCGCGACCGTCTTCGACCATCGTCCCGGAGGCGTCGTCCTCGTATGCGACCACGACGACGCCGGCGGTGACGCAGGCGTGCAGGTACGAGAGCAGGTGGCATTCGCTGAGCGCGGCGAGCAGCAGATCCTCCGGGTTCCACCGCGAGGCGTCGCCGCGGAACGGCTTGTCGGACGAGGCGAGCAGGTCGGGTTTGCCCGCGATCGACATGGTCACGAGACGGTCGTAATCGCGGTAGCCGGACGTCCCGCTCCCGCGGTTCCCGGTCCACTCCGACCGGACAGAGTACTCGTGCTCACCCAGCATGTGCGACAGTCTGCCACCCGGCATCCGGCACCGCCCGGCGATAGGGTGGAGGGCGTGCCGCAGACCTTCTCCGTGACATCCGCCGTCGAACTCGCCACCGTCGAGCGGGGAGGGTTCATAGAATCCCGGCACGCCGGCGCGGCCATCGTGCTCGACGCCGACGGCACCGTCGCCAAGGAGCTCGGCGACCCGTCCGCGCTGATCTTCCCGCGGTCGACCCTCAAGCCCATCCAGGCGCTCGCCTGCCTCACCGCCGGTGCTCCGCTCGAGGGCGTGCAGCTGGGACTCTCGACGGCGAGCCACTCCGGCACCGACGCGCACGTCGCCGTCGTGCGCAGCATCCTCGAGGCCGCAGGCGTCGGTGAGGACGACCTCGGATGCCCGCCCGACTGGCCCGGCGACCGCGCCACCCGCGACGAGATGGTGCGGGAGCACTACTCCGCCGCCCGCGTCCGCATGAACTGCTCGGGCAAGCACGCGACGATGCTGCTCACATGCGTCACCGCCGGCTGGGACACCGCCACCTACCTCGACCCCGCACACCCGCTGCAGGTGCAGATCCGGGAGCTCACCGAGCGCCTCTCCGGCGAACGGGTCGCGGCCACCGCCGCCGACGGATGCGGCGCGCCCGTGCACGCGATCAGCCTCGCCGGGCTCGCGAAGGCGATCCAGCGCATCGGCACGTCGTCGACGAGCTCGCCGTTCGCGCTGCACCGCAGCGCCGGGCAGCTCGTGCAGGCGGTGCGGGACAACCCGTGGACCATCGCCGGCCCCGGCCGCGACGACACCGTCATCATGGAGCGCCTCGGCGTCTTCTCGAAGGTCGGGGCGGAGGGCGTGCACATCATGGTCGCGCCCAACGGCACCACCGTCGCCCTGAAGACGCTCGACGGCTCGTCGCGGGCAAGCGCCGCCGTCGCGCTGCGCCTGCTCGAACTCGCCGGCGCCCTCGACCCCGCTGCCGTCGCCGAGACGACCGCGAAGCTTCCGCTGACCGTCTACGGCGGCGGCCAGGACGTGGGCAGGATCCGCCCCGCGTTCTGACACCGACCCCGCTCACAGGCGAGCGGAGAGAAAGAAACGATAACCATGAGAATCGGTGTACCCACCGAGATCAAGAACAACGAGTTCCGCGTGGCCCTCACGCCCGCGGGCGTGCACGACCTGGTCTCATCCGGCCACGAGGTGTTCGTGCAGCGCGGCGCCGGCGTCGGCTCGTCGATGCCTGACACGGAATATGCGGATGCGGGAGCGACCCTCCTCGACGACGCCGCCGATGTCTGGGGTCGTGCAGAACTCCTGTTGAAGGTCAAGGAACCCATCGCCGCCGAGTACGGCTACTTCCGCGACGACCTGGTGCTGTTCACCTACCTGCACCTCGCCGCGGACCGCCCGCTCACCGAGCGGCTCGTCGCCGACAAGGTGACCGCGATCGCCTACGAGACCGTGCAGCTGGGAGGCCTCCTGCCGCTGCTCGCCCCGATGAGCGAGGTCGCGGGGCGCCTCGCCCCCATGGTCGGAGCGCACACGCTGATGAAGTCGTCCGGCGGCTTCGGCGTGCTGATGTCGGGCGTTCCCGGCACTCGCCCGGCCAGGGTGACCGTCATCGGAGGCGGCGTCGCCGGGGCGAACTCCGCGGTCATCGCCGCGGGCATGGGCGCCGACGTGACCGTGTTCGACACGAACATCCCGCGGCTGCGGTACCTGGACGACCACTTCCAGGGACGTCTGAAGACCGCGGCATCCAACCCGCTCGACCTCGACCGCGCCGTCGTCGACTCGGACCTGGTGATCGGATCCGTGCTGATCCCGGGGGCCAAGGCGCCGAAGCTCGTCACGAACGACATGGTGGCGCGGATGCGGCCCGGCTCGGTGCTCGTGGACATCGCCGTGGACCAGGGCGGATGCTTCGAGGACACGCACCCGACCACCCACGACGACCCCACCTTCCAGGTGCACGGGTCGGTGTTCTACTGCGTCGCGAACATGCCCGGCGCCGTGCCGAACACGTCGACGTCGGCGCTGACCAATGCGACGCTGCCGTACATCCGGCAGATCGCGCGGCGCGGCTGGCAGGAGGCCCTGCGCGCGGATGCCGCGCTGGCCGCGGGGCTGAACACCCACGCGGGATCGGTGGTGAACACCGGCGTCGCGGCAGCGCACGCGATGGACGCGCTGCCGCTGGCGGATGCCCTGAGCTGAGCTGCGGTTGAGCTGAGCGGAGCCCCGCGAGATCGGATGGCCGATTCTCGCGGGGCTTCGTCGTGCCGGGGGGAATCGCGTTTCGGCTCGCTCCGCTCGCTCAACGACCGGGAGGGAGGGAGGGAGCCGCGTTTCGGCTCGCTCCGCTCGCTCAACGACCGGGAGAGGGGAGGGAGGGCAGGAATCG
>NZ_DATEJS010000309.1:0-13146 GCF_035277845.1 Microbacterium sp.
ACCCGGGCATCGGGTTCGGCAAGCGCGGCGCGGCAAACTGGGCGGTGCTGCGCGGGCTCCGGCAGCTGGACCCGCTCGGGGCACGGGTGCTGGTCGGCACCAGCCGCAAGCGCTTCCTCGCCGAGACCCTCGAGCCGGACGGCGACACGGTCGACGAGCCGCGCCGCGACCTTGCGACCGCGGTCACGAGCGTGCTCGCCGCGCAGGCCGGCGCATGGGCCGTGCGGGTGCACGACGTCGCGGCGACGCGGGATGCGCTGCGGATCGCCGCGGCATGGGACGATCGGATCGAGGCAATCCCACAGGAGGCGCAGTGACCGACCAGCTCGACCGGATCCAGGTGAGCGGCATCCGCGCGTTCGGCTATCACGGCGTGTTCCCCGAGGAGCGCCGGGACGGTCAGGAGTTCCGTGCCGATGTGACTCTGTGGGTGGACACGCGCCCGGCCGCGGCATCCGACGACGTCGCCGACACCGTGCACTACGGTGAGGTGTCCGAAGCCGTCGCCGCCGTGCTGTCGGGGGAGCCGGTCAACCTCGTCGAGACCCTGAGCCAGCGGGTCGCCGACGCGGTGCTCGCCTTCGCCGGCGTGCAGCGCGTCACAGTGACGGTGCACAAGCCGGATGCCCCGATCACCGTGCCGTTCGACGACGTCACCATCTCGATCACGCGGGAGCGGGTGTGAACCGCCGTCTCGCCCAGGGCTTCTCTCCTCCCGGCGCGTGGGCGGAGGCCGTCGTGGCGCTCGGCGCGAACCTCGGCGAACGCTCCGGCACGATCGACGCCGCGATCGCCGAGCTGCGCGAACTGCCGCTCGTGGCATCCGTGCGCGTCGCCCCGGTGATCGAGTCGGTCGCGGTCAAGCCGGACGGCCCGGACGAGGATGCCCCCACCTACCTCAACACGGTCGCCATCATCCGCACCCGGCTCGCGCCCGCCGTGCTGCTCGCGCAGCTGAACCGCATCGAGGCCGATCACGGCCGGGTGCGCCTGGAGCGCTGGGGCGACCGCACCCTCGACCTCGACCTCATCGCGTACGGCGACGTGCGCTCCGACGACCCCCGCCTGACGCTGCCGCACCCGCGCGCCGCCGAGCGCACCTTCGTGCTCGACCCGTGGCTCGCCCTCGATCCCGACGCGGTGCTGCCCGGACGCGGCCCGGTCTCCGACCTCGCCCGCGCCCTGCCTCCCCGGTCGTTGAGCGAGCGGAGCGAGACGAAACGCATCGTGCCCGGAGACCCCTCATGAGGCGCACCGGTCCCGCCGTCCTCGTCATCGCCGCCGTGATCGGCATCGTGGTCGGCTACGGCACCGATCAGCTGCTGGCGGCATCCGGCCACCCCACCTTCACGCCGATGGTCAGCCTCCCGGTCGTGCTGGTCGCGCTCGGCGCGATCGTGATCGCGCTCGCGATCCCGATCCGCCGCGCGATCAACGGTCGGGGCAAGCCGCAGATCAACCCGTTCCGCGCGGTGCGGATCGCGATGCTCGCCAAGGCGTCGAGCCTCGTCGGTGCCGGCCTCGGCGGTGCCGGACTCGGTCTGCTGCTGTTCGTGCTGTCCCGGCCCACCGAGCACGACGGCGGTGTCGTCGCGGTGCTGATCACGACGGCGGTGTGCGGCGCGGTGCTCGTCGTCGCCGCGCTCATCGCCGAGCACCTCTGCACGATCCGCAAGGACGACGACGACCCCGAGGGGTCCGCCCCCGATGGAGGCTCCGCATGACCGACCCCGCTCCGGAACCGCCGCGGCCCCCTCTGCCGGGTCAGGATGCCGTGCTCGACGCGCACACCTACGATCGCGTGCTCGAACCGGGCAGCGACAAGCGCCTTCCGCTCGGCGACGGCACGTGGCACCAGCTGTCCCGCAACTACGTGTGGGTGCGGCTGATCGCGCTCGGGATCATCATCGTGATCCTCGCGGCCGCGTTCGTCGTGGGCACCCTGGTGCTGGCGAACGCGTGGCCGTGGATCGTGGGCGGCCTGCTTCTGGTCGGGTACATCTGGGCGGCGGCGATCACGCCGCGGCAGGCACGGGCGTACGCCTATCAGCTGCGCGCCGACGACCTCGTCTTCCGCCGCGGCATCCTGTGGCAGCGTCAGGTCGCGGTGCCGTACGGGCGGATGCAGCTCGTCGACATCACCCACGGACCGCTCGACCGGGCATTCGGCATCGCCCAGCTGAAGCTCGTGACCGCCGCGGCATCCACCGGGGTCACCATCCCGGGGCTCACCCAGTCCGCCGCGGAGCAGCTGCGCGACACGCTCGTCGAGGTCGCCGAGTCGCGCCGGACCGGGCTGTGACCGCCGTCCCGCCGCCCTACAGCGGCCCGCCGATGCCCCCACCGCAAGTGCCGGGGCCGGGCGGGATGGTGCCGGTGCCGCCGGGGCCGGGCAGCTTCCGGTCTCCGCTCAGCGACGGGGAATGGCACCGGATGCATCCGCTCACCCCGCTGCTGCGCGGCGGACTGGTGCTCGTGGTCATCGCGGGTCTGATCATCTCGAATCTGCGCGAGCGCATCGCCGACCTGTTCATCTCGACGACGGTTCCCGGCGCGGGCGACCTGGGGCCGCCGCAGAACGGCGACCCCATCGACTTCGTGATCCGGCACAACCTGGTGCTCGTCGCGCTGCTGATCCTCGCCGCCCTGCTGGTCGTGCTCATCGGCCTGTTCTATCTGTCGTGGCGGTTCCACACGTTCCGGATCACCGGGGACGACGTCGAGGTGCGGCAGGGGGTGCTGTTCCGCAGCCAGCGCCGGGCACCGCTCGATCGCGTGCAGGGCGTGAACCTCACCCGTCCGCTCGTCGCGCGTCTGGTCGGCATGGCCAAGCTCGACGTGCTCGGCGCCGGCTCCGACTCCAACGTCAAGCTCGAGTACCTGTCGACGAAGACCGCCGAGGCGGTGCGCGCCGACATCCTGCGCCTCGCCTCCGGCCGCAAGCTCGCCGAGGCGGTCGCCGCGGGGCGGATGCCGGGGGTGCGACCCGGCCGGGTCGCGCAGGCGACCGCGGTGGTCACGGATGCGATGACCGGGATGGTGCTGGGCGCCGAGACGCCGGTGGAGCCGGCATCCGTCGTCGAGATCCCGATGCTGCGCCTGCTGCTGTCGCATGTGCTCAGCCAGGCCACGGTCTGGCTGCTGGTGCTCATCGCGGTCATCGCCTGGGGCGCGTGGGAGACGACGCCGATCCTGCTGGTGTCGGTGATCCCGGCGATGATCGGCTTCGGCACGTACTGGGTGCGGACCCTGGCCAAGAAGTTCCGGTACGCGATCGCCCCCACCCCCGACGGCGTACGCATCACGTACGGCCTGTTCACCACGATCACCGAGATCCTGCCGCCCGGCCGCGTGCACGCGGTCGAAGTGTCGCAGCCGCTGCTGTGGCGCCCGGCCGGCTGGTGGGCGGTCCGGGTCAATCGGCTCGCCGGCAAGGCGTCGGGCAGCCGCGAGTCCGATCAAGCCGCCGACGCGCTGCCGGTCGGGGACCGCGCCGACGCCGAGCGGGTGATGCGGCTGCTGCTGCCGGGGCTCGGCGACGACGCGTGGCAGCTGGTGTTCGACCGCGGCGTGCTGCGGCGCCGGGGTTCGGGGGTGGATGCCTTCACCACCACCCCGGGACGCGCGTGGATCCTGCGGCCGCTGTCGTGGCGGCGCAACGGCTTCGCACTCACGGACGACGTGCTGATCATGCGTCGCGGGTTCATCTGGCGCTCGCTGGTCATGGTGCCGCTGGCCCGTCTGCAGTCCTTCGGGATCGAGCAGGGTCCGCTCGACCGTGCCCTCGGCGTCGCCGAGATCCACGCGCACACCATCGCCGGACGCGTGTCCGGCAGGCTCGGCGCGATCGACAGGGACGCCGTCGTCGCCCTGTTCCGGGCCGCCGCCGCAGGTGCGGTGCGTGCGGGGGCGGGGGACCGCAGCCACCGCTGGGCCGACGGGCTTTCCGACGCGGAGTGATGCGCGTACCCTGAGCCGCAAGGAGCGGACCGCACCGACGGCGCCGCACGCCCGTTCGCCGGCTGGTCCGGCTCGCGTCCGGGCGACCAGGCGGGCCGCGACGCCGACTCCTGCTGGGGAAAGGAGCGGGCCATGCCGCTGTACATGGATGTCCACAATCTGGGGGAGTCCGTCACGCTCGATGCCGTCGCGCAGGCGCACGCCGCCGACCTGCAGCATCAGGCCGAGCACGACGTGCAGTACCTGCGTTACTGGGTCGATGAGTCGCAGGGGAAGATCTTCTGCCTCGTCGAGGCGCCGGATCCCGAAGCCGCCAACATCGTGCACCGGGAGGCGCACGGTCTCGTGGCCGACGAGATCCACGAGGTGCGCGAGGGGGCCTGACCTCCGCACGCCGTCGCGGGGCGGTGCGCGTGCGCCGTCCCGGGCGCGGTTCCGGGTGGTCGGTTAGCATCGACGGATGACTCGCGACGGACGCCTCGGTGTCGGCATCATCGGCGCCGGCCGCGTCGGCCCCGTGATCGGGGCGGCGCTGGCCGGTGCCGGGCATGCCGTCACCGGCATCACCCACGGCTCGGACGACGAGCGGGTGGAGTCCGTGCTGCCGGGCATCCCGTTCCTCGACGCCCCCGAAGTGGTGCGCCGCAGCGAACTGGTGGTGCTGGCGGTGCCGCACGACCAGCTGCCCGGACTCGTCGCGGGGCTCGCGGACGTGGGCGCCTGGCAGATGGGCCAGATCGTGATGCACACCGACCCCGCGTTCGGGCTCGACGTGCTCGCCCCGGCCGCAGCCCAGGGTGCACTGCCGATCGCAGTGCATCCGGCCATCGCGTTCACCGGGACCTCGATGGACCTGCGCATCCTGCGCGATGCCTACGCCGCGGTCACCGCGCCGGCCGTCGTGCTGCCGATCGCCCAGGCGCTCGCCGTCGAGCTCGGCTGCGAGCCGATCGTGGTCGCGGATGCGGACCGCCACGCCTACGGCGACGCGATCGCGACGGCGACCCAGTTCTCCCGGTCGATCGTGCAGCAGGCGGTGGGTGCGCTGACGGATGCCGGCGTCCCGGCCCCGGGCGCCTACCTGTCCACGCTGGTGCACGCCACGGTCGATCTCGCCCTGCGCGACGCCGACCCCGACACCGACGCCGCCCTCGGCCTGACCTGACACGCCGCGTCGGGCTCGCCCCTCCCGGGCGGCAGTCCCTCCCGGGCGGCAGCCCCTCCCGGGCGGCAGCCCCTCTCGGGCGACGGCCCAGGAACCGCGGACCTGGCGCCGATAAACTGATCGGCGACTTTCCCGAGGAGCCTGATGACCGACATGCCCGTTGCCGCCCCCGCCGAGACGTCCGAAGAGGACGTCATCGAACAGAAGGCGGTGCGCATGGCCAAGCGCGAGCGGCTGATCGCCGAGCGCGAGGATGCCGCCGGCGGCGCGTACCCCGTCACCGTGCCGGTCACCGACACCATCCCCGAGGTGCGCGAGCGCCACGCGCACCTCGAGGCGGGCGACGAGACCGGCGAGGTCGTCTCGGTGGCCGGGCGCGTCGTCTTCAGCCGCAACACCGGGAAGCTGTGCTTCGCGGCGCTCCAGTCCGGGGACGGCAGCCGCATCCAGGCGATGGTGTCGCTGGCATCCGTCGGCGAGGAGTCGCTGCAGCGCTGGAAGGAACTCGTCGACCTCGGCGACCACGTGTCGGTCACGGGTGAGGTGATCTCCAGCCGCCGCGGCGAACTCTCGATCATGGTCAGCGACTGGGCGATCGCGTCGAAGGCGCTGCTGCCCCTGCCGAACCTGTACACCGAGCTCAGTGAAGAGGCCCGGGTGCGCAGCCGCTACCTCGACCTCATCGTCCGCGAGCAGGCCCGCACCACGGTGCGCGCCCGCGCCAAGGTCAACGCGAGCCTGCGCGCCACGTTCGCGGAGCGGGACTTCATCGAGGTCGAGACCCCGATGCTGCAGGTGCAGCCGGGCGGCGCCGCGGCGCGCCCGTTCGTGACCCACTCCAACGCGTTCGATGCGGAGCTCTATCTGCGCATCGCCCCGGAGCTGTACCTCAAGCGCGCGGCCGTCGGCGGCATCGACCGCGTGTTCGAGATCAACCGCAACTTCCGCAACGAGGGCGCCGACTCGACGCACAGCCCGGAGTTCGCGATGCTCGAGGCCTACCAGGCCTACACCGACTACAACGGCATCGCCGACCTCACGCAGGCGCTCGTGCAGAACGCCGCCATCGCGGTCGCCGGCTCCACCGAGGTGACCTGGGCGGACGGCACCGTGTACGACCTGGGCGGGGAATGGCACCGCATCTCGATGTACGACTCGTTGTCCGAAGCGGCGGGCGTGCAGGTGACCCCGCAGACGACGCTCGCCGAGCTCGAGGCGCTCGCCGCGGCGAACGGCGTGGACGCCCCGGCACACCCCACCCACGGCAAGTGGGTCGAGGAGCTGTGGGAGCACTTCGTCAAGGGCGGCCTGACCCGGCCCACGTTCGTCATGGACTTCCCGGTGGACACGAGCCCTCTGGTGCGCGACCACCGCTCGATCGCGGGCGTCGTCGAGAAGTGGGACCTGTACGTGCGCGGCTTCGAGCTGGCGACCGGATACTCCGAGCTCATCGATCCGGTCGTGCAGCGCAAACGCTTCGAGGAGCAGGCGAAGCTCGCCGACCGCGGCGACGACGAGGCGATGCGCATCGACGAGGAGTTCCTGCGCGCCATGGAGCACGGCCTGCCGCCGATGGGCGGCATGGGCATGGGCATCGACCGGCTCATCATGGCGATCACCGGGCTCGGCATCCGCGAGACCATCCTCTTCCCCCTCGTCAAATAGCACCGTCAACGAGCACCGGGGCCGTCACGCCGCACGCTGGAACGCCCAGTCCGGCAGGTGGGCCGTGTTCACGAACGCGAGCACGACTTCGGCCAACGGCATCTCGGCGCCGCTCGCGCACGCCTCGGCGGCGTAGTCGCCGGCCTCCGTCGAACGGCCCTGCGCCCACGACAGCCACGCGCACATGCCGAGGACGGTCGCGCGCCGGACGCCGGAGGTGAGCGCGGCACAGTGCCGGGCGAGCTGCAGGGCAGACTCCAGTCGCTCCGGATCCGGGCCCGGGCCCTGTCCCCACACGCGGGTGCCGAGCTCTTCCGGGTACGGCTCGCCGTCCTCCCAGCGCAGCTGGGCCTCGAGCGCCGTCACTCCGTCGGACACCGAGCCGGACCACTGCAGCAAGGCGATGTCGCGCAGGGCCGGGCGGGACAGGCACAGGACCGCGACGGCCATTTCGAACGGCGCAGCGGTCGCGGCATCCCACTCGATCATCCGCTCCAGCAGCTGGGTGACGTCGTCCAGCTCTTGCAACGAGTGCAGGGCGCGCGGGTCGACGTGTGCGCCGAGGCTCGTCGTCCCGTTCGTGCCGAGGGCTCCGGTGAGCGCCTCGACGGCGGTCGTCACCTCGGCGAGGCGTGCGGGGTCGACCGTGGGCAGCCGCGCTCCGGAATGCTGGTCGCCGTCGCCCAGCGGCAGCAGTCGCTCGGCGTGCTCGTCGCTGTGCAGCAGGTCGAGCGGACGCCCGTCGGCCGGACGCTCCGGGTCGAGGTAGGACGCCCAGCCGTTGCCCGCCACGCACAGGGCGTCGCGCAGCTCTATGCCGCAGGCGTCCGCGCGGCGCGCCACGGCCCGGGCGAGCTGCTCCCGCGGCAGGCAGCCGCCGACGATGGTCTCGTCCGTGTAGATCACGACGGCGACGGCGTCCGCCGAGGCGATCCGGCACACCATGCCGATCGCCGTCGCCGCGAGGCGGTCGACCGTCTCACCCGGCGGCTCGAGGATGACCGCCGGCTCCGCGGAACCTTCGCGCGCCGGCTGCGGCTCGAGATCGATGCGCATCGCACCGAGCGATCGCGACCCGGCGAAGGGCACCAGCACCATACTGCGGGTCGGCCGGAATCCCAGCAGATGCGGGACCAGCCCGAGGAACTGCGCGGCATCCGCCGCCTTGATGATCGTCGTCATGGAACGACCGTCGGGCACCCGGCATCCGGCGGCAACGACCGTCTGCGACCGGTGGACGACGCGCGCGGGGGAACCAGGGTGTTGACAGGCAGCGCGTGCGTAAACTAGCGGCATGGACGTGTGGTCGGGCATCATCTGGGCGCTGGCTCCGACGGTGGTCGTGAGCGCGTTGTTCTTCTTCGTGCTGCGCGCGGCCGTGCGCTCCGACCGCAGCGAGCGCAAGGCGTACGCCAAGGTCGAAGCCGAAGAGCGCGCCAAGCGCGGCCTGCCTCCGAAGACGCCCACCGCCGCCGGTTGATGGGATTCATCGAGACGTGGTGGCCGGTCGCGGTCATCGCTGTCGACATCTCGATCCGCATCGCGGCCATCATCATCGTGCCGCGCAACCGGCGCCCCGCAGCCGCCACGGCCTGGCTGCTGGCGATCTACTTCATCCCGTTCTTCGGGGTGCTGCTCTTCCTGCTGATCGGGAATCCGCGCCTGCCGCGCAAGCGTCGCCGCAAGCAGGACGCCATCAACGAGTCCATCCGCGAGACCAGCGAGCACCTCGACTTCGGCACGCTGCGCCCGCACGCGCCGCAGTGGTTCAACTCGCTCGTGACCCTCAACCGCAACCTGGGCGCCATGCCGCTGTCGGGGGACAACTCCGCGCACCTCATCTCGGACTACCACAAGAGCCTCGACGCGATGGCCGCCGCCATCCGCGGCGCGAAGCGGTACGTGCACCTCGAGTTCTACATCCTGCAGGCGGACAACTCGACCGAGGGGATCTTCGCGGCGATGGAGGATGCCGTCGCCCGCGGCGTCACGGTGCGGGTGCTGCTGGACCACTGGGCCAACCGCGGCAAGCCGAAGTACCGGCGCACGCTGCGGCGCCTGCGCGCGATGGGCGCGAAGTGGCATCTCATGCTGCCGGTGCAGCCGTTGCGCGGACGCTACCAGCGCCCCGACCTGCGCAACCACCGGAAGCTCCTCGTCATCGACGGCACGCTCGCGTTCATGGGGTCGCAGAACATCGTCGATTCCACCTACAACCTGCGCAAGAACATCCGACGCGGCCTGCACTGGGTCGACCTGATGGTGCGGCTCGAGGGGCCCGTGGTGGCATCCGTCAACGCGGTGTTCCTGTCGGACTGGTACAGCGAGACCGACGAGTCGCTCGCCGATCAGATCGACGTGTTCTCCGTCGAGTCCGGACCGGGCGACCTCGACTGCCAGGTCGTGCCCTCGGGGCCGGGATTCCGGTTCGAGAACAACCTGCAGCTGTTCGCGAGTCTGCTCTACTACGCGCAGGACAAGATCATCATGATCAGCCCGTACTTCGTGCCCGACGAGGCGCTGCTGCTGGCCGTGACCACCGCGTGCAACCGCGGACTCCAGGTGGAGCTGTTCGTGTCGGAGGAGGGCGACCAGGCCATCGTCTACCACGCCCAGCGCAGCTACTACGAGACCCTGCTCAAGGCCGGCGTGCGGATCTGGATGTATCCGAAGCCGTACATCCTGCACACGAAGAGCCTCACGATCGACGACGAGGTCGCCATCATCGGCTCCAGCAACATGGACATGCGGTCGTTCGGTCTGAACCTCGAAGTGTCGATGCTGGTGCGCGGCGACGAGTTCGTGCGCGAGGTCCGCGAGGTCGAGGACCTGTACCGCGAGCGCTCACGCGAACTGACGCTGGACGAGTGGCGGCAGCAGCCGCTGCGGTCGACGGTGCTCGACAACCTCGCCCGGCTCACCTCCGCACTGCAGTGACGCGAAGGTGTCCCTCGCACCGCGCTCCCAGGCCCCCGGCGTAACGTCGCGCAAGACCGTGCCCGTCGCCGACCCGACGGCGACGACTCGATCCAGGGCGCGGCCGTGACTCGATACCCAGGATGAGCGCGTGACCGAGACCCTCCCCGACCAGCCCCTGACACGACGCGCCCTGCGTGCGCAGCGACGGACGGACACCCCTCCCGCTCCGCCGGCTCCGGATGCCGTACCCGTTCCGGATGTCGCACCCGTGGCATTCGGTCCGGCCGGGAAACCTGCTCGCAGTGGACGCCGCCGTCGGGTGGGCACCGTGCTCACCAGCATCGCGGCCGCGGTCGTCGTTGGACTCGTCGCAGTCGGGATGACGACTCCGGCATCCGCCGTGGCGGCGGCCGGTGACCCGGGCCGCCCGGCGACCGCACCGGGAGCGGCATCCTACGCGAGCGCCGTCCGGCACGGTCAGGACTACCACGCCGGCACCAGCGCCGTGGCGGTGCTCAGCCGCGAGTCGTTCGCGACCGGGGCCGCACCGGCATCCGTCCCCGGCACGGGTCCCGTCTCGGTGGCCGCGGCGGGGCTCTACTCCAACGGCTCGATGCTGCTGACGACCGCGCAGATGCTGGCCGACAACGGCTACAACGCCACCACGGACCTCGGGTACAACGCGGCCGGCTGGGGAAACAACCCGTCGCCGATCCCCGCCGGGTTCTCGCAGGTGTCGAACAAGTACTTCGTCAACGACCCCGGCGGGAAGGTGCAGTGGCCGTTCGCGGTCGGATGCCCCATCACTTACGGGTTCGGATGGCGTCCGGGCGAGTTCCACCAGGGCGCGGACTTCACGCCCGGCGCCGGCGCACCGATCCAGTCGATCGCCGACGGGGTGGTCAGCATGGCCACCGACAACTTCCAGGGCTACGGCGCGGTCGTCGTCATCAACCACGTCGTGGACGGCCAGCGGGTCGCGAGCCTCTACGCGCACCTCATCATCGGCTCGATCCGCGTCGTGGCCGGCCAGCACGTGTCCGTCGGCCAGGAGATCGGCCAGGTCGGGGCATCCGGACACGCCTTCGGCGCCAACATGCACTTCGAGATTCTCGCCGGCGGCACCACTCCCGTCGACCCGGTCGGCTGGCTCCGCGCCCACGCCGGCCCCTGACCGGCGCCGAATCCCGCTTCAACCGACGACTTCCGCGCCGGCGGGCGGCAACTCTTGTCGGGTGAGCGACGGCCGGTCGCGCCATCTCCCGTCGATCGTGAACGAGCCCTCGCGTTCTCCGCTCAACCGACGACAATCGCGCCGCCGGGCCGCAGAAGTCGTCGGTTGAGCCGCTCCGATGCCGTTAGCCCATGGCGAACAAAGGCGCAGGGCATCCGGGCGCTCGTTAGTCTCGAACTACGACGCCACCAGTGCGTCCTCAAGGAGTTGGACGATGTTCGAGAGATTCACTGACCGAGCCCGTCGCGTGGTTGTGCTTGCCCAAGAAGAAGCCAAGATGCTCAACCACAACTACATCGGCACGGAGCACATCCTCCTCGGCCTGATCCACGAGGGTGAAGGCGTCGCCGCGAAGGCCCTGGAGAGCCTGGGCATCTCGCTCGACGCCGTGCGCGAACAGGTGCAGGACATCATCGGGCAGGGCCAGCAGCAGCCGACCGGGCACATCCCGTTCACGCCGCGTGCCAAGAAGGTGCTGGAGCTGTCGCTGCGCGAAGCGCTGCAGCTCGGCCACAACTACATCGGCACCGAGCACATCCTGCTCGGGCTGATCCGCGAGGGCGAGGGCGTCGCCGCGCAGGTGCTCGTCAAGCTCGGCGCCGACCTGAACAAGGTGCGCCAGCAGGTCATCCAGCTGCTCAGCGGATACCAGGGCAAGGAGCCCGCCGGCGTCTCCGGCGCGGCGCACGACAGCAACGCCTCCCAGGCGCAGAACGGCTCGCAGGTGCTCGACCAGTTCGGGCGCAACCTGACGCAGGCCGCCCGGGAGGGCAAGCTCGACCCGGTCATCGGGCGCGAGAAGGAGATCGAGCGGGTCATGCAGATCCTCTCGCGCCGCTCGAAGAACAACCCGGTGCTGATCGGTGAGCCCGGCGTCGGCAAGACCGCCGTCGTCGAGGGCCTGGCGCAGGCGATCGTCAAGGGCGACGTGCCCGAGACGCTGAAGGACAAGCAGCTGTACTCGCTCGACCTCGGCTCGCTCATCGCCGGATCCCGCTACCGCGGTGACTTCGAGGAGCGCCTGAAGAAGGTCACCAAGGAGATCCGGACTCGCGGCGACATCATCGTCTTCATCGACGAGATCCACACGCTGGTCGGAGCCGGTGCGGCCGAGGGCGCGATCGACGCGGCATCCATCCTCAAGCCGCTGCTGGCGCGAGGCGAGCTGCAGACGATCGGTGCGACGACCCTCGACGAATACCGCAAGCACTTCGAGAAGGATGCCGCGCTCGAGCGCCGGTTCCAGCCGATCCAGGTGGCCGAGCCGTCGCTGCCGCACGCGATCAACATCCTGAAGGGCCTGCGCGACCGCTACGAGGCGCACCACAAGGTGCAGATCACCGACGGCGCGATCGTCGCCGCGGCGAACCTCGCCGACCGGTACATCAGCGACCGCTTCCTGCCGGACAAGGCCATCGACCTGATCGACGAGGCCGGCGCCCGCCTGCGCCTGTCGATCCTGTCGAGCCCGCCGGAGCTGCGCGACTTCGACGACAAGATCCAGAAGGTGCGCGAGGCGAAGGAGCTCGCCTCCGAGGAGCAGGACTTCGAGAAGGCCGCCTCCCTCCGTGACGAGGAGAAGTCGCTGCTCGCCGAGCGTCTGCGTCTCGAGAAGCAGTGGCGCAGCGGCGATGTCGCGACCAACGCGACCGTCGACGAGGGCCTGATCGCCGAGGTGCTCGCGCAGGCGACCGGCATCCCGGTGTTCAAGCTCACCGAGGAGGAGAGCGCCCGCCTCGTCTTCATGGAGAAGGCGCTGCACCAGCGCGTCATCGGCCAGGAGCAGGCGATCGCGGCGCTGTCCCGCACGATCCGCCGTCAGCGCGCGGGCCTGAAGGACCCGAAGCGCCCCTCGGGCTCGTTCATCTTCGCCGGACCCACCGGTGTCGGAAAGACCGAGCTCGCCAAGGCGCTCGCCGAGTTCCTGTTCGACGACGAGGGTGCGCTCATCTCGCTCGACATGAGCGAGTTCAGCGAGAAGCACACCGTGTCGCGGCTGTTCGGCGCCCCTCCCGGGTTCGTCGGCTTCGAAGAGGGCGGTCAGCTCACCGAGAAGGTGCGCCGCAAGCCGTTCTCGGTCGTGCTGTTCGACGAGATCGAGAAGGCCCACCCGGACATCTTCAACTCGCTGCTGCAGATCCTCGAAGAGGGTCGCCTGACCGACGGTCAGGGCCGCGTCGTCGACTTCAAGAACACCGTGATC
>NZ_DATEJS010000310.1:0-15638 GCF_035277845.1 Microbacterium sp.
CACCGTGCCCTCCGGGCTCACCAGCAGCGCCCGCTCGCTGCTGCGCCGACGCCCCCGCGGCGGCACCGGACCGATCGAGCCGCTGCCGACCGGACCGATCCCGGTGCCCGCGCCGCAGCCGGTGCCCGCCGTCTTCGAGCCGATCGTGCTCGGCGACGAGAACCGCATCCGGCAGGTCGTGACCAATCTGCTGGCCAACGCCCGCCGCTACACGCCCGAGGGATCGCCGATCGAGCTGGGCGTCGGGCTCGACGCGGAGACCCGCGTGGGCTGGATCGACGTGATCGACCACGGCGGCGGCATCCCGGACCAGATCAAGCAGCAGATCTTCCAGCGCTTCTGGCGAGCGGACAACTCGCGTACGCGCGACACCGGCGGGTCCGGTCTGGGCCTCGCGATCGTGGCGTCGATCGTGGATGCGCTGCACGGCACCGTCGAGGTGCTGGACACCCCCGGGGGCGGCGCCACGTTCCGCATCGCGTTCCCCCTGGCCGAGGAGGCCTCCCGGGCAGGGCAGCTGTCGATCGAGACGCAGCCCATCGAGAAGCCGAGGCGGTCCCCCGCGGACTGAGGCCCGGGCGACCCGTCCACAGGGGCGCCGGATGCCGCCGCCCAGCGGATTCCGTCCACAGCGGCAGCCCGTCCCCGCCCTCGACGGCGGCCCGACCGTACGGTGGGACCACCCAACCGGAAGGAGCCACCGATGGCCGTCTACGCAGTCGATTCCGACGCGGTCCTCACCGCCAACACCGCCGTGCGCGGCACGATCGAGCGCCTGCAGTCCGAGACGCAGTCGATGATGTCGCAACTGGTCAGCCTGCAGTCCTCGTGGACCGGAACCGCGTCCACCGCGTTCCAGCACGTGGTCGACCAGTGGCGGGCCACGCAGCATCAGGTCGAGGAGTCGCTCGCGAGCATCAACGCGGCCCTGGCCAGCGCCGGTCGTCAGTACGCGGATGCCGAGCAGGCCACGGCCAGCCTGTTCCGCTGAACCCGGCCCAGCGGGCACGAGCCGAAACGACGGATGCCCCCGACCGTGGAGGTCGGGGGCATCCGTCGTCAGGAATGGATCAGAAGTCCATGCCGCCGGTCGGGTCGCCCGCCGGAGCGGAGACCTTCTCGGGCTTGTCGGCGACGACTGCCTCGGTGGTGAGGAACAGGCCCGCGATCGAGGCCGCGTTCTGCAGCGCCGAACGGGTGACCTTCGCCGGGTCGATGATGCCCTGCGCGAACAGGTCGCCGTACTCGCCGGTGGCGGCGTTCAGGCCGTGACCGACCGGGAGCGACGCGACGGTGTTCGAGACGACGCCGGCCTCGAGGCCCGCGTTGATCGCGATCTGACGCAGCGGCGCCTCGATGGCGACCTTGACGATGTTCGCACCGGTGGCCTCGTCGCCCGTGAGCTCCAGGCCCTCGAACGCGACCTTGCCGGCCTGGATCAGCGCGACGCCACCGCCGGGGACGATGCCCTCCTCGACGGCTGCCTTCGCGTTGCGGACGGCGTCCTCGATGCGGTGCTTGCGCTCCTTGAGCTCGACCTCGGTGGCCGCGCCCGCCTTGATGACGGCCACGCCGCCGGCGAGCTTGGCGAGGCGCTCCTGCAGCTTCTCGCGGTCGTAGTCGCTGTCGGTGTTCTCGATCTCGCGGCGGATCTGGGTCACGCGACCCTCGATCTGCGCGGCGTCGCCGGCACCCTCGACGATGGTGGTCTCGTCCTTGGTGACGATGACCTTGCGGGCACGGCCGAGCAGGTCCAGCGTCGTGTTCTCGAGCTTGAGGCCCACCTCTTCGGTGATGACCTGGCCGCCGGTGAGGATCGCGATGTCCTGCAGCTGAGCCTTGCGGCGGTCGCCGAAGCCGGGGGCCTTGACGGCGACCGACTTGAAGATGCCGCGGATCTTGTTCAGCACCAGGGTGGCAAGCGCCTCGCCCTCGACGTCCTCGGCGATGATGACGAGCTCCTTGCCGTCCTGGATCACCTTGTCGACGACGGGCAGCAGGTCCTTGATGTTGCCGATCTTCTGGTTCGCGATGAGGATGTACGGGTCCTCGAAGACAGCCTCCTGGCGCTCCGGGTCCGTGACGAAGTACGGGTTGAGGAAGCCCTTGTCGAAGCGCATGCCCTCGGTGAGCTCGAGCTCGGTGCCGAAGGTGTTGGACTCCTCGACGGTGACCACGCCCTCCTTGCCGACCTTGTCGATCGCCTCGGCGATGAGCTCGCCGATGGTGGGGTCGGCGGCCGAGATCGACGCGGTGGCGGCGATCTGCTCCTTCGACTCGACCTCCTTGGCGGAGTTCAGCAGCTCGTCGGTGACGGCCTTGACGGCCTTCTCGATGCCGCGCTTGAGGCTGATCGGGTCGGCGCCGGCGGCGACGTTGCGCAGGCCCTCGCGAACGAGCGCCTGGGCGAGCACGGTGGCGGTGGTGGTGCCGTCACCCGCGACGTCGTCGGTCTTCTTGGCGACCTCCTTGACCAGCTCGGCGCCGATCTTCTCGTACGGGTCGTCGAGCTCGATCTCCTTGGCGATCGAGACGCCGTCGTTCGTGATCGTGGGGGCGCCCCACTTCTTCTCGAGCACGACGTTGCGACCGCGCGGGCCCAGGGTCACCTTGACCGCGTCGGCCAGGGTGTTCAGGCCACGCTCGAGGCCGCGACGGGCCTCCTCATCGAAAGCGATGATCTTTGCCATGTGTGTCGTCCCTCCAGGACGTTCGCTTTGGGGTTCTAGCACTCGACGAACGCGAGTGCTAACGCCCATTCTGGCACTCTCCCCTGCCGAGTGCAAACAGCATCGACACGGCGGGACGCGGGGGCTCAGCGGACCAGCAGCAGGGCGAGGGCGATGCCGCCGATCGTGAGCAGGGCGGTCGAGGCGAGCGCCCAGAGGAAGACGACGCCGCCGTGCAGATGCGGGTTCTCGGCCCGGTGCGCGCCGACCCGACTGAGGTCGGGCACGTCGTCGAACCGGTCCCGTGGATGACTCGGGCGCGGCATCCGAGGTCTACCGGTCGCCGCTCAGCCGCACACGGGCCTGCTCGCGCCGGGACTGCTGCAGACGGCGCAGACGTGCGACGAGCACGGGGTCGTATGCGAGCGCGGACTGCGTCTCGACGAGCCGGCCGAGCAGCTGGTAGTAGCGCGGCGGGGTGAGTCCGAGCTGCGCGCGGATCGCCTCCTCCTTGCCGCCGCTGTGCCGGCCGCCGGCACGCTGCTGCCAGTCCGCCTCGAAGTCGAGGATGCCCCGGTCCTTCTCCCCCAGCGCGAGCGCGGCCGGAGCGGCGAGAACATCGGGAAGGGTCACGCGTCCACGCTAACGCGGCGTCGGCGCATCCCGGCCACGGCGCTCCGTGCGCCACCGGATCCATCCGCCGAGCGGGTCCACCGCGGCCAGCACTTCGCCGTCGAGGGCGAGCGCGAAGCCTCCCGGCCAGGACGCCTCGTCGATCGCGGGATGCCACGCGTCGTGCAGCGCGGGGGCGTCCAGCGTGATCCAGCGTCCTTCGCGCTCCGCCGCGGCGATGATGCGCTCGCGTCCGGCACGGGGCACGTGGGCCAGCACGCCCGGCGTGGTGACCACGAGGGTGGCATCCGGCGCGGCCCGCCGCACCCGGGCGGCGACCTCGGGGAGGAGGTCGGCGGCATCTCCCGCCAGCAGCTGCGGCGGGTCTGCCGCAGCGATGTCGAGCGCCGCCCGGACGCGCTCGACGCGCCCCTGCTCCCCCGGCCAGACGAGGCCCTCGAGCCAGCGGCGGTCCGCGGGGTCGCGGGCGTCGAGTGGCTGCAGGTCGATGCCGAACCGCGCGACGATCCGCGGCATCCGCATCGGAACCTCGGTCCCGCCCCGGACGTCGCAGTCGAGGCGGACGGTGCTCGGGCCGTCGGACGGATCCACCGTCGTCAGCCCGTCCCCTGTGCGATACCGGCAGCTGTAGCGATCGGGGTAGAGGCACAGCCCGGCGCTCGCACCCACCTCGAGCAGTGCGACGGGTCCGTCGATGAGGCTGAGCGCCGGCAGCAGGACGGCGCACCGCTGCGGCTCGTTGGTCTGCACGCTGCGGCGACTGCACTCGGCGACGACGTCGTCCGCGTGGTCGCGCACCCACGCCGTCCACTCGGCATACGGCCGCTCCGGTGCGCCGAGCAGCCGGGTCACCGCGAAGACGAGAGGGGGCTGACGGTGCGCGGCGGGGATGCGCGCCAGGATGCCGGCGGCCCCGGGATCGGAGGCCACTCCGGCGGCCCAATCCGCGTACAGCGCCGACCGGCCGGGCGCCTCGTCGCGTGCGAAGCGCGCGTAGCGCTCCCGAATCTGCTGCACGGTCGGATCGCTGGGCGTCATCCGTCCATTCTGCGACGATGCGGCGGAACAGACCGGCCCGCCGTCGGGTTGAATGGAGGGTGGAGGCCGACATGACGTATTCCGTGAACAAGAGCGACGACCAGTGGCGCGAGGAGCTGACCCCGGCGCAGTACGCGGTGCTGCGCGAGGCGGGCACCGAGAGGCCGTGGACCGGGGATCTGCTGGACGAGCACCGCGCGGGGCTGTACACGTGTGCGGCCTGCGGCGCCGAGCTGTTCCGCAGCGGCACGAAGTTCGACTCGCACTGCGGCTGGCCGAGCTTCTACGAGTCGATCCGCCCCGAAGCCGTGCAGCTGCTCGAGGACCGCAGCCTCGGGATGGAGCGCGTCGAGGTGCGCTGCGCGAACTGCGGCTCGCATCTGGGCCACGTGTTCCCCGACGGGTTCGGCACGCCCACCGGTGACCGCTACTGCATGAACTCGATCTCGCTCGGGTTCTCCCCGGAGGACTGACTGCGAGGATGCGGAAAGGCCCCGGCTCCGTGACGGAGCCGGGGCCTTGCGCGTGAGAGCCGACTACGGGACTCGAACCCGTAACCCCCGTATTACAAGTACGGTGCGCTACCAATTGCGCCAAGTCGGCGGGTCCTGCCGCTCGCGGTCAAGTCTAGGGCGTCCGCGAAGTTGAACCATCCGATCCACAGGCTCCGTGTCACCGGGCGATGATGCGAGCCGCACGGCGAGAGGCCGGGAGCGTCGGGGACGCTGCCGGCCTCTCGTCTGTCACTTCTTGGGCGTCGCCTTGGGGGTCGGCGTGGGCGTGGGCGTCGGGGTGGGCGACGACGTGCTGTAGTACGAGTCGCTCGCGATCGTCAGCACGAACTGGGCGAATTCCTTCGGGTCGCCGAGCGCGCCGACGTACGGCTGGCCGTTCACGAGGATCATGGGCGCGGACGTCAACGCGACATCCTTCGTGCCGGGAAGCCCGGCCAGTGCCTTGTCGGTGGACGTCTTCACCCAGGACGCGTAGTTCTCATTCTGGATGCACGAGCGCACGGTCTTCGGCGACTGCGCCCCGGAGGCGATCGCGAGGTCAGCGAGCTGCTGATCCGTGAGACCGTCCGAACCCTGATCGGGCTGACGCGTCAGCAACGCGTTGTTGTAGGCGAAGAAGGTGTCCGACGAGTAGGTCGCGACGCAGGCCGCCGCACTCGCCGCACGCAGCGAGTACTTGGTGCCGTTCGACTTCGGGGTGAGCATCGCCACCGGGTAGTAGGTGAGGGTCGCGGCATCCTGCGTGACCCATTTCGTCAGCTGAGCGGCGTTCGCAGACTGGAACTGCTCGGCGCCCGGCGCGAGATAGTCGACGTAGACGCGGATGTCCACCGAACCCGGCTGCGGCGTGGCGGACGCGGACGCCGACGGGCTCGGCGAGGACGCCGTGCGACCGGCGGTGCTCGCCGTCGGGGCGGGGGCGGGGGCCGACGCGTCATCCGCACCGGCCATGCCCTTGACCGCCGTCACCGCGAACCCGCCGTCGGTGACGTGCGCGGGCGAGAGCTCCGGCTTGGATGCCGCAGAGGTGACCGTCCAGGTCACGACCACGGCGACCACGGCGACCACGACGACGACGGCCGTGGTGATCGTGGCGCGGCGCATGGTGCGCGCCCGCGACTGCTTCGCCCGAACCTGCTGCGCCTTCTCACGCACCGCCTCGCGGCGATCTCCCTGATCGGGGATGTTCGGTGACTGGTCGCTGGACATGGAACCTCTCGACGCAAACCTGTGGTGCGGAAATCTCTCTGGGCACGCGGCGGACGAAGTCGGACCGGCGTGCGGATCGCAGGGGAAGCGATGGCAACGATGCTAGACAGGCAGGCTGTGAAATGCCCAGACACCGCCTGCCACGGACGTGTCAGTGGGCGCCTGCGGGATGCTCCCCGACGACTCGTGCTGGCCATCCCGCCGCGGCATGTCATACTGGTGCGAGCGCCCAACGGCGGGCGTGCGGGGAGGCCCCCGCTCATTCCTCACTACGGATCGTCCGGCACGTACCTGCCGGTGAAGGAGAAGAGAACATGGCGTCAGTCACCTTCGACAGCGCAACCCGGCTCTACCCCGGCGGCACCCGTGCCGCGGTGGACAAGCTCGACCTCGAAGTGGGCGACGGCGAGTTCCTCGTCCTGGTCGGCCCCTCCGGCTGCGGGAAGTCGACCTCGCTTCGCATGCTCGCGGGCCTCGAAGAGGTCAACGACGGCCGCATCCTGATCGGCGACCGCGACGTCACGGACGTCCCGCCGAAGGACCGCGACATCGCGATGGTCTTCCAGAACTACGCGCTGTACCCGCACATGACCGTCGCCGAGAACATGGGCTTCGCCCTGAAGATCGCCGGTGTCGGCAAGGACGAGCGCGCGGCACGCGTGCTCGAGGCCGCCAAGCTCCTCGACCTCGAGCAGTACCTCACCCGCAAGCCGAAGGCCCTGTCGGGTGGTCAGCGTCAGCGCGTCGCCATGGGCCGCGCCATCGTCCGCCAGCCGCAGGTGTTCCTCATGGACGAGCCGCTGTCGAACCTCGACGCGAAGCTGCGCGTCCAGACCCGTACCCAGATCGCGTCGCTGCAGCGTCGCCTCGGCGTCACGACCGTCTACGTCACCCACGACCAGACCGAGGCGCTCACCATGGGCGACCGCATCGCGGTGCTCAAGGACGGCCTCCTGCAGCAGGTCGGCACCCCGCGCGACCTGTACGAGAAGCCCAGCAACGTGTTCGTCGCCGGCTTCATCGGCTCCCCCGCGATGAACCTGTTCACCGTGGACCTCGCCCAGGGCGGCGTGCGGTTCGGCGACCTGATCGTTCCGGTCGAGGCCGACACGCTCGGCAAGGCCCACGGTTCGGACGTCACGATCGGCGTGCGGCCCGAGGACATCCAGGTCGGCCCGGCCGACGGCAAGGGCGTGCGCGTCACCGTCGACCTCGTCGAGGAGCTCGGCGCCGACGGCTACCTGTACGGACACGCGGACATCAACGGCAAGCGCACCGACCTCGTGGCGCGCGTCGACGGCCGCAACCACCCGAACGCCGGCGAGCAGGTCGTGCTCGCCCCGGTCCCGGGTCACGTGCACGTCTTCGACGTCGAGTCGGGCGAGCGCCTCACCGACAAGGCCATCGCTTCGGCGTAACCGGACAACACAGCGCGAGGCGGCGCGGTCGGGTCATCCCACCGCGCCGCCTCCGTCTTTCTGCGGAGACACCCGTGACCGAAGCACTCAGCATCACCGCCAGCTCGATCGACCCGGGCCTGCTCACCCTGCCGTGGCAGACGGGCCTGGCCGACTGGCCGAGCCGCCACATCGTGGCCCTGCCCAAGGGACTCTCCCGTCACCTCGTGCGGTTCGCGAACCTGTCCGAGCGGGTCGTCGCGATCAAGGAGACCACGGCGGCCATGGCCCGGCGCGAGTACGACCTGCTCGGCAACCTCGCCCGCCTCGACGTGCCCTGCGTCGACCGGGTCGCCGTGATCGACGGCCGGGTGGATGCCGACGGCGAGCCTCTGCCGGCGGCCCTCGTGACCGCGCACCTGCGGTTCTCGCTGCCGTACCGGGCGCTGTTCACCCAGGTGCTGCGTCCGGACACCGCGACCCGGCTCGTCGACGCCCTCGCGGTGCTGCTCGTGCGTCTTCACAACGTCGGGTTCTTCTGGGGCGACGTGTCCCTGTCGAACACCCTGTTCCGGCGGGATGCCGGGGCTTTCGCCGCGTACCTCGTCGACGCGGAGACGGGGGAACTGCACGAGGCCGGCCTGACCCGCGGGCAGAGGCTGTACGACCTCGACCTCGCCCGGACGAACATCGCCGGCGAGATCATGGACCTCGCCGCCGGCGGGCGGCTGGAGGGCGGTGCGGACGCGCTCGCGATCGCGGACGGGATCGTGTCGGCGTACCACTCGCTGTGGGCGGCTCTCACCGATCGCGAGACCTTCAGCGGCGACGAGGCGTGGCGGCTCACCGAACGCGTGGAGCGCCTGAACGCGCTCGGCTTCGACATCGGCGAGATGGCGATCGAGGCGACCGCGGACGGCACGCGCGTCTCGATCCAGCCGAAGGTCGTGGATGCCGGTCATCATCAGCGCCGACTCATCCGCCTCACCGGGCTCGACGTGGAGGAGAACCAGGCGCGCCGCCTGCTGAACGACCTCGACGAGTACCGGCTGCGTCGCACGTCCGGGCAGACGCCCGCCGTCGACGAGGAGCGCCTGGCGCACGAGTGGCTGACACGCGTGTTCGAACCCGTCATCCGGGCGATCCCGTGGGAGCTGCGCGCGAAGCTGGAACCCGCCCAGGTGTTCCACGAGGTGCTCGAGCACCGCTGGTTCCGCACCCAGGAGCAGGGGACGAGCCTCTCCCTGGCCGAGGCGCTGTCGAGCTACATCGACACCGTGCTGCGCCACCGCCGCGATGAGGCGACCGTGATGGGGCCGCCCACCGAGACGATGGCGCTGCCGGTGATCACCGCGGAGATCCCCGCCCTCGTCGAGGACGACGACATCGACTGGCGCGACCTCGTCTGAGCGGGGCTCTCCGCGTCAGTAGCCGACGGTGAAACGGGCGCGGCGGTGTGCGCCCTTCTCGATCTCGTCGACGACGGCGATCGCGAAGTCGGCGCCGGAGATGTACGAGTTGCCCTCGGCATCCTCCACCACCACGTCGCCGCCGGTCCGGTAGGCGCCGGTCCGCTCGCCGGGCTCCCACGAGCCGAACACCTTCGGCGGGTGCACGAGGAACCAGTCCAGACCGTCCTCGGAGGCCTCCAGCAGCTCGAGGGTGTCCACGCCGACCTGAGCCTCGTGCCGGTACTCCTCCGGCACGCCGAGGTCCCACAGCCGCGGGCCGCCGGGCGCGGCGAGGCTGCCCATGGCGCCGCCCACGACGCCCAGGCGGGTGCCGGTGCCGGTGAGGCGGTCGGCGAGGACGCGCACCGCGTCCAGGCCCTTCTCGAGCATGTCGCCGCGCGGCGACACCGCCGAGACCACGGCGTCCGCGCCGGTCAGGGCGTCGGTGATCGAGTCCACGTCGAGCACATCGCCCGCGACGTAGGTGACGCCCGAGACGGGCTCGGCCGGGGCCTTGCGCGAAATCGCGACGACGTCGTGTCCGCGCTGCGCGGCCTCCGCGACGATGTTTCCGCCGGCGTAGCCGGTTCCTCCGATGACGACGATGCGTGCCATGCTTCACTCCTCACGCCGCCCGGGTGGCGGCATCCGTGGGATTCAACGCCGCAGGCCCTCCCGCATTCCGTCCGATGCGCAGGACGTCAACTTCCGTGCGCCCACAGCCGGCCGCTGGCGTGCGGGCCCGCGGTGAGGTAGGACAAGATCATGGCCATCGACATGATCAGGATGCTGCGCGGCATGATCGGCGAGTTGCGCTGGGCTCCCGCGAACCGGCGGGTGCGGGCATCCGTCGACGGGTACACGGTGGCGGACTCCCGCGACGTCCGGGTCGTGTGGGAGCCGCGCCGGCCCGTCGCCCAGTACGCCGTTCCGGTCTCCGACCTGGCCGGTGACCTGGTGGATCCGATGCCGGTGACCGGCGACGAGACGCAGCCCGCCGTGCTGCCCCCGAGGGTCCCGTTCCGCGTGCACAGCACGCCCGGCACGTCGTGGTCGCTGCGACTGCCGACCGGCGCGGTGCTCGACGAGGCGGCGTTCACGCCGGCCGACCCCGACCTGGCCGACTGGGTCATCCTCGACTGGCACGCCTTCGACGAGTGGACCGAGGAGGACCAGGTCGTGTACGCGCACCCGCACGACCCGTTCCACCGGATCGACTGCCTGACCTCGACGCGGCACGTGGTCGTGCGGCTCGGCGACACCGTGCTGGCCGACACGCGCCGGCCCGTTCTGCTGCAGGAGACCAACCTCCAGAACCGCTGGTACATCCCGCGCGACGACGTGCGCATGGAGCTGCTCGCGCCGAGTGACACGTCGACGGCGTGCGCGTACAAGGGCACCGCCTCATACTGGTCGGCGGAACTCGACGACCTGACGGTGGAGGATGCCGCCTGGTCGTACGACGACCCGCTGCACGACGGGGTGCCGATCGGCGGGATGCTCTGCTTCTACGACGACCGGGTCACGGTCGAGGTCGACTGACGGGGATCAGGCGCCGCCGCGCACCGTCGACACGTGGAACAGCGCGACGGACGCGGCGATGCCCGCGTTGAGCGACTCGGTCGCCGACGAGATCGGGATCGACACGATCTGGTCGCACGTCTCGGTGACCAGGCGCGAGAGACCCTTGCCCTCGGAGCCGACGACGATGACGACCGGCCGGTCGGCCAGCTGCAGATCGGGGAGGGACACGTCTCCGCCGCCGTCGAGGCCGAGCACGAACACGCCCTGCTTCTTCAGGTCCTTCAGCGTGGAGGTGAGGTTGCCCGCGACGGCGACGGGGATGCGGGCCGCCGCTCCGGCGCTCGTCTTCCACGCGGCCGAGTTCACGCTCGCGGACCGGCGCTGCGGCAGGATCACCGCGTGCCCGCCGAACGCCGCGGTGGAGCGGATGATCGCGCCCAGGTTGCGCGGGTCGGTGATGCCGTCGAGCGCGACGAACAGCGGCGTCTGGCCGCGGTCCACCACCTGCTCGAGCACGTCCTGCACATGCGCGTACTCGTACGGCGGCACCTTGAGCGCGACGCCCTGGTGGACGCCGTCGAAACCGGCCATGCGGTCGAGCTCGGGACGGGTGACCTCCAGCACCGGGATCTCGCGGTGCGTGGCGATCGACAGCATCTCCTTGACGCGGTCGTCCATCTCGACGCGCTGCGCGATGTACAGGGCGGTGGCGGGGATCTTCGTGCGCAGCGCCTCGAGCACGCTGTTGCGCCCGGTCACCGTCTCGGTGTCGTCGTTCTGGCGGGCCCGCGTCGTGCGGTTGACATTCGCCTGCTTCGGCTTGGCCTTGCCGCCGGCGGCGACGTAGCGCTCCTGGGCGGCCTTGCGCTTGCCGGCCACGTGCCAGGCACGATCCTCCGCCTTGGGCGTGGGGCCGCGACCCTCGAGCGCCTTGCGGCCGAGGCCGCCGGTGCCCTTCATGGCGCCCTTCTTCTTGCTGTTGCCCGCTCCGGGGCGGGTCGGCTTAGCCATCGATCAGACTCCAATGCGTTCCGTCGGAAGTGTCTTCCAGGGCGATCCCGGCCGCTGCAATCGCGTCGCGGATGCGGTCGGCCGCCGCCCAGTCCTTGTCCGCGCGCGCCTCGGCGCGCTGCGTGATCATCGTCCGCATCAGCGTGTCCAGGGCGGATGCCGCGGCATCCGATCCCCCGGTCCGCCAGCGCGGGTCGAGCGGGTTGATGCCGAGGATGCCGGTCATCAGGATCGCCTGGTCGAACGCCTGGTGGACGGCGTCCTCGTCGCCGGCATCCAGCGCGGCGTTGCCGGCGCGCACCGTGTCGTGCAGCACCGCCAGCGCCTGCGGCACGCCGAGGTCGTCGTCCATGGCGGCCTCGAACGGCTCGGGCAGGCCCGGCCCGTAGACGAACCAGCCCTTCTCGTCCTTCGCGCGCAGCACGCGTTCCAGGAAGGTGCGGATGCGGCCGATCGCAGCATCCGCCTCGATCCAGCTGTTGTCGGTCAGATCGAGGCTGGAGCGGTAGTGCGCCGCGACGAGCGCATACCGGACCACCAGCGGGTCGTGTGCGGCAAGCACCTCGGAGGCCAGCACGAAGTTGCCGAGCGACTTCGACATCTTCTGCCCGTTCGCCGTGACGAGGCCGTTGTGCAGCCAGTACCGCGCGAACCCGTCACCGGCCGCGGTGGACTGGGCGAGCTCGTTCTCGTGGTGCGGGAAGCGCAGGTCGAGGCCGCCCCCGTGGATGTCGAAGGTCGCGCCCAGGTAGCGGCGGGACATCGCGGAGCACTCGATGTGCCAGCCCGGACGTCCCGGCCCCCACGGGGACTCCCACGCCGCATCCTCGGGCTCTCCGGGCTTGTACCCCTTCCACAGGGCGAAGTCGCGGGGGTCGCGCTTGCCGCGCGGATCGGCGTCGGCCGCGGACTCCATGGCGTCGACGGACTGGTGGGTGAGGGCGCCGTAGGCCGGCCACGACCGCACGTCGAAGTACACGTCGCCGGCGGACGCGTAGGCGTGTCCGGCGTCGATGAGGCGCTGGATGAGCTCCTGCATCTGCGGGATGGACGCCGTCGCGCGCGGTTCGTACGTGGGCGCCTCCACCCCGACGGCCGTGTAGGCGTCGGTGAACTCGCGCTCCATGCGGTAGGCGAGCGCCCACCACGGATCGGTCGCGGTGGCGTTGTCCAGGATCTTGTCGTCGATGTCGGTGACGTTGCGCACGAAGGTGACCCGGCGGAAGCGGTGCTCGAGCCATCGCCGCAGCACGTCGAAGCCGACGGCGGCGCGGACGTGCCCGATGTGCGGACCGGACTGCACGGTCGGTCCGCAGACGTACATCGTGACGTTCTCCGGGTCGCCGGGCACGAAGTCGCGCAGTGCCTGCGCCTGCGTGTCGTAGAGCCGAAGTGTCATCCCTTCAGCCTACCGGCCGTGCGCCGCGCGGACCGGGAGGTGTCGGGAGTCGGAAACATGCGCGAAACGCCGGTCTGGGATGCTGGCGCGGATGTCCGTGATCGAGATCCGCCCTGACGACCTGACCGGCACCGCCACGCGCGCACTGATCGCCGCGCACGTCGCGGCGATGCACGACGCCGCGCCGCCGGAGAGCACGCACGCCCTGGGCCTGGACGAGCTCGGCCATCCGTCGATCACGGTGTGGTCGGCATGGGCGCGCGGTGAGCTCGCCGGCGTCGCCGCGCTCAAGGAGCTCGAGTCGCATCGGGGCGAGATCAAGTCCATGCGCGTGCAGGACGGCTTCCGCGGCGAGGGCGTCGGCCGGGCGCTGCTGCGGCATCTGATCGCGCAGGCCCAGACGCGCGGCATGACGAGCCTGTGGCTCGAGACGGGCACGACCCGCGAGTTCGTCGCGGCACGGCACCTGTACGAACGCGCGGGCTTCATCGAGTGCGGCCCCTTCGGCGACTACGTGGCCGACCCGCTCTCGATCTTCATGCGCCGGCTCATCTGAGCGGCAGCACGAGCGCGACGGCGGTGGCGGCGACGCCGTCGCCGCGGCCCGTGAAACCGAGACCGTCCGTGGTGGTCGCCCCCACCGTGACCGGCGCGCCCAGGGCGTCGGACAGCACGCGCTCGGCCTCTGCACGCCGCGGCGCGAAGCGCGGCCGGTTGGTCTGCACCTGCACCGTCACGTTGCCGACCGCCCACCCGGCCTCGTGCAGCAGCGCGGCCGTGCGCCGCAGGAAGGCATCGGCGTGCGCGCCCGCGAACTCCGGGCGGGCAGTGCCGAAGTGCGTGCCGATGTCGCCGAGACCGGCGGCCGACAGCAGTGCGTCGACGATCGCATGGGCGACCGCATCCCCGTCGGAGTGCCCCGCGAGCGCGGGCTCCCCCGGCCATTCCAGGCCCGCCAGCCACAGATCCCCGTCGCCGCCGAAGGCGTGCACGTCGGTGCCCACGCCCACCCGTGGGGCACCGGGTGGGACGCTGCCCGCGACCAGCCGCGCCGCGCGCTCGAGGTCGGCGGGCGTGGTGATCTTGAACGCCCGCTCGTCCCCGGCCACCGTGTCGATGCGGTGCCCCGCGGCGGCCACGAGCGCGGCGTCGTCGGTGAACTCGGCGTGCGCGACCCGGTAGGCGGTCTCCAGCACGTCACGGCGGAAGCCCTGCGGAGTCTGGGCGGCGGCCACCTCGGAGCGGTCCACGGCGCCGGTCACCGTGCGACCGGCGACCCGCTTCAGGGTGTCCACCACGGGAAGCACCGGCACGACCGCCGCACTTCCTCCGGCGACGGATGCGGCCACGCGGTCGAACACCGCGGGCGGGGTCAGCGCGCGCGCGGCATCGTGCACCAGGACGATCTCGACATCGCCCCACAGGGCGGCGAGACCGGCTGCGACCGACGATTGCCGGGTGTCCCCGCCGGTGACGACGGTCACCAGGTCGCGGCGGTCGCCGGCGGCATCCCGGGCCTCGGTCAGCGCGGCGCCCTCATGCCCGGCCGGCGCCACCACCACGACCTGCGCGGGGGGCCCGCCGAACACGTTCGCGAGCGCGTGGTGCAGGATGCTGCGTGCCCCCACCCCGACCAGGGCTTTCGGCGCACCCGCGCCGAGGCGTGTGCCGGAACCGGCAGCGACCACGATGACCGCGATGCGCGGGACGGGAGTGATGCTCACGCCATGACATTACCGGGACGCCGCCGCACCCATCAGGGTGGCGGCGGCGTCCGGGCGATGAGACCTCAGGAGGCGAGGACCTCGTCGAGAACGAGGGATGCCTGCTCTTCGTCGGTCTTCTCGGCCAGCGCGAGCTCGGAGACGAGGATCTGACGCGCCTTGGCCAGCATCCGCTTCTCTCCGGCGGACAGGCCACGGTCCTGATCGCGGCGCCACAGGTCGCGGACGACCTCGCTGACCTTGATCACGTCACCCGAGGCGAGCTTCTCGAGGTTCGCCTTGTAGCGACGCGACCAGTTGGTCGGCTCCTCGGTGAAGGGTGCGCGCAGCACCTCGAAAACGCGGTCGAGACCCTCTTTGCCAATGACGTCGCGGACGCCGACGAGGTCGACGTTCTCAGCGGGGACCTCGATGATGAGATCACCCTGCGTGACGTTGAGCTTCAGGTACTTCTTGGTCTCGCCCTTGATGACCCGTTCCTTGACCTCGATGATCGTCGCGGCCCCATGGTGCGGATAGACGACCGTCTCGCCAACCTCAAAAAGCATGCAGTTAAGTCCTTTCGGCAAACTCTAGAATACCACAGCCGCGATGCACTAAGGTTCGCCGCCCGCCCCCCTCGGGGTGCCACGGGCACAGGCTCCGACCCCATAGAATGCAAGGGACAATCACGCCGTCCCTGCAGGAGGAACAGTGAAATCGCGTTTCGTCGCGGCCGTCGCCCTGGGCGCTGCCGTCATGCTCGGCACCAGCGGGTGCGCCATGCTCGCACCCCAGGCCACGACGATCCCCTACTCCCCCGCGGACGGGCTGAACATCCCCGAGAACGGCGCTCCGCTGATCATCCGGAACGCGCTCGTGATCACCGGAGACGGCACCACCGGCAACCTCGTGGCGGGCGTCGTCAACATGACCGACCAGCCCGCGACGCTCACCGTGCAGGTCGGCGAGGGCGCCACGGCCTCGACGCTGACCGTCGACGTGCCGGCCAACACCGTCAAGAGCCTCGGCGCGAACGCCGCGCCGCTGCGCATCGACAACCTCGACGCGCAGCCCGGCTCGACCGTG